>JAFECU010000009.1 GCA_018242005.1 Pseudomonadota bacterium | reverse complement strand
GGCAGGTGCGAATAGTGGCTGGGCACGATGTCGAGCACGCCCGCGGCCGCCAGCGCCCGGTGCGCGCCCCCCGCGGCATAGCCGAAGAAGTCGAACACATCGGCCTGCGAGGGCTGCAGGGTGTCGGAGCCCGCCATGCCCACGAACACGCCCAGCCGCCCGCCGCGCGCCAGCACATGGCGGTGCGCCACGACGGCGCGCGTGAGCGTCAGCGGCTCGGCCTGGGCCTGGCCCCACCACAGGGTGTCGCCGGGTCGGATCAGCTGCTGCAGGCGCTCGGGCAAGAGGGGCATGTCAATGCTCCTCGGTGCTGCGCATGGCGCACGAGCGTTGCGACTGGCACGCCCCTGCTTGTCCGATGGCCGCGGAGCAGGCCACGCCAGCGGACGCCGTGGAGCTGGCTTTGCCAGGCCACTGGCGTCGCCCCACTGGGGGATGGCGCCGCAGGCGACTCAGGGGGGGCGTCATGCTCTGTCCCAGTCAAAGCGCAGCGGCTCCTTGTTCTTGAAGCGCTGGATCGCGTCTTGGTGGTAGGGCGAGCTGCGGCACAGGCTCTGGCCGTAGGACTCGAGCTCGGCGATGGTGCGCGCGTCGCTCTCGAAGGACTGGTTCATGATGGTCTTGGCCATGCCGATGGCGGCCGTAGACGCATCGCCAAAGCGCCTTGCCAGCGCCTGCGCGGCCTCGGTCAGCACGGCGCCGTCCTCCACGATGTCGTAGACCATGCCAAGCTGGCGCGCCTCCTCGGCGTCCAGCGTGCGCCCGGTTAACACCAGTTCCTTGTCCTTTTGCAGGCCCACGATGCGCGGCAGCAGGTGCAGCGCGCCCAGGTCCGGGATCAGGCCGATGCGGCCGAACACGGCGCAGAACCGTGCGCGGCGCGTGGCGATCACGAAGTCGGCTGCCAGCGCCAGGCTCAGGCCCGCGCCGAAGGCCGGGCCGTCGACGGCGGCGATGACGGGCTTTTCCAGGTTCACGAGCTCGGGGAACCACTGGTGCAGCGCGCGCATGCCGTCGCGAAAAGTGAGGCCCGTGCGGCTGGTGTCGAGCATGGCCGAGATGTCGCCGCCCGAGCAGAAGGCCCCGCCCGCGCCCGTGAGGATGACGGCGTGCACGGCCTTGTCGTCGCGCATCTGCGTGACGGCGGCGGCCAGGGCCGGGCGCATGGCCTGGCTGAGCGCGTTGCGCGCCTCGGGGCGGTTCAGGGTGATGGTGCCTATGCCGTCCTGCACGGCGGTCAATACGGGGGCGTCTTGCATGTGGTCTCCTGGTATGGACTCCCTCTCCCGCCAGCGGGAGAGGGAGTGGAAGCGGTTCAGGCCAACTCGGCGTAGCCATGGCTCAGCACGACCACGCCGCGCTCGGCCACGCGTGCGCGCAGCTGGTATTGGCCGTCCTGCCCGGGCACGCGCCAGATCTCGGTGACCAGGGTCTCGCCGGGATAGACCGGCGCGGCAAAGCGGATGTCCAGCGCCTTCAGGCGCGCAGGCTCGCCGCCCGCGCATTGGCGCAGCAGCGCATGGGCCACCAGGCCATAGCTCGCCAGGCCGTGCAATATGGGGCGTTCGAAGCCCGCCTTGCGCGCCACCTCGGGGTCGGCGTGCAGCGGGTTGTAGTCGCCCATCAGGCGGTAGAGCAGCGCGGCCTCGGGGCGGATGGCCTGGGTGTCGGTGCAATCGGGCGCACGGTCCTGCGGCGTGGGCGCGAGCGCGGGCAGCGGCTCGTCGCTGGGCTGGCCGCCGCGCTGCTGGCTGTAGCCGCCGTCGCCGCGCAAGAACGTCACCTGCTGCATGGTGGCCAGGGGCTCGCCGGCCTCGGTCTCCAGGCGCCGCTCGGCAATCAGGATGGCGCCCTTGTCCGCGCCCTTGTCCGTGAGGTGGGTGATGCGGCTCCTGCCGACCACGGCGCAGTCCGCCGGCAGCGGCCTGTGCCAGCGCACGCGCTGCTCGCCGTGCAGCAGGCGCACCCAGGCTATGCCCGTGTCCGGCTCGCGCGCCCAGAAGCCCGGGTAGCCGAGCACCACGGCCAGGGTGGGCAGGGCGCGCAGGCCGCCCGGCATGCCCTCGTAGACGAAGGGCAGCGCGGCGGCAGCGAGCGGGTCGTTGCCCAAGCCCAGGCTGAGCGCGTAGAGCATGGTGTCGCGCTCGGTGTAATGCTGGTGCACGGGCGCGAAGGCCCGGTTCTTCAGGTGGTGGTAGTCGATGGCCATGCGCCTGTCCTTTTGCTTGCAACGCCGCGCCTCGTCATTCCGGCGCAGGCCGGAATCGAGAAGACGGGGTCGTGGACCCCGGCGTTCGCCGGGGTGACGGGTTGGATGTTTGTGCCGTGGTGCCCGGTCAGACGGGGTCCCATGAGAAGACGTCGCCCGAGCGCTCCATGGGCACGAAGCTGGCCTTGAGCGCCGGCATGCCATGCTCGGCGATGTACTCGGGCGTCCAGCCCTCGCTCCTGTGCACCGAGCGCACGGGGCGCGGCTGGCTCATCAGAAAGATCTCGTTGTTGCGCACGGCGAAGACCTGGGCGTTCACGTCCTTCGCAGCATCCGACAGCAGGTAGACCGCCAGCGGCGCGATCTTGTTGGGCGTCATCTGCTGGATCTTGGCCACGCGCGCCTGCTGCTCGGGCGTGTCGGTGGGGATCGAGCCGATCATGCGGCTCCAGGCAAAGGGCGCGATGCAGTTGGAGCGCACGCCAAACTTCTGCATATCGAGGGCAATGCTCTTGGACAGCGCGACCAGCCCCAGTTTGGCCGCGCTGTAGTTGGCCTGGCCGAAGTTGCCGATCAGGCCCGAGGTCGATGTCATGTGCACGAAGGCGCCGCTCTCCTGCTCCTTGAAGTGGTTGGCCGCGGCGCGCGCCATGTAGTAGCTTCCGTACAGGTGCACCTTCACCACGGCGTCCCACTCGTCCAGGCTCATCTTGTGGAAGAACCGGTCGCGCAGGATGCCGGCGTTGTTCACCACGCCGTCGATGCGGCCGAAGTGGTC
>JAFECU010000099.1 GCA_018242005.1 Pseudomonadota bacterium | reverse complement strand
GCCGTGACTTCGCCCTCCAGCAGATTGGCCGAGCCGACAAAGCCGGCCACGAAACGGTTGTGCGGATAGTCATACAGCCCCGCGGCCGTGCCCACCTGCTGCAGCACGCCACCGTCGAGCACGGCCATGCGGTCGGCGGTGGTCATTGCCTCCTCCTGGTCGTGGGTGACGAAGATGGTCGTCAGCCCCAGCGTGCGCTGCAGGTTTTTGAGCTCCTCGCGCATCTGCACGCGCAGGTTCTTGTCGAGGTTGGACAGGGGCTCGTCGAGCAGCAGCAGCCGCGGTTCGATGACGATGGTGCGCGCCAGCGCCACGCGCTGCTGCTGGCCGCCGGAGAGCTGCGCGGGGCGGCGTCGCCCGTAGTCGGCCAGGCCGACCAGCTCGAGCACCGCACCCACCTTGCGGCGTATGGCGTCGCGGCTCTCGCGCCGCTCCACCAGGCCGAAGGCCACGTTGTCCCACACCGTCATGTGCGGCCACAGCGCGTAGTTCTGAAACACCATGCCAATGTTGCGCTGGTGCGGCGGCACGCCCGATATGTCCTGCCCATCGACGAGCAGCTGGCCGCTCTGGTGCCGGTTGAAGCCCGCGATCAGGCGCAGCAGCGTGGACTTGCCCGAGCCCGAGGGCCCGAGCAGCGCGAAGAATTCGCCCGGCTCAATCTTCAGGTTGATGTCCCGCAGCACGGGCGTGGCGCCGTAGGCAAGGCTGATGTGTCGGCATTCAAGGGAGGCTTGGTTCATGGCTCATGCCCTGGAGGATGGCTGCACCGCGGCGCGCGAACGCTCCACGAAACGGTGCGAGAAATACGTGCCCAGGCCCACGACCAGCACGGCCAGCACCCCCAGGGCCGCGCCCGGCCCGCGCCCGGCAATGCTTTGCATGTAGAGGTAGATGCCCAGGCTCATGGGCGCCTGGCTTTCGGTCGACACCAGCACCAGCGTGGCCGAGAGCTCCACGGCGGCGGTGATGAAGCTGGTCACGAAACCCGCCAGAATGCCGCCCGCCATCAGCGGCACCATCACGCGCCGTATCGTGGACAGGCGCGAGGCCCCCAGGCTCTGCGCCGCCTCTTCCAGCGACACATGCACCTGCTGCAGCGCCGCCATGCACGAGCGCAGCGCATACGGCAGGCGCCGCACGGCATAGGCCAGCATGATGAGCACCCAGGTCTGCACCACCAGTGTGTCGCTGCCCGGCAGCATGACGCCCTTGAACAGGCGCAGGTAGCCGATGGCCAGTACCAGCCCCGGAATGGCCAGCGCGGCCGAGGCCAGCCAGTCCAGCCACTGGCGCGCCGGCAGCCGCGTGCGCAGGATCAGGTAGGCAATGGCCGTGCCTATGGCCACGTCCAGCCCCGCGGCCAGCACGCAGTACAGCAGCGTGTTGCCCATCATGTGGCCGGCGTCGCTGAACACGGTGGCGTAGTGCGCCAGCGTGTAGGCATCGGGCAGCACCGAGTAGCTCCACACCTGGGCCAGCGACATCAACAGAATGCCCGCGTGCGGCGCCAGCACCACGGCCAGCACCAGCAGGATCCAGCCGTAGGCCAGCAGCGACTCCCAGGCCGAGAGGCGGCGCTTTTGCAGCGCGCCGCCGCCTTTTTGCAGCGTGGCGTAGTCTCGCCCTCGCATGGCCCGCGCGGCCAGCCACAGCGCCAGGATGGAGAAGCCGATCATGATGACGCTGATCACATAGCCGAGCGGGTCGTCCACGCCGACCGAGGTGATGCGCATGTAGGCCTGCGGGGCAAGCATGTTGGTCACGCCCATGACCAAGGGCGTGCCCAGGTCGTCGAACACCTTGACGAACACCAGTGCCGCGCCGGCCAGATACCCCGGCATGGCCAGCGGAAAGATCACGCGCCGAAACAGCCGCCAGCCACGCGCGCCCAGGTTCAGCGCCGACTCCTCCATGGCGCCGTCGATGTTGCGCATGGCGGCCACCAGGTTGAGCAGGATGAACGGAAAGTAGTGGATGCTCTCGACGAAGGTCACGCCCACCAGGCCGTCCATGATGGGGATGGTGAACCCCAGCCAGTCATCCAGCAACAGGTTGACCGAGCCGCTGCGCCCGAAGATGAGCTGCAGCGCCACCGCCCCCACGAAGGGCGGCATGATGAGCGGCAGCACGCCCAGGGTCTGGATCAGGAGCGCGCCACGAAACTCGAAGCGCACCGTGAGGTAGGCCAGCGGCACGGCGATCACGCTGGCAAAAAAGGTGCTGGCCAGCGCCACCCACAGGCTGTTGAAGAAGGACTCACGAAACACCGACTGGCCGAAGAAATTGCCGAAGTGGCCCAGCGTCAGACCACCGCTTTCGGTGACGAACGCGGTGTAGATCACCGTGCCCGCCGGCACCACCAGAAAGCACAGCAGAAAGGCCAGGATCAGGCCAAAGGCGATCCAGGGCCCGAGCCCCGTCGCGCTGCGGGGTGCTTGGGCGCCGCGGGCGCGGGTCTCAAGAGTGGTGGCGCTCATTCAGGCTCCGGTTGCACCCCTGCCAGCCGTGGCGAGTACGGGGGTAAGGTGCGTATGGGTCTGTGCTACGGCATCTGCGGACAGCACGCTCGCGCCTCCTCCGTCATCCCAGCGAAGGCGGGGATGACGCCTCGTTCATGGATTGCATCGACATGAAGGCCCGACGAATCGACAGATGCGGACGCTTGAACCCTACCGGGCCAGGCCACGTGCTTCATCCGCGAGCTGCCTGGCGCGCTCGTAGTTGGCGCGCGCCTTCTCGGACCACATCTGCTCCATGCCCGTGAGCTGCTTGGACACGGCCACGTCGCGCCGGCTCTTGCGAAACAGCTCCAGGAACTCGGGGTTCTTCACATTGTCCGCGCCCACGAGCGAGGTGTAGGCCAGGCTGCGCGCCTGCGCCAGCAGCTCGCTGCCGCGCGCGTTCGGGCGGGCCTTGAGGGCCGCAGCGGCCTCGTGGATGGACTTGGTCGCGGCCTGCAGCTCCTTGAGGCGGAAGGTGACCATCTGGTCGAACAGGCTGATCACCACCGGATAGCGCTGGCCCGACAGCTCGGTGTTGAACTGCACCTTGGCGCGCTTGGCAATGTCCTGCGGCACGGGGTAGCCGGCCGGGGGCTTGAGCATGGAATACGGCAGTATGGGCAGGCGCCCGATCTTGGGGTCGAACAAGAGCTGCTGGCCCGGCACCGACATGGTGTAGGCCATGAACTTCCTGGCCTCGTCGGTGTTCTTGGCGCCCGCAATCAGCGCGATGTTGGCCGGCACCACGGCCGTCATGCTGGGGTAGACGAAGTCCACCGGATAGCCCGAATACTTGCCCGCCAGCGCCAGGAAGTCGATCACGATGCCGATGCCGTACTGGCCGTTGTTCACGCCGTCGGGCACGGCAAAGCTGCGGTCCGTCACGGCGGCGGCGTTGCCCATGATCTGCAACAGCTGCGACCAGCCCTTGTCCCAGCCCTCGCCCTGCAAGATGGTCTCCACCGTCAGCTGCGTGGTGCCCGAGCGCGAGGGCGAGGAGATGGCGATGTGGCCAAAGTACTCGGGGCGCACCAGGTCGCTCCACTCCTTCGGGGCGGGGAGCTTGTGCGCCTTCAGGTAGCGCGTGTTCCACTCGATGCCATAGCCCGCCAGCGCCTGGCCGTAGTACATGCCCTTGGGGTCGTTGAGCGGATAGTTGCCAATCTTCTCCGGCGCCGCCTTGTTGACGACCTCGGGCGCGCTCTGCAGCAGCTTGTAGCTGGCGAGCACCTCGAAGGCATCGGGCGCGCTGGCCCACATCACGTCGGGGCGCTGGCCCTCGGGCAGTTCGCGGATGTAGGCCACAGAGGCCGTGGTGTTCTTGTTCAGAATCTCGATCTTGATGCCGGGGTTGGCCGCCTCGAAGGCCTTCTGGTAGGCCGTGGTCAGTTCCTTCGGGAAGGAGGTGATCACCGTCACCGTACCGGCCGATGCGACCTGGGCCGCGCCCCACAGGCCTGCGGCCAGTGCCGCTGCAAGAATGCTGCGCTGCATGCTGTGTCTCCTCGTCGTGGATTAGTGCCGGCACTGTATAGCCCCGGCGGCGCGGCTGCCAATCATGGTTTGCGCGGGCGAGCACCGGAGACAGCACCGCGCGCCAGAACCAGAAATAATCCACCACATGTACCAAGCACTACGCACCGCTCGCTTCGAATCCGTGCCCATCCGCACGCTGCGCTATCACGTTCGTCTGTGGGGCAATGCGCGTTCAGAGCACCCGCCGCTGGTGCTGCTGCACGGCTGGATGGACGTGGGTGCGTCCTGGCAGTTCGTGGTCGATGCGCTCAGCGAGGCCTTCGCCACCGGACGCCAGGTCATTGCGCCGGACTGGCGCGGCTTTGGCCATTCACGGCCGTTGGCACCCTGCGACAGTTACCAGTTCGTGGACTACCTGGCCGACCTGGACCAGTTGCTCGACCATTACGCCGGCACGCAGCCCGTGGACCTGGTGGGCCACAGCATGGGCGGCAACGTGGCCATGATGTATGCGGGCGCAAGGCCGGCACGCATCCGGCGCCTGGTGAATCTGGAGGGCTTCGGCATGCCTGCCACGCGGCCGGCGCAGGCGCCCGGCCGCTTTGCGCAGTGGATGGACGAAATCCGCAAGTTCGAGCGCGGCGAGATGGCGCTGGCCCCCTACGACAGCGCCGACGGCGTAGCGCTGCGCCTCATGAAAACCAACCCCCGACTGACGGGCGACAAGGCCAGCTGGCTGGCCCGTCACTGGGCGCAGCAGGACGCACAGGGGCGCTGGCACATCCTGGGCGACGCGGCGCACAAGATCGTCAACCCCCTGCTCTACCGCGTGGACGAGGCCCTGGCCCTGTACGCAGCCATCACCGCCCCGGTGCTGTCGGTGCATGCCGCAGGCGACAGCCTGGCCCAGTGGTACAAGCAGCGCTACAGCCTGCAGGACTACCTGCAGCGCCTGGCCCATGTGCCCAGCTACCGCACGGCCGTGGTGCAGGACGCGGGTCATATGCTGCACCACGACCAGCCGCAGGCCGTGGCGGCGCTGATCGAGGATTTTTTGGCCTCTGCCTGAAGACTGCCCTGGCAAGTGCCGTGACAAGTGCCCGCTGTCGCGCCGAGATGCGCGGGCCATGAGAAAATTGCCGGTTATTCCGCAAGAACCGTACAGGACAACCCGCACCATGGAAGCAGAACACATCAATCAGATCGGCAGCACCCTCGAAGACCTCGCGAACCGCACGCAAGAGCTACGGAGGTATCTTTGACTACGATGCCAAGTACGAACGCCTGCGCACGGTAAATGCCTCGCTGGAAGATCCGGCCGTCTGGAACGACCCCAAGAAGGCCCAGGAGCTCGGCAAGGAAAAGAAGTCCCTCGACGCCGTGGTGCTGACGCTGCAGAAGCTCGGCACCGAGCTGGCCGACAACGCCGAGCTCTACGAGATGAGCCGCGATGAGGAGGACGAAACCGGTCTGCTGACCATAGAGGCCGAGGCAGCCAAGCTGCTGCCACTGGTCGAGGAGCTGGAATTCCGCCGCATGTTCAGCAAAGAGGCCGACCCTTTGAACTGCTACATCGACATCCAGGCCGGCGCCGGCGGCACCGAGGCCTGCGACTGGGCCAGCATGCTGCTGCGCCAGTACCTGAAGTATGCCGAGCGCAAGGGCTTCAAGGCCACGGTGGATGAAGAGACGCCCGGCGATGTGGCCGGCATCAAGAGCGCCACCGTCCACATCGAGGGCGACTATGCCTACGGCCTGCTGCGCACCGAGACCGGCGTGCATCGCCTGGTGCGCAAGAGCCCGTTCGACAGCTCGGGCGGGCGCCACACCTCGTTTGCCTCGCTGTTCGTCTACCCCGAGGTGGACGACTCCATCGAGATCAACATCAACCCCTCCGACGTGCGCACCGACACCTACCGCGCCAGCGGCGCGGGCGGCCAGCACATCAACAAGACCGACTCGGCGGTGCGCCTGACGCACATGCCCACGGGCATCGTCGTGCAATGCCAGGACGGCCGAAGCCAGCACAGCAATCGCGACGTGGCGTGGCAGCGCCTGCGCTCCAAGCTCTATGAACACGAGATGCAAAAGCGCATGGAGGAGCAGCAAAAGCTCGAAGACACCAAGACCGACGTGGGCTGGGGCCACCAGATTCGCAGCTACGTGCTGGACAACAGCCGCATCAAGGACCTGCGCACCAATGTTGAGATCTCGGCCACGCAGAAGGTGCTGGACGGCGACCTCGACGCGTTCATCGAAGCCTCGCTCAAGCAGGGCATATAAGGAGACGTGATGAAAGAAGGACACCCCAAGGCCACCCTGCGCCTGGAATACGCGCCGCCCGCTTACTGGATCGACAGCGTCGAGCTGACGTTCGACCTGGACCCGGCCAAAACCCGCGTCTTGAACAAAATGCGCCTGCGCCGCAACCCCGATGCGGTGCCCCAAGCCCTGCGCCTCGACGGCGAGGAACTGAATCTGGCACGCGTCATGGTCAACGGCGCCGGCAGCTCTTTCAAGATTGAGGGCGACAAGCTGGTGCTGGAGAACCTGCCCGAGGGCAACGACCCCTTTGAACTGGAGATCTTCACCACCTGCGCCCCGGCCAAGAACACCCAGCTGTCGGGTCTGTACGTGAGCGGCGACACCTTCTTCACGCAATGCGAGGCCCAGGGATTCCGGCGCATCACCTACTTCCTGGACCGCCCCGACGTCATGGCCAGCTACCAGGTCACGCTGCGCGCCGACAAGGCGCTGTACCCGGTGCTGCTCAGTAACGGCAACCTGGTGGACAGCGGCGAACTCGACGGCGGCCGCCATTTCGCCCGCTGGGTCGATCCGCACAGGAAGCCCTGCTACCTGTTCGCCCTGGTGGCGGGCAAACTCGTGGCACGCGAGCAGCAGATCATCAGCCGCGCCGGAAAGCCACACCTGCTGCAGGTCTGGGTGCGCCCGGGCGACCTGGGAAAGACCGAGCACGCGATGAATTCGCTGATGGCCAGCATCGCCTGGGACGAGGCGCGCTTTGGCCTGAGCCTGGACCTGGAACGTTTCATGATCGTCGCCACCAGCGACTTCAACATGGGCGCGATGGAGAACAAAGGCCTCAACATCTTCAACACCAAGTACGTGCTGGCGAGCGAGGCCACGGCCACCGATGTGGACTTTGCCAACATCGAGAGCGTGGTGGGCCACGAGTACTTTCACAACTGGACGGGCGACCGCGTCACCTGCCGCGACTGGTTCCAGCTCTCGCTCAAGGAAGGCCTCACCGTCTTTCGCGACCAGGAATTCAGTCAGGACATGGCGGGCAGCCCCTCGGCGCGTGCCACCCGCCGCATCGAGGACGTGCGCGTGCTGCGCACCGCGCAGTTCCCCGAGGACGCTGGACCCATGGCCCACCCGGTCCGGCCCGACAGCTATGTCGAGATCAACAACTTTTACACCGTCACCATTTACGAGAAGGGTGCCGAGGTGGTGCGCATGCAGCGCAACCTGGTGGGGCGAGACGGCTTTGCGAGAGGCATGAGGCTGTACTTCGAGCGCCATGACGGCCATGCCGTCACCTGCGACGACTTCGTGGCTGCGATCGCGGATGCCAACCCGGGAAGCCCCCTGGCCCAGCACGTGGAGCAGTTCAAACGCTGGTACAGCCAGGCTGGCACGCCCCATGTACGGGCCGTGGGCCAATACGACGCCGAGGCTCGCCGCTACACGCTGACGCTCTCGCAAAGCTGCGCCGCCACGCCAGGCCAGAGTGACAAGCAGCCCTTCGTGATCCCCGTGGCCCTGGGCCTGCTGGGCGCTGACGGCGGCGCCCTGCCCCTGCAGCTCGAAGGCGAGGCCGCGGCGGGCGCCGCCGAGCGCACGGTGGTGCTGACCGAGCCCAGCCTCACGCTCAACTTCATCAACGTGGACAGCCGGCCCGTGCCCTCGCTGCTGCGCGGTTTCAGCGCCCCGGTGATCCTGGACTGCGACTACGGCGACGCCGAGCTGCTCACCCTTCTGAAACACGACACGGACGCCTTCAACCGCTGGGAGGCCGGCCAGCGCCTGATGCTCCGCATAGCTATCAATGCAATAGCTGACAACACATTGGCGATAGGGGCCAACGGCCAAATTGATCAAGACATCCTGCCCACGGCCCTGGTGCAAGCCACACGCGACATGCTGCGCCACCCGCAGCTCGACGCCGCATTCAAAGAACTGGTGCTGACGCTGCCGTCCGAGAGCTACATAGCCGAGCAGCTGCAGGAGGTGGATCCGCAGCGCGTGCATGCCGTGCGCGAGGCCCTGCGCCAGCAGCTCGCCGTGGCCCTGCAGAGCGACTGGGCCTGGGCCTGGGAGGAACACCAAGCGTGCGGCGCCTACCGCCCCGATGCCGCTTCCGCAGGCCGCCGCGCCCTTGCCGGCCTGGCGCTGTCCATGCTGTGCCTGGCCGCGCGCCGCAGTGGCGACACCGTCTGGCCCGGCAAGACCTATCAGCGCTTCAAGGATGCGGGCAACATGACCGACCGCTTCAATGCGCTGGCGGCCCTGGTCGCCAGCGGCCATGAACTGGCAGCGCCGGCCCTGGCTCGTTTCCACCAGATCTTCAAGGAAGATGCGCTGGTGCTGGACAAATGGTTTGCCCTGCAGGCCGGCACTACCGACCGCGGCGGCAACATACTGCCTGCCGTGAAGGCCTTGATGAAGCATCCCGACTTCCAGATCAAGAACCCCAACCGCGCGCGCAGCGTCATCTTCAGCTACTGCAGCGCCAATCCTGGCGCCTTCCACCGACAGGACGCGGCAGGCTATGTATTCTGGGCCGACCAGGTGCTGGCGCTCGACGCCATCAACCCCCAGGTCGCCGCCCGCCTGGCTCGCGCCCTCGACCGCTGGAAGAAGCTGGCCGAACCCTACCGCACGGCCGCGCGCGAGGCCATCGCCCGCGTGGCCGCGAAGGCCGAGTTGTCCAACGACGTGCGAGAGGTCGTCACGCGCGCCCTCGCCGATTGATTGAAGAAAGAGGATTTGTCCATGACAGAACGCATCAGCCTTACCCGCTACCTCGTCGAGCAGCAGCGCGTGGACGGGCGCATCCCGCCGCAGCTGCGGCTGCTGCTGGAGGTGGTGGCGCGCGCCTGCAAGCGCATCTCCCAGGCCGTCAACAAGGGCGAGCTCGGCGACGTCATGGGCTCGGCCGGCAGCCAGAACGTGCAGGGCGAGGTCCAGAAGAAGCTCGACATCATCGCCAACGAAACCCTGATCGAAGCCAACGAATGGGGAGGACACCTGGCGGCCATGGCCAGCGAGGAAATGGAGGGCATCTATGTCGTGCCCAACCGCTACCCGCAGGGCGAATACCTGCTGATGTTCGACCCGCTCGATGGCTCATCCAACATCGACGTCAACGTGAGCATCGGCACCATCTTCAGCGTGCTCAAGAAACCCGAGGGCCACCCCGGCGTGCATGACGACGACTTCCTGCAGCCCGGCAACCACCAGGTGGCGGCAGGCTACTGCATCTACGGCCCGCAAACCACGCTGGTGCTCACCGTAGGCGACGGCGTGGCCATGTTCACGCTGGACCGCGAGCAGGGCTCCTTCGTGCTCATCCGCGAAAACGTGCGCATCCCCGAGGACACCAAGGAATTCGCCATCAACATGAGCAACATGCGCCACTGGGACGAGCCCGTGCGCCGCTACATCGACGAATGCCTGGCCGGCAAGGAAGGCCCGCGCGGCAAGGACTTCAATATGCGCTGGGTTGCCAGCATGGTGGCCGACGTGCACCGCATCCTGAGCCGCGGCGGCGTCTTCATGTACCCCTGGGACAAGCGCGAGCCGGCCAAGCCCGGCAAGCTGCGCCTGATGTACGAGGCCAACCCCATGGGCTGGCTGGTGGAACAGGCCGGCGGCGCCGCCACGAATGGCAAGCAGCGCATCCTGGACATCAAGCCCACCCAGTTGCACGAGCGGGTGAGCGTGATTTTGGGCT
>JAFECU010000098.1 GCA_018242005.1 Pseudomonadota bacterium | reverse complement strand
TGCCGCCGGGCGGCGCAGGAGATCCGTTCCATGGCCGGGCATTCCAAGTGGGCCAACATCCAGCACCGCAAGGGCCGCCAGGACGAAAAGCGCGGCAAGGTCTGGACCCGCATCATCCGTGAGATCGTGGTCGCGGCGCGCCAGGGCGGCGGCGACCTGTCGATGAACCCGCGGCTGCGGCTCGCGGTCGACAAGGCCAAGGCCGCCAACATGCCGGCGGAGCGTATCAAGTACAATATCGACAAGGCGTCGGGCAACCTCGAAGGCATCAACTACGAGGAAATCCGCTATGAAGGCTACGGCATTGGCGGCGCCGCGATCATCGTGGACACCATGACCGACAACCGTGTTCGCACCGTGGCCGAGGTGCGCCATGCCTTCAGCAAGTACGGCGGCAACATGGGCACGGAAGGCTCGGTGGCCTTTCAATTCAAGAACGTGGGCCAGCTGATCTATGCTCCAGGCACCAGCGAGGACAAGGTCATGGAGGTGGCGCTGGAGGCCGGCGCCGAGGATGTGATCACCGATGACGAAGGCGCCATCGAAGTGCTGACCACACCCGCCGACTTCGAGGCCGTGCGCGATGCGCTGGAGGCCGCGGGCCTCAAGCCCGAAGTGGCCGAGGTCACCATGCGCCCCGAGAGCACCATTGCCCTCGAGGGCGACGACGCCGCGCGCATGCAGAAGCTGCTGGACATGATCGAAGACCTCGACGACGTGCAAGAGGTCTACCACAACGCTGAGCTCTAGGAGCCCCGGCCACAACTTATGAAAATCCTAGTCATTGGCGGCGGCGGCCGGGAACACGCACTGGCCTGGAAGCTGAGCCAGTCCCCCAGGACCACCAAGGTCTACGTGGCGCCGGGCAACGGCGGCACGGCCCTGTCGCCCCGCTACGAGAACCTGCCCATCACCGACCCGGTGGCGCTGCGCGAATGGGCGCAGGCGCAGAAGATTGGGCTG
The DNA here is from genome assembly GCA_018242005.1 of Pseudomonadota bacterium. Lineage (GTDB taxonomy): Bacteria > Pseudomonadota > Gammaproteobacteria > Burkholderiales > Burkholderiaceae_C > Alicycliphilus. Next base: position 37,090 of record JAFECU010000098.1, on the reverse strand, counting down.
ACGGTGGTCGGCCCCGAGGCACCGCTGGCCGCGGGCGTGGTCGACGAGTTCCGCGCCCACGGCCTGCGCATCTTCGGGCCCACCAAGGCGGCCGCACAGCTCGAGAGCTCCAAGGCCTTCTCCAAGGCCTTCATGCGCCGCCACGGCATTCCCACGGCGGACTACGACACCTTCACCGACCCGGCTGCGGCCCACGCCTTCGTGGACCGGCTGGGCGCGCCCATCGTCATCAAGGCCGACGGTCTGGCCGCGGGCAAGGGCGTGGTGGTGGCCACCACTGCTAGGGAAGCCCACGACGCCGTGGACTTCATGCTGGTGGACAACAAGTACGGCGTGGCGCACAACGAAGGCGGCGCACGCGTGGTGATCGAGGCATTCCTCGAGGGCGAGGAGGCCTCCTTCATCGTCCTGTGTGACGGCAAGAACGTCGTCGCCCTGGCCACGAGCCAGGACCACAAGCGCCTCAAGGACGGCGACCAGGGCCCCAACACCGGCGGCATGGGCGCGTATTCGCCCGCACCCGTGGTCACGGCCGACGTGCATGCGCGCGCCATGCGCGAGGTCATCCTGCCCACCGTGCGCGGCATGGAAAAGGACGGCATCCCTTACACGGGCTTTCTGTACGCCGGCCTGATGATCGACGCCACGGGCCACCCCAAGACGCTGGAATTCAACTGCCGCATGGGCGACCCCGAGACCCAGCCCATTCTGATGCGCTTGAAAAGCGACCTGGTCGAGGTGCTGGGTGCGGCCGTGGACGGCAGGCTGGACCAGGTTGAGCTGCAGTGGGACCGCCGCACGGCGCTCGGTGTGGTCATGGCCGCGCATGGCTACCCCGAGGCTCCGCGCAAGGGTGACGCCATCACCGGCCTGCCGCATGACGAGGACGATGCCATGGTGTTCCATGCCGGCACCCAGCTTGACGATGACGGCGTGGTGCGCACCAGCGGCGGGCGCGTGCTGTGCGTGACGGCCCTGGCCGACAACGTGAAACAGGCGCAGCAGCGCGTGTATGACGTGGCCCGCGGCATCTACTTCGACGGCGCGCAGTACCGCCGCGACATCGGCTACCGCGCCGTCAAATGAGGCGACAACCCCCTGAGCCGCTTCGCGGCTTCCCCCTTCTCTCGCGCTGCGCGTGGGAAGGGGGCCGCAGCCAGCGCGGCGGGGCGGCCATTGCGCGGCTGCCCTCGCCTGGGTTGCGCTTATTTTTGCGCAGCAGCACAGACAGTTGAACCATGGGTGACTTTCGAAATTACCTCGAAGGCCTGCAGTCGCGCATAACGGCGGCGCTGGAGGATGTGGAAGGACCGCAGGAGCAGGGCGGGGCGCGCTTTCGTTCCGACGCCTGGCAGCGCGAACCCGGTTCGCCCCTGCAGGGCGATGGCATCACGCGCATCCTGGAAGGCGGGCGCGTGTTCGAGCGTGCCGGCTGCGGCTTCTCGCATGTGCGCGGGCCGCAGTTGCCACCCTCGGCCACGCAGCACCGGCCCGAGCTGGCCGGCGCGCCGTTCGAGGCCATGGGCGTGTCGCTCGTTTTTCACCCGCAGAACCCCTATGTGCCCACGGTGCACATGAACGTGCGCATGATTGCCGCGCACCGGCCCGGGCATGAACCCACCTGCTGGTTCGGCGGCGGCATGGATCTGACGCCCTACTATGGCTTCGAGGAAGACGCGGTGCACTTTCACCGCAGCTGCCGTGACGCGCTGGCGCCGTTTGGCGCGGGCCTGTACCCGCGCTTCAAGGCCTGGTGCGATGAATACTTCTATCTGAAGCACCGCAACGAACAGCGTGGCGTGGGCGGCATCTTCTTCGACGATTTTTCCGAGCTCGGCCTCGAGCGCAGCCTGGCCATGACGCAGAGCGTGGGCGATGCCTTCCTGAATGCCTACCTGCCCATCGTGCACCGGCGTATGGACATGCCGCACGGCGAGCGCGAGCGCGAGTTCCAGCTCTACCGCCGCGGGCGCTATGTGGAGTTCAACCTGGTCTGGGACCGCGGCACGCATTTCGGCCTGCAGTCGGGCGGGCGTACCGAGTCCATCCTGCTGTCCATGCCCCCGCAGGCGGCTTGGGTTTACCAGCGCGAGGACGCCCCGGGCACGCCCGAGGCCGAGCTGACCGAACGCTTTCTGCAGCGCCGCGACTGGCTGTGAGCACCGACCAGCTATATTGCCCCCATCTATTCTTTGAAGACCCCTCGATGACCACCTCCCCCAAATCGGATACCGCCGCCAAAAAAGACGTCACCAAGCTTCAGCGCGCCATCGTCGATGGCCTGGAGGACGTCAAGGCGCAAGACATCCAGGTCTTCAACACCGAGCATCTCTCGCCGCTGTTCGAGCGCGTCATCGTCGCCACCGGCAGCTCCAACCGCCAGACCAAGGCCCTGGCCGCGAGCGTGCGCGACGCCGTGCGCGACGCCGGCTTTGCCAAGCCCCGAACCGAGGGCGAGGAAAACGGCGAGTGGATCATCGTGGACTGCGGCCAGGCCGTGGTGCACGTGATGCAGCCCGCCATCCGCCAGTACTACCGCCTCGAAGAAATCTGGGGCGACAAGCCCGTGCGCATGAAGCTCGGCGCTGCCAAGCCGCGCAAGATCTCGGCGTCAGAGGGCGCCAGCGAGGCGGCTGCGCGCAAACCGGCTGCCAAAAAACCTCCGGCCAAGTCCGCGGGCAAGTCCGCGGCCACCAAACCCGCCGGCAAGACCGCGGCCAAAAAGGTGGCGGCAAAGACGGCGGCCAAGCCAGCCGCCACGAAAAAGCCGGCAAGCAAGAGCGCGGCCAGGAGCGCCCCCAAGACGGTGCTCGTGAACAAACCGGCAGCCAAGAAGTCACCGGCCAAGGCCGCAGCCAAGACCGCGGTGCGCAGGCCCGCCAGCAAGCCTGCGGCCAAAAAGGGCCCCGCACGCAAGAAGGCCTGAGAGGCAGGGCAACCCAACCCCGCGTGCGGGCCAGGTGTCCCTGAAGGAAATCAACCTTTGGTTGTGAAGGCGGCGTTCGTCAAATGATTTCGTTGAGGGCCTGAGGCATGAAGCTGCTCATCGTGGCCGTAGGCCAGCGGGTGCCCGACTGGGCGCAGACCGCCTATGACGACTACGCCAAGCGCTTTCCGCCCGAGCTCAAGGTGGAGCTCAAGGCCGTCAAGACCGAGCCGCGCGGCTCCAAGACGCTGGAGAGCCTGTACGCCGCCGAGCGTGAGCGCATCGAGGCGGCCATCCCGCGCGGCACGCGCGTCGTGGTGCTGGACGAACGTGGCACCAGCCTTTCGACCCGTGCCCTGGCACAGCGCCTCAAGGACTGGCAACTCGGCGGAGACGACGTGGCACTGGTCATTGGCGGGCCCGATGGGCTGGATCCCGCGTTCCGGCAGGCCGCACATGAGCGCATACGCCTGTCGGACCTGACGCTGCCGCACGCCATGGTGCGCGTGCTGCTGATCGAGCAGCTGTACCGCGCCTGGTCGGTGAATGCAGGCCACCCCTACCACCGTGATTGATCCTGTTTTGATAGCTGCCTGCAGTTGATGGACAGGCTCCAGAGCCTGATTTGACGCAAAATGCCTGACTTTATCTACCTTGCTTCGCAGAGCCCGCGCCGGCGCCAGCTGCTCGAGCAGATCGGCGTGCGCCATGAGCTGCTGCTGCCCGGCGCCGACGAGGACGCGGAAGGGCTGGAGGCGCTGCTGGCGGGCGAGGACCCCGCCGTCTACGTGCAGCGCGTCACGGCCCTCAAGCTCGATGCCGCCGTGGAACGCCATGCGCGCCGCGGCCTGGCGCCCGCGCCCATACTCTGTTCGGACACCACGGTGGCGCTGAGCCAGCGCATCTATGGCAAGCCCGCGGACGAGCAGGATGCCGCGCGCATGCTCTCGGAACTATCGGGCCATGAGCATCAGGTGCTCACCGCCGTGGCGCTGCAGGCCGGCGCGCGGCGTCTGGCGGCACTGTCGGTCTCGCACGTGCGCTTTGCCGCCATGACGCCGGCACAGATCGCCGCCTACGTGGCCAGCGGCGAGCCCATGGGCAAGGCCGGTGCCTACGCCATCCAGGGGCCGGTGGCGCAGTATGTGGAAAACCTCAGTGGTAGCTACACCGGCATCATGGGCCTGCCGCTGTTCGAGACGGCCGGCCTGCTGCGCGCGGCCGGGGTGCTGCGCGACTGACGGCTATTGCAAGGTGTGGCTGGCGAGCCGCGCCGCATTGGGGATGTGGATGTCGCGCTTGTCGATGCGGATCAGGCCGGCGACTTCGAGCTCGTGCAGCACGCGGGAGAAATACTCGGGCGTGATGGACAGGCGCGAGGCGATGGTGGCCTTGCTCACGGGCAACGAGACATTGAGTGCGACTGCGTCCTTGCAGGCGGGGGCGCAGGCCGTGTTGTTGGAACCGGGCCCGTCCTCCGGCAGCGAGTGCAGCAGATAGCCGATCACGCGTTGCATGCCGCTGTGCAGCGAGTAGGCCTGCACGTCGTGCACTAGGCCGTGCAGGCGCCGCGAAATGCCCGCCAGCATGTGCATGGCAAAGCGCGGGTCGTCCTCGATCTCGCGCACCACGGCCGCCTTGCCCACGTTGAGTACCAGGGCGTCGGCCAGCGCCTGGGCATTGATGATGTAGGGCTTGTCGGTGAACATCAGCGCCTCGGCAAAGCTCACACCGGGGCCGGCGAGTTCGATGACCTTTTCCTGGCCGGTGGGCGAGATCGCGAACAGCTTGACCTGGCCGGTTACCGTGACATGGAATTCCTCGCATGGCATGCCCACGCGGAAGATGCATTCACCACGCGCGTAGCGTCGCAGGCGGCAGCCCGTGGCCAGGCGCTGCAATTCGGCAGGCGTCATTTCCTGGAACAGCGGCAGGGCTGCAAGATAGCGCGGAATGTCGAATTGCTGGATGTCCATGGCGCGGGATTATTGTGGGCAATAACCCGTGCGGGTAAATATTTACGCAATTTCGTGACGTGCATCAATTGTGCTGGAGGTTTGCTTCCCAACCGCTGATGTGGCGGCGCAGGCCGTGCCGCGTCAATGTGATGTGCCTTCGCTGCGCGTGATCTTGTTCCAGACGTTGTACTTGCCCACGGGCTTGGACATGGGCAGGCGCTTGACCTCCCGGAAGGTGGCGGCGTCGTAGACGATGAGGGCGCCGTCCATCTCCCACAGGCTGGCCAGAGCGTAGCGGCCGTCGCGCGTGAATTCGATATGGGCCAGGGTCTTGCCCGGCTCGCGCACCTCGGCCACGGGCTCCAGGCTGCGCTTGTCGATAATGGTCAGGCGGTCCTTGGCGTCCTTGCTCATCATGGAGTCGGTCCAGGCGTAGGGCGTGTTCTCATGGCTGCGCATGAAGAAACCTGCGCCGGGCGTGGGAATGGTGCGCAGGTTCTTCCAGTTTTGCATGTCGATCACGTCCACGCCCGTGCCGCCCAGGTTGGGGCTGGCGAGCACGGTCGTGCCGTTCCACGCAAACGTGATGCCGGAGCCCAGGTGGGGCATGCCGGCAATGGGCAGGTCGGCGATCTTGCGGCGCACATCCAGGTTCACGACCTGGGCGCTGGCAGCCTCGGACTTGCCCGCCTTGGGGCGCGTGGCGCCGAGCACATGGCGGTAGCTCTGGTCGAAGAAAAAGTCATCCAGCGGCTCGGACAGCGGCGTGCGGCGCACGCCCAGGTAGCCTGGCTTGGCAATCGCCTCGCCCATCTTGTAGTCATGCACCAGGCCGTCGTAGATGGGGGCGGCCTTTTTGTCGTAGGAGATTTCCCAGATTTCCGGGATGTCCTTGAGCGCCACGACGAAGCTGTTCCTGGGCGTGGCGTCGTAGACGGCAGAGACGCGTGAGCTTGCCTTGCCGTCGAGCGTGGCGGCCTCATAGGTCTTGACGAGGTAAAGGTCGGCGTCGAACAACGCCAGGCTGTGCGGCAGGTAGTTGGCGGCCATGACCCAGCGCCCGTCGCCGCTCACGGCCACGTTGCGCATGTTGAGGCCGGCGCGCACCTCGGCCACCACGGCCAGGCGCCACAGGTCGTACTTGGTGATCCAGCCGTCGCGCGAGCCGAAGAACACGTAGCGCCCGTCGGGCGTGAATTTGGGGCCGCCGTGCAGCGCGTAGCGGCTGGCAAAGCGGGTGATGACCTCGAACCGGTCTCCGTCGAGCAGCGAGACATGGTGATCGCCGCCCTCGACGACCACGAAGAGGTTCATGGGGTCGGCGCTCCATTTCGGCTTGACGGGCTCGTCCTGCGGCAGCGGCGTGGCAATGCGCGAGGCCCGGATTTCGGAGTCGCTCCAGCGCGGTGCGGGCACCACCGGGGTGCGTATCCAGTCGGCAATGGCCTGAATCTCGGCGCCCGAGAGCCGATCGGCATAGCCCGCCATCTGCGTCGCCTGCCGGCCTTCCTTGATGACGCGCAGCACCTCGGCCGCGCGTGTGCGCTCCAGGCTTTCGGGCAGCAGCGCCGGGCCCATCAGGCCGGTGCGCTGCGCGCCGTGGCAGCTGGCGCAGTGCTGTTGGTACAGGGCGGGGGCGTTGATGGCGGCGGCGGTTTGGGCGTGCAACGGGGCGACCAACGCCAGTGCCAGGGCGAGCAGGGCGGGGCGAAGCAGTTCAGGCATGGGCGATTTCAATGCGGCGCTTGGGTCTGGCGGGTTCAAACGGAGTGCTGGCGGCGCCCACTTCGGTGTCCGTCAGGTAGCAGCCCGGGTCTTCAAACCAGAAGTTGCCGGTGAGCTGCTGGGCGCGCACGCGGGTGTTGCCATTGCAGATCGCCAGGTGCTTGCAGCCGCCGCAGCGGCCCTCGACCGGGCGTGGGCGCTGCTTGAGTCCGGCCATGAGCGGGTCGCTCACGTCGTTCCAGATCTCGGAGAAGGGGCGATCTCTCACGCAGCCCAGGTCGTGGTGCCACCACATGGTGTCGGGGTGCACATGGCCCAGGTTGTCGATGTTGGCAATCTGCTGGCCGCTCGCGTTGCCGCCCCAGGCGACGAGGCGCGCGTGCAGCGCCTCTTCCCATTGCGGCAGGTGCGAGCGCACCCATTGCAGCAAATACGGCCCGTCGGCGTCGTTGTTGCCGCTCACGTAGTCGTCCATGCTGCCGGCCTGGGCGGCGGCCCAGGCGCGGTCGAACAGCATGTCCATGGCGGCGCGCGTGGCCTGGTGGTGGGCGTCTTTATCGCGGTGGATGTTGCCGCGCCCGGCGTAGTTCAGATGCGAGAAGTAGAACTTGTGCGCGCCGACTTCCTGCATCAAATCCAGCAGTGCGGGCAGGTCGTGGCCGTTCATGGCCGTCATGGTGTAGCGCAGGCCCACTTTGACGCCCACCTTGTCGAGGTGGCCGATGGCGGCGAGGCTGCGGTCGAACGCGCCCTCCAGCCGGCGGAATTTGTCGTGTGTGGCCTTGAGGCCGTCCAGGCTGATGCCCACGTAGTCGAAGCCGGCGTCGGCGATGCGCTGCGCCATGGGGGCGTCGATCAGCGTGCCGTTGGTGGAGAGCCCGGTGTAGAAGCCCATCTCCCGCGCACGGGCGGAAATTTCAAAAATATCGGGGCGCAAGAGCGGTTCGCCGCCCGAGAGAATGAGCGCGGGCACGCCAAAGGCCTTGAGATCGTTCATGACCGTAAAGACCTCGGGCAGCAGCAGCTCGCCGGCGTAGTCGTGGTCGGCCGAGAGCGCGTAGCAATGCTTGCAGGTCAGGTTGCAGCGGCGGATCAGGTTCCAGATGACGACCGGGCCACGTGCCTTGCGGTCGCGGCTGACGGGGTAGCTGCCCGTGGCTTGTGCCTGCGCGAGTTCGCGCATGTACTGGCTGATACGAAACATGGGGTCAATCCTTCAGGCGCAGGCCGGTTTTCTTCAAGATGGCCGTGGAGTACAGGATATCGTGGCTGCGGCAGGCGGTGCCCAGCAGGGCCACGATGTCCTGAGCCTGTCGCTCCACGGCTTCGCGGCTGGTGCCGTGCAGCATGGCAAACAGGTTGTAGGGCCAGCCCGGCAGGTGGCGCGGGCGGCGGTAGCAGTGGGAGACGCCGGGCAGCTCGGCCACGCGCCGGCCGAGTTCGGCGACCTGCTCATCGGCCACGTCCCACACGCTCATGCCGTTGGCGGTGTAGCCCAGGCGGTAGTGGTTGGGCACGGCGCCGATGCGCCGGATCAGGCCCTGGGCCAGCATCTGTGCCAGGCGTTCGCGCACCAGTTCGCCGGGGACGCCGAGCATGGCGCCCACGGCCTCGTAGGGGCGGGCCACCAGGGGCAGGCCACCTTGCGTGGCGGCAATCAGTGCGCGGTCGAATGCATCAAGCGCCATGGGCACCTCCGGCGGCCGTCAGGGCCGGCAGGCGCAGCTCGACGAAATACTCTTCTTCCTTGGGAAAGGCCAGCACCGGCAGGCCCACTGCTTCCTCGATACGGGCGATGGCGTCTTGCGCACGCACCGGCGATTCGGCGGCCACGACGAACCACATGTTGAGCGTGTGCGTGCGACGGTAGTTGTGTGCCACCTCTGGGAAGCTGTTGACCACGGCGTTGACCACGTCAAAGCGCTCCTCCGGCACGGCAATCGCCGCCAAGACGAACTGGCCGCCCGCGCGTTCGATCTGGAACAGCGGGCCAAAGCGGGTTAACACCCCCTGGGCCAGCAGCTGGTGCAGACGTTCTATCACGCGCTCCTCGCTCCAGCCCAGTTGCTGGCCCACCGCGGCGAACGGCCGGTCGACGAGCGGAAAGCCGCCGTGCAGGTGATCGATCAGGCGGGCATCTTCGGGCGTGAGCATGCAGCGCTCCTTCTCATGGGTGGGCGGGGTGCGGGGCATGGCGGGCACGGGCGGCGTGAAACGGCGTGCACCGGTCTGCTTGAAGCGGCGCAGCGAGAACAGCATGGCCTGCGGTTTGTCCGCCAGGCCGGCCTGGGCCACCGCGCGTGCGACGGTGGCGTGCACGCTGTCGCGGTCGCGCCCGTGGACCATGCAGTACAGGTTGTAGGGCCAGTCCCGAGTGCGTGCGCGCTGGTAGGCCAGGGTCACGCCCGGCACCCTTGCCAGGGCCTCGCCGCAGGCGTCCACCTCGTGCTCTGGCACGTCGAAGACCGTCATGGCGTTGGCGGTGAAGCCCAGCTCGTGGTGGCGCACCACCACGCCAAAACGGCTTACGGTACGCTCGTCCAGCCAGCGCTCCAGGGTATCCAGCACGGCGTCCACGGGCTGCTCCAGTTGTTCGGCCCATAGGTCGTAGGGCCGCTCGACCAGGGGCAGGCCGCGCTCGGCCAGGGCCGCCAGCGGTTGGTCCTGTATCCGCAGCGGGGTTTGTGCCCAGTGGGTGGCGCCACTGGCGAGCGACTGGCTGGCGCGCAGGTCGAACCCGGTGTCGATGCGGTAGGGCCGCAGCATGGGCAGGCGCTGTACGGTCAGGCCGGTATCGGTTTCGATGCTGCGAAGCAGTTGTTCAACCTGCACGGCGTCTGCCCCGGTGGCGACGAACCAGAGGTTGGTGCGGTGCTCGCGCTCGTAGTTGTGGTTGACGCCCGCGTGGCCGGAGACGATGGCGGCTACGGCCTCCAGCCGCTCGGGCGGCACCGCCATGGCGGCGAGCAGCGAGGCGCCGCCCGCGCCGGGCGCAAAGACCGCCCCGATGCGGCTCAGGCTGCCCTGGTCCTGCAGGCGCTGATAGTGGGCCAGCACCGTCGCGGCGTCCAGTCCCAGCTGCAGGCCGATCTGGGCGAAGGGTTCACGGCACAGGGGAAAGCCGCGCTGCCAGGGGTTGAGCAGGGCCAGGTCGAGCGGGGGCTGCACGGTCTGCATGGCTCAAAAGCCCATGCGCTGGGCGCGTGCGGTGAAGAAAATGCCGCTGGGCGCATCGACAGCCAGACTGGCCTGAAGCTGCCTGGTATGCGTGTCGTACACCTGCACCCGGTTGTCGTCGCGGCAGCTGATCCACACCGATTCGCCGCGCGGCGTGAACTCCATGTGCAGCACGGCCTTGCCAGGCGAGATGGTATCGACCACCTGCTGGCTTGGCGTGTCTATGACCTGCACGCGGTTGTAGTCGGGCACAGAAAAATTCACCCACACCTGGCGGCCATCGGGGCGCGCCATGACGAACACGGGCTGGCCGGCGACGGGAATGCGGCCGACCTCGGCCCAGGTGGTGGTGTCGACGACCAGCACCTCGTGGCGGCCGATGGCGGGCAGGAAGGCTCGCCCTGCGGCCATGGCCCAGCCGCGCAGGTGCGGCATCTTGTAGACGGGCAGGGGCTTTTCGCCGCGCCCGTAGCCCGCCAGGATGCGGCGGGCGCGCGGCTGCGCGTCCCACAGGTCGACCATGGCCAGGCCATCTTCGCCAAACAGGCCGGCGATGTAGTGGCGGCCATTGGGCGAGAGCAGCGCGTCGTAGGGCTGGCGACCAATGCCGGCAAGCGAGGTGACCTGCGGCCGGCGCGGGTCGCTGCAGTCGGCGATGCAGATGGCCTCGGCGTCGAACAGGCTGTAGACGAAGCGGCGCTGGGGCAGGTCGGCCAGGCCCACGACGCGCGAGCGCTCGCCGTTGGGCATGAGGGCGGGCAGGTCGGCGAGCAGCTCCAGCGTGGCGGCGTCGAACACCTTGATGCCGCCAGGCGTGTAGTTCTGCGCCACGACCAGGCTGCCGTCGGCACTGATGGCGCCGCCTATCGAGTTGCCCGCCTGCATCACGCGATGGGTGATGCGCTGCGTGAGGATGTCCACGCGGGTCAGGCCGCCGTCGCGGCCAAAGACATAGGCGAAGCGCTCGTCGCGCGAGAACACCACGGAGGCGTGGGAGAGGTCGCCCAGGCCTTCGACGCGGGCCATGGACTCGCGCCGACTGGTGTTGACGAGTGTGAGCGCGCCCTGGGCGCGCTCTATGACCACGCCCAGGTCGCCCGTGCCCTGCACGGTGACGGACTTGGACGCGGCGGAGGATGCGGGGGTGGCCGCGCAACCGCCGGCCAGCAATGGCGCTGTGGCGGCGAGCGACAGCAGGGAGCGCCTTTTCATGGGGTCTGGCTCCTCAATTCTTCTGGAAAACCGCTGGCCAACTGCTCGGCGATCCAGCGGGCCTCGGCGCCACTGAGCAAGGCGCTCCAGGGCGGCATGGGCGTGCCGGGTATGCCGTGGATGATGACGGCGGCCAGGTATTCGGGAGGCTTGGCGGCCAGGGCCTGGCGCGTGAGCGCCGGCCCCAGGCCTCCGGTGAGTCGCATGCCATGGCACGACCCGCAATCCTGGCGCACCATGCGCACAAGCTGTGCGCTGCGCTCGGGCGTGGGCGCGTCGGGCGCCTGCGCGCCAGCCGCTGTCGCCGCGAGCGCCAGGGTGAGGGAAAGAACTGCGTTGCGTGCCATGACAGGTCTCGGATTACGTCATCAATAGACGTCGTGCTGCGTGTTGTACACGTTGAAATGGCCGGTAGGCGTGATCAGGCGCGGGTCCTTGATGACCTTCTTGAGCTTGAGCGTCTTGTCGTCCACGACGACCAGGGCGCTGGCCTTGTCCTTCGCCGACCAGACGGCGAACCACACCTCGTCACCGGCCTTGTTGTACTCGGGCTGGGTCACACGCTTGGCACCGCCATCGTTGGGCAGGTCGGCCCATTCGGCGATGGGCAGGGTCTGGTAGCCCTTGTCCAGGTTCTTGATGTCATACACCACCACGGCCTGCGAAATCTTCGGATCCGGGTTCAGCGGTGCATCAGACCACAGGTGGCTGGACTTGGGGTGGCTCTTGACGAACAGCGCGCCACCGCCAGGGCCCTTGAGCTTGGCGACTTCCTTGAAGGCGTATTGCTTGTGCTTCTCGGGGTCGGTACCGATCAGGGAGATGGTTTCATCACCCAGGTGTCCGGTGGACCACACGGGGCCATACGTCGGGTGGTTGAAGTTCGCGCCACGGCCGGGGTGGGGAATCTTGCCCACTTCGGTCAGGCCGGCGAGCTTGCCGTCCTTGGTATCGATCGCTGCAATCTTGTTGCTGTTGTTGGCCGCCACCATGAAGTAGCGCTTGGAAGAATCCAGGCCGCCGTCGTGCAGGAAGGGTGCCGAGCCGATCTCGGTGGTCTTGAGCGCATTCAGGTTGGAGTAATCCACCATCAGCGTCTTGCCGGTTTCCTTCACGTTGACGATGAACTCGGGCTTGTAGTGCGAGGCCAGGATGGAGGCCACGCGCGGCTCCGGGTGGTATTCCTGCGTGCCAACGACCATGCCACGGGTGGAGACGATCTTCAGCGGCTCCAGCGTGTCGCCGTTCATGATGGTGAACTGGGGCGGCCAGTAGGAGCCGGCAATCGCCAGCTTGTCCTGGTAGCCCTTGAACTTGGAAGTTTCCACCGAACGTGCTTCCAGGCCAACGCGCACCTCGGCGACGTTGTCAGGCTTTTCCATCCACAGGTCGATCATGTTGATCTTGGCGTCGCGGCCAATCACGAACAGATAGCGCCCCGAGGCCGAGATACGCGAGATATGCACTGCGTAGCCGGTCTTGATGATGTTGATGATCTCCTTGGTGTCGCCGTCGATCAGCGCCACCTCGCCCGTGTCGCGCAGCGTGGTCGAGAAGATGTTTTCCAAGTTGTACTTGTTCATCTTCTTCTTGGGGCGCTGATCGGGCGGCACGATCACCTTCCAGGTGTTCTTGGTGTCGGCCAGGCTCCATTCGGGCGGTGTGGGAGGGTCTTGCTGCACGTAGCGTGCCATCAGGTCCACCGTGGCGGCGTCGAACTCGCCCGAGGTCTGCCAGTTGGGCATGCCGGCCGGCGAGCCGTAGGCAATGAACACCTTCAGGTAGTCCGTGCCCTTGGCCAGGGTGATGTCGGGCGTCAGCGGCTTGCCCGTGGCGCCCTTGCGCAGCACGCCGTGGCAACCGGCGCAGCGCTCGAAGTAGATCTGGCGCGCGCGATCGAACTCGGCCTGTGTCATCTTCGGGGCCTTGGGGTTCGTGCTCTGGTACATGGGCACGTCGGCCAGGGGGGAACCACCGGCCTGGTAGTTCTTCTCTTCCTCGGACAAGGCCTTGTTGTCTTGTGCCAGTGCATTGGCCGACACCAGGGTGGCGGCGGCCAGTGCGACCAGTTTGGCAATCCTCTTTGCTCTCATTGTGGGTCCTCTGCGTCGCGGATCAGCGATAGGGTGGCGCCCATGCGGACGCACGGGGCCATCTCGCGAGGTCGCTGTCCATTCCCTCTTTTTTGCGAGTGACATATCGTCGCCGCGGACATGGCAAGCTGTCCTTGAACTGGGTCAAGGACGGCAGCGGCGTGGTTTTTGAACAATGGAGCCCACACCACGATCCGCCAAGGAAAGGCCGACATGAGTTTCATAGAAGATGCACGCTGGTTCACCGCCACACCCGCACCAGGTGCTACCGGCATGCCCGCCACGCCGGGGCGAGTGACACTGGTGGGCGCTGGCCCAGGCGATCCCGAGTTGCTCACCCTGCGCGCCGTCAAGGCCCTGCGCGGCGCCCGCCTGGTGCTCTACGACCACCTTGTGGGCAAGGAGGTGCTGCGCTATGTTGCCGAGGACGCCGACCTGATCTACGTGGGCAAGGAGTCCTCGCACCACACGCTGCCGCAGGAATCCATCATCGACCTCATGGTGCGTCTGGCGCGCAGCGGGCGCAACCTGGTGCGGCTCAAGGGGGGCGACGGTTTCATTTTCGGCCGCGGCGGCGAGGAAGCACTGGCCCTGGCCGAGGCCGGCATTTCCTTCGACGTGGTGCCTGGCATCACGGCAGCCCAGGGCGCTGGGGCCTGCGCGGGCATTCCACTGACGCACCGCGACCATGCGGCCACGCTGGTGTTTGCCACCGGCCACCTGCGCGGCGACAACGAGGTGGCACTTGACTGGGAGGCCTTGGCGCGCCCGCACCAGACCGTGGTGATCTACATGGGCATGGGCACGCTGCCCGTGATCTGCGATCAGCTCATGCGCCACGGCCTGCCGGCCAGCATGCCCGCGGCCCTGGTGGAGCAGGCATCGCTGCCGGGCCAGCGCTGCATTACCGGCACGCTGCAGGACTTGCCGCAGCTGGCGCAGCAGCACCGGGTGCGACCGCCGGCGCTCATCGTGGTGGGCGAGGTGGTGGCACTACAGCCACGGTTGATGCGGGGCATGCAGGCCACGGTCATGTAAGGCGGCCGGCCCGAGGAGGGGCCGGTTTCAGGCATCATGGGCGCCTCATCAGGCAGAGCCCATGCTACAAGACATTCTTATCAACTGGTCACCCCAGGAAACGCGCGTGGCCGTGGTCGAAAACGGCGCCGTGCAGGAGCTGCATGTGGAGCGCGCCCTCGAACGTGGCCTGGTCGGCAACGTGTACCTGGGCAAGGTTTCGCGCGTGCTGCCAGGCATGCAGTCGGCCTTCATCGACATAGGCCTGGAGCGAGCCGCATTCCTGCACGTGGGCGATGTGTGGCAGCGTCAGGAGGGGGGTGAAGCCCCCATGTTCGCGCGCAAGGGCGAGCCGCCCGTGCCCATAGAGAAACAGGTCTTCGAGGGCCAGTCGCTCATGGTGCAGGTCATCAAGGATCCTATCGGCAGCAAGGGTGCTCGGCTGTCCACGCAGATCAGCATTGCCGGGCGGCTGCTGGTGTTCCTGCCACAGGACGACCATATCGGCATCTCGCAAAAAATCCCCCAGGAGGAACGCGACGCGCTGCGCGCGCGACTGCAGGCGCTGGCGGGCGACAAGTCCGCGGGGGGCGGCGGCGGCTTCATTCTGCGCACCAATGGCGAGGACGCCAGCGACGCCGAGCTCGCCGAGGACATTGCGTACCTGCGCAAGACCTGGGCCGGCGTGCGCCAGGCGGCACTGCGGTGCCCGCCGACCTCGCTGCTGTACCAGGACCTGAACCTGCTGCAGCGCGTGTTGCGGGATTTGGTGGGGGAAGAAACGCAGAGCATCCGCCTAGACTCCCGCGAGCAGTTCGCCCTGTTGCAGCAATTCGGTCGGGAATTCATGCCGGCCGCAGTCGCCAAGCTGCAGTTGTACAAGGGCGAGCGGCCGATCTTCGATCTTTTCGCCATCGACGAGGAGATTGCGCGCGCGCTGGGCCGGCGCGTGGACCTGAAATCCGGCGGCTACCTCATCGTGGATCAGACCGAGGCGCTGACCACCATCGACGTGAACACCGGCGGCTACGTCGGCGCGCGCAATTTCGATGACACCATCTTCAAGACCAATCTGGAGGCGGCTGGCGCTATTGCCCGGCAGCTGCGCCTGCGCAATCTGGGCGGCATCGTGATTGCCGACTTCATCGACATGCTGCGCGAGGACCACCAGGCGGCCGTGCTGGCCGAATTCAAGAAGCAGCTTGCGCGCGACCGGGTCAAGACCATGGTTGGCGGTTTTTCGCAGCTCGGCCTGGTGGAGATGACGCGCAAGCGCACGCGCGAGTCGCTGGCCCATATGCTGTGCGAGCCCTGTCCCAGCTGCCATGGTGTGGGCGAGGTCAAGACCGCGCGCACCGTGTGCTATGACATCCTGCGCGAACTGCTGCGCGAGGCGCGCCAGTTCAACCCGCGCGAGTTCCGCGTCGTGGCCTCACCCAAGGTTGTGGAGTTGTTCCTGGACGAGGAAAGCCAGCATCTGGCGGGTCTGTCGGACTTCATCGGCAAGCCGATCTCCCTGCAGGCGGAAACGGCCGTGGGGCAGGAGCAGTACGACATCATCCTACTTTGATGCCAGGGGCTTTCACGTCCGCTCGGCGCGGGGTACCCCCATTTTTATCGCCATGCCAATGATGAGGGCCAGGATGGGGTCGGTGGATTCGGCAGTCCGCGTCGGGATGAACACCTGCGCCGCCTCGATCAAGGCCAGGCAGGCCGCCACCAAGGAGGCGGCGGCGAGCGGCCTGCCGCTCCGGGCGGTGATCAGCAGTATCAACGCGCCGTAGAAATAGGTTTTTTCGAGCAGGCTCAGCAGGTTCATGCCCATGCTGCCCTCGAGGAAGCCGGAAAACGGAATCCAGTGGAACGGCTGCGCCGGACCGAGACTGCCCAATGGGGCGAGCCCCGAGGTCAGCAGGCCGACAAACATGGCCCCTATCAGGACCGGCAGGCTGGCCCTGTGCAAACGCCAGGGAAGAGCGGCCAGCGCCAGGCCCAGGCCGGTCACGTTGTTCAGGGAAATGCTGGCGCCGTTGATCAGCGGCTTGGCGGCTATGGCAAGGAGTGCCACGGTGGCCAGCGTCCGACCCGACACCCGCCTGAGGGCAGAGAGCTCCCACAGCTTGAAGAAGGCACACCAGGCCAGCGCCGTGTGCCAGGCGTTCACGCCGTCGAACCGGGGCGTGCGCAGCAGCGGCTTGAGCGCATTGATGATGTTCTGCAGGTCCAGCGTCGGCACCAGCGGGAACCACTGGTAGCCCAGCCAGACGGCCATCAACACCAGCGGCACATGATTGCGTTGCGAGGTCTGACCTGCCGCGTCGAGGATAGGACGGCCGGCAGTGATGCGCAGGACCCTGGGCACTGGCAGTGCGGCCGCGACGCCGAGCAGCATGCCACCCAGGTTGGCGAGTACATCGCTCATCGCAGCCACCCGGCTCGGCAGCCATAGTTGGGCCAGTTGCAAGACGAGGGCCAGCACCAGCCCCAGTGCCAGCCATGAAGCGAGCCTGGCCGCTGCGCCTGCGGCGCGGCCATTGCCGATCAGGCTGGCGACGAAGCCATAGGGGGCGAACAGCAGCAGGTTGCCGACCAGGTCGCCGCGGCTCATGTGCAGATCGGGCCGGGAGAACAGCGCCGCCATCTGGCGTGGCCATTGGCCATTGGCCGTGAAGTCGAACGGATACAGCGATCCGTAGCCAATCAGTATGGCAATCAACAGCAACAGAGCGCGCATGTGCCTTGGCTGCGGCGATCTTGGCATGCGCGCGGGTGGTGACTACAGCCGGCGCAGCCGTTCAATGGCCGCGCGCAGCGTATCGTCCCTCTTGGCAAAGCAAAAGCGCACCACTCGCTGGTCGAAGCCGTCGCCGTAGAAGGCCGACAGCGGGATGGCGGCCACGCCGATCTCGCGTGTGAGCCATTGGCAGAAGTCGGCCTCGCTCAGGTCACTCACGGCCGAGATGTCCACGCACTGGAAGTAGCTGCCGGTGCTGGGCAGGAGCTTGAGGCGCGAGCCCTCCAGGCCGGCGCGGAACAGGTCGCGCTTGGCCTGGTAGAAGGCGGGCAGCTGCAGGTAGGGCGCGGGGTCTTGCAGGTACTCGGCCAGGCCGTGCTGCATGGGCGTGTTGACGGTGAACACGTTGAACTGGTGCACCTTGCGGAACTCAGCCGTCATGGCGGCGGGCGCGGCCACCGTGCCCACCTTCCAACCCGTCACGTGGAAGGTCTTGCCAAAGCTGGAGACGATGAAGGCGCGCTCGGCCAGCCCGGCAAAGCGCGCGGCGCTCTGGTGCTCGGCGCCGTCGAAGACCATGTGCTCGTAGACCTCGTCGCTGATGAGCAGCACCTTGGTGGGCGCGAGCAGCTCCTCCAGCCGGCGCATGTCCTCGGCCGTCCAGATGGTGGCGCTGGGGTTGTGCGGACTGTTGATGATCAACAGGCGCGTGCGCGGCGTGATGGCCGCGGCGATCCGGTCGAAGTCGGGCCGGAAGCTGCCCGGTGTGAGCGCAACGCGCACCACCACGCCTCCGGCCAGCTCGATGTTGGGCACGTAGCTGTCATAGCAGGGTTCGAGCACGATGACCTCGTCGCCCGGATGCACGCAGGCCAGGATGGCGGTGAGTATCGCCTGGGTCGCGCCGGCCGTGATGGTGATTTCGGTGTTGGCGTCGTACTGGCGGGCGTGGAGTGCTTCAATTTTTGAAGCGACCGCCTGGCGCAGGGCGGGAATGCCGGCCATCGGCGGGTACTGGTTGTGGCCGGCCTGCATGGCGTGCGTGACGGCATCCACCAGCCTCGCGTCGCAGCCAAAGTCCGGGAAGCCCTGGCCCAGGTTCACGGCCTGGTGCTCGTGCGCCAGGGCCGACATGACGGTGAAGATGGTGGTGCCCACCTGGGGCAGGCGACTCGGGAAGGCGGGAGTGGTCATAGCTCGTAGTCGTTGACGTGGCCGGTCATGGCGCGGGCGATGAGGTCGCGGCTCAGGCGGTCGCTGAGCAGCTCGGCAAATTTGTAGACGAAGTTGCGCAGGTAGGCGCCGCGCTTGAAGGCCACGCGCGCCACGCTCTGGCCGAACAGGTGGCCCACGGGGCGCACCGCCAGGTCGCCCAGCGGGTCCTCGCGCATGGCCATCTCGGCGACGATGCCAATGCCCAGCCCCAGGCGCACGTAGGTCTTGATGACGTCCGAGTCGATGGCTTCGAGCACGATGCGCGGCTGCAGCTTGCGCGTGGCAAAGGCCTGGTCGATCTTGCCGCGCCCGGTGAAAGAGGGGTGGTAGGTGATCAGCGATTCGTGCGCAATGTCTTCCAGGCCTATGCGCTCCTTCTGCGCCAGCGGGTGGCCCGTGGGCAGCACCAGCACGTGCTGCCATTCATAGCAGGGCAGGGTGACGAGGTCGGGGTAGTCGGCCAGCGACTCGGTGGCCATGCCGATCTCGGCCACCTCGTCTATCACCATGCGCGCGACCTCGTGCGGCGTCGCCTGGTGCAGGCTGACGTTGACCTTGGGGTAGGCCTCGCGCAGCCTGGCCACGGGCATGGGCAGCACGTAGCGTGCCTGGGTGTGGGTGGTGGCAATGGACAGGGTGCCACTGTCCTGCGCGCTGTACTGCTCGCCGATGCGCTTCAGGTTGCCCACCTCGCGCATGATGATTTCAATGCTTTTGAGCACATGCAGGCCCGGCTCGGTCACGCGCTTGAGCCGCTTGCCGTGGCGCGCGAAGATGTCCACGCCCAGCTCGTCTTCCAGTTCGATGATGGCCTTGGAGACGCCGGGCTGCGAGGTATGCAGCGACTTGGCGGCCTCGGTCAGGTTGAGGTTGCGGCGCGCAGCCTCTTGCACGAAGCGGAATTGGTGCAGGTTCATGTCAAATAACGGCTAAAAAGTGCCGTTATTATGTCGCATTCATCTAACGGTGTCGGCCGCAATGTCTGCCATCAACGCGGTGACACGATCGTTCTCGCCGATGGGAGGCTGCAGGCGCAGCTCGACCTGCGGGTGCGCCTCGGCCAGTGCCTGCACCTGGAGCGGCAGGTCGTCGCGCACATGGCGGCCTGCGCCCACGAACAGGGGCACGATGCTGATGCGCAAGGCGCCCAGGGCCGTCAGCTCGTCCAGCGCCGCGGGCAGGCCGGGTTCGCACAGCTCCAGATAGGCGCAGCGCACGGCCAGACCCGGCTGGCTGGCCCGGATGCGCGCGGCCACGGCCTCGATGGGCCGGCGCCACAGCGGGTCACGCGAGCCGTGTGCCAATAAAATGATAGCTGCCTGCGCTTGCTGCATAAGCAATGGATGCCAAAACACTGAAAGACTGCTAGCGTCTCAGCACCAGCCAGCCGAAGGCCGCCAGCGAGAGCAGGGAGTAGATCAATCCCGGCGCAGCCGCGGTGAGCCAGGGCGACCAGTTCTGCAGGTTGCCGGCGAAGCCGAAGACGTTGTTGAGCAGGAAGAAGCTGATGCCTGCCATGACGCCGCCGAACACGTAGCCCGCGATGCCGCCCGAGCGGAAGTGCAGGTAGGCGAAGGGCAGCGAGAGCACCACCATCACCAGGCAGGAGAGGGGGTAGAACACCTTGCGCCAGAACTCGATCTCGTAGCGCTGGGCCGACTGGCCGTTGGCCTCCAGGTGGCGGATGTAGTGGAACAGGTCGATGGTGGCCATCTTGTCGGGCTTGAGCAGCGCGGCTGCCACCATGTCCGGGCTGATGCGCGTGCGCAGCTGCCAGGCAGGCTCCTGCAGGCGCTTCACCTGAATGTCGCCATTGGCTTGCTGCTCGAAGACGCTGCGCCTGACCTGCTGCAGGTCCCAGGCCTCGCCGCTCTTGTCAAACTCGCCCTGCGCGGCCTCGGTGGTGGAGGCCACGCGTCCGCTGGCATCGAACTCGAACACGCGCACGCCGCGCATGTGGCCATCGGGGTCGATGGCGCGCACGTTCACGGCGAAGGAATGGTCGTCCTGGCGTTCCTTGAGCCAGGCACCGGTGGCGCCGATGCTGATCTGCCCCAACCGCCTCGCCTTCACCAGGGTGGCTGCGCGCTCGCTGGCCGGCGCCAGGTAGTCGCCCACGGCGAATGTCAGGACCACGAAGGCGCAACCGAGCAGGAGCAGCGTGCTCAGCGCGCGCCATGGTCCCAGTCCGCTGGTGCGCATGATGGTGAATTCGGAACTCTGCGCCAGGCGCGCCATGACGAAGATGGTGCCTATGAGCACCGTGATGGGCAGCAGCTCGTACAGGTGCTGAGGCAGGCTCAGCGCCACGAACAGCAGGGCGTGCGACAGGGGATAGCCGTTGCTGCCACCAACCCAGCGCAGCTCATCGACCATGTCGAAGAAGAAAAACAGGGCGAGGAAGGCCAGCGTGACGAAGGCCACGGCGACCAGGACTTCCGCATAGATGAAGCGGCGTATGGTCTTCATGCGCGCGCTCCGCGTGACAGCAGGGCGCGCAGCGACCAGCGGTTGTGGCGCGCCGTCAGCATCAGCAGTCCGATCAGAAGGGTGCCGCCATGCAGGGCCAGCATGAAGGTCAGCAGGCCGAGCCGCCCCGATGCCACCCACGCCTGGCCCAGGGTCATGAGGTTGTAATACACCATGAACGCGAACAGCGAGAGCACCAGGCTGGTGCTGCGGCCGGCGCGCGGGTTGACGATCGCCACGGCCAGGCCGAGTACAACGAAGTTCAGCGCGGCAAAGGCCAGTCCCAGGCGCCAGCCCAGTTCCGCCTGCTGGGCGGGAGCCGGGTTGCGCGCCAGCTCCCAAGTATCGCGTGCCTTCACCTCCCCGGCGCCGGCGTCGCCCTGAGCCACGGTGTCGATGACGGTGCCGTACTCGGCGAATTCACTGATGCGCAGCCCGGGTTTGTCCAGCATGGTTTCAAGCCGCTGGCCCTTGAACAGCAGAGCCAGGCGCTCGCCGTCGCGCAGCTCAAGGCGCGCGCTCTGCGCCGACGTGACCGTCTCGCGGTGGCCCTCATTGGTGGCGATGAAGACGTTGGTGGCGGCGTTGGCGTCCGGTGTGTCCTTGTCGATGAAGAACACGCGCGAGCCATTGGAAGACTCCTGAAACTCGCCTGGCGCAATGCGGTCCACGTCGCTGCGCTGCTCATACTGGGTCCTGAGCTCCTGGATCTGCCGGTTGGCCCAGGGCCAGACGACGAGCGACACCGCGGCGATGGTCAGCATGATGGGCCAGGAAAAGCGCAGCAGCGGCCCCAGCAGGCTCATGAGGCCGCGTCCGGCTGAGAACCAGATGACCATCTCGCTGTCGCGGTACATGCGCGACAGGGTGCCGACCACGGTGATGAACAGGCTCAGGCTCAAAATGGTGGAAAGCTGGCCCAGCACGGTGAAGCCCATGACCAGCATCACGTCGGAGGGGGCAACGCTGCCGCGCGACGCCTGCCCCAGCACGCGGATCAGCATCATGGTCATGACCACGGTGATCAACACCACCAGGGTCGCGCCGAAGCTGCGTGCCAGCTCCTTGCGAATGGATGAATCGAATAACATTGGCTCGAAGGAAAACGCCGATTATGAACTTCGAACTGAAGACGCTTTCGCTGCCTGCCGCCGCAGCGCACAAATGTGATTTGCTGGTGCTGCTGGTGCCAGAGGGCTTCAAGCCGGAGGCAGACGCCCTGTCGGTTCTGGTCGCGCGCGCGCTCAAGGCTCAAGACCTGGAGCCCAAGCCCGGCAAGCTTTTGTCGCTGTATGCCGTGCCCGGCATTGCCGCGCGCCGGCTGGTTCTGCTGGGCTGCGGCAGCGCCAGCGCGCAGGCTGTGCGCCAGGCCGTGCAGGCACTGGCCTCGACGCTGAAGGCGCCTGCCGTCAAGCATGTGGGGTTGGTGTTTGCCGCGGCTGCCCAGGCCGGCAGCGTCGCCGCCGCGGTACGTGCCCTGGCCGACGCCAGCTACGTTTTCACCACCACCAAGCCCAAGGCCGAGGCGCGCGCCCTGTCGCGCGTGACGCTGTGCGTGCCTGGCGAGCGCGCCGACCTGCAGCCCGAGTTTGCGACCGCAGTGGCACTGGTCGCGGGCATCGAATACGCGCGCGAGTGGGCTAACCGTCCGGCCAACCATGCCACGCCCACGCTGGTGGGGGAGGCGGCCAGGGCACTCGCCAAGCATGCGGGCATAGAGTGCAAGCTGCATGGCCCAGCCCAGGTCGCCAAGCTGGGCATGGGCGCGTTTCTGGCAGTGGCCCAAGGCTCGGAGCAGCCGCTGCGCTTCATCGAGCTGCGCTACGACGGTGCGGCGCGTTCGCATGCGCCCGTGGTGTTGGTCGGCAAGGGCATCACCTTCGACACGGGCGGCATTTCGCTCAAACCCGCCGCCGAGATGGATGAAATGAAGTTCGACATGGGCGGTGCTGCCAGCGTGCTTGGCGTGTTCCGGGCCCTGGCCGAGCTCAAGCCCGCCATCAACGTGGTGGGTCTCATTCCGGCAACTGAAAACATGCCCGATGGCAGGGCCGTGAAACCGGGCGACGTGGTGACCAGCATGAGCGGGCAGACCATAGAGATCCTGAACACCGATGCCGAGGGCCGCCTGGTGCTCTGCGACGCGTTGAGCTACGCCGCGCGCTTCAAGCCGGCGGCCATGATCGACATCGCGACACTGACCGGCGCCTGCGTGGTGGCGCTTGGCGGCCTGCGCAGCGGCTTGTTCTCCGCCGACGACGAATTGGCCGGCAAGCTGCTCGCAGCCGGCGATGCGGCGCAGGACCCGTGCTGGCGCATGCCCCTCGATGATGAATATGGCGAAGGGCTCAAGAGCAATTTTGCCGACCTGGCCAACGTGGCCGGGCGTGCCGCTGGCGCCATCACGGCAGCCAAGTTCCTCCAGAGTTTCGTGGGCGACATTCCCTGGGCCCACCTGGACATCGCCGGCACCGCCTGGAAGAGCGGAGCCGCCAAGGGGGCGACGGGCCGACCCGTGGGCTTGCTGCTGCACTTCCTGCTGGCCATGGCCGGCGCACCGGCCGCGAAACAGCGCAAGCCGACGGCGCCAAGGCGTGCGCGTGCTGCCTGATGGGCACGCCAACGGCTGCGGCTGACATGACCGAGGTGGCGTTTCACTTCAATGCGCCCGACAAGCTGGCCTATGTCTGCCGTCTGGCGCGCAAGGCAATGCGCCGCGATGCGCGCGTGGTGATCACCGGCGGCGCCGAAGACCTGCGGCGGCTTGACCGCATGCTGTGGGCCCTGGGCCCTACCGACTTTGTCGCCCATTGCCTTGAAGATGCGGGCGCAGAGATGCTGCGGGTGTCCCCGGTCGTGCTGGCCACCCATGCGCTGGCCTGCGAGCAGCGCGACCTGCTGGTCAACGTGGGCGACGCCGTGCCCGAGGGCTTCGAAGCGTTCGCCAGGCTGGTCGAGGTGGTGAGCCAATCCGACCCCGAGGATCGCGGCCGGGCCCGGGAGCGCTGGCGGCATTACGCCGCGCTCGGCCATGTCATAGTGCGCCACGACCTGGTTTTGCGAGAGGGCACATAGATGAACGGGCCACCCAAGTCACCACCGAGGTTCGTGCCCACGCTCACGGACGTGGTCCGTCTGCCAGATGACGGCAGGCCCATGGCGGCGTCGGCGCTAGCCACGCCGGCGCTTGCGCAGGCACAGCCGCAACCGAGCCCGGTGGTGCAGCCGACGCCGCCCATGCGCGATGGCCGGCACCTCGAAGAACTGCCGCGCGACTTTGAGGAATACCTCGTGCACCGTGTCATGCAGCGCGTGGACGTGGCGCTGGACCAGCGCCTGCGCGAGGCCATCGCCCAGGTCGTGCAGGAGCAGACCCGTTTCCTGGTGCCGCGCCTGCGCGAAGAGGTCGAGTCGGTGGTGCGCCATGCCGTCGACGAGGCCGTGGCACAAGAACTGGCCGATGATGGCCGGGAGCGCTGACGCCTGGCTCGGGTATTCACGGATGTCGTTTCTTTGAAAGATATCGCGTGTTCCCTAGTGGAGAGGCGCATGAATTGCGCTAAGTTCCTCGACGCTGGTTCGAAACCCTATTACCAGTATTTTTTCTGAATTGGAGAACTACATGCAACTGAAGTTGAAACTGACCGTAGCCGCCGCAATCGCGGCCGTTGCCGGCCTGGCCACCGCTCAAGAAGTGGTAAAGATTGGTCACGTGGCACCGATTTCCGGCGCCCAGGCACACTACGGCAAGGACAACGAAAACGGCGCGCGCATGGCCATCGAGGAGATGAACGCGCAGGGCGTGGTCATCGGCGGCAAGAAGGTCAAGCTGGAACTGCTGGCAGAAGATGATGCGGCCGATCCCAAGCAGGGCACGGCAGCCGCGCAGAAGCTGTGCGATGCCCACGCTGCCGGCGTCGTGGGCCACCTCAATTCCGGCACCACGATTCCGGCCTCGAAGATCTACAACGACTGCGGCATCCCGCATGTGACCGGCGCCGCCACCAACCCCAACCTGACGCGCCCCGGCTACAAGACCACGTTCCGCATCATTGCCAACGACAACGCACTGGGCGCGGGCCTGGCCGTCTACGCCGCGGATACGCTCAAGCTCAAGACTGTGGCTGTGGTGGACGACCGCACGGCCTATGGCCAGGGTGTGGCCAACGTGTTCAAGCGCGTGGCCGCCGAGAAGGGCATGAAGGTCGTGGACGAGCAGTTCACCACCGACAAGGCCACGGACTTCATGGCCATCCTGACGGCCATCAAGGCCAAGAACCCCGACGCCATCTTCTTCGGCGGCATGGATCCCCAGGCTGGCCCCATGCTGCGCCAGATGGAGCAGCTGGGCATGACCAATGTGAAGTACTTTGGCGGTGACGGCGTGTGCACGACCGAAATCGCCAAGCTCGCCGGTGGCGCCAAGACCCTGTCAAATGTGGTGTGCGCCGAGGGCGGTTCGTCGCTGGCCAAGATGCCCGGCGGCATGGCCTGGAAGGCCAAGTACGATGCCCGCTTCCCAGGCCAGTTCCAGATCTACAGCCCCTATACCTACGATGCCACCATGCTTCTGGTTGATGCCATGAAACGTGCCGGCTCCTGGGATCCCAAGGTGTACATCCCCGAACTGCAAAAGTCCAACTACAAGGGCGTGACGGCAAATATCGCCTTTGAACCCAACGGCGAGCTGAAGAACCCCGCCATCACCTTGTATGAGTACAAGGACGGCAAGAAGACGCCGCTGAACTGATCGGCGCTGACGCGACGAAAAGGGGCTTCGCTGAAGCCCTTTTTTTTGGGCTCAAGTAGCAAATCCTGTTGAGCAGCAAACCGCCGCCATCCCCGCGAAGGCGGGGATCCACAGCAACAGGGAATCGACGGCGTCTGCAGCGCTTGGATCCCCGCCTTCGCGGGGATGACGGGCTGCGCGTAGATCGCGGACGCTGGAAGGACGAGTCAACAGATATCGCTACCTTGAGCCCTTTTTTTCAGCGGCGCACCTGCAATGATCCTGGATTGACGATGTTGGTGGGTGTGCCCCTGATGTAGTTCACCACGTTGTCAAAGGCGGCGCCGAAGTACAGTTCGTAGCTGTCCTGCTCCACATAGCCGATATGGGGAGTGCAGACGCAGTTTTCCAGCCGCAGCAGGGCATGGCCCTGCAAGATCGGCTCGCTTTCGAAAACGTCCACGGCGGCCATGCCCGGGCGCCCACGGTTGAGACCGGCGATCAGGGCATCGTTTTCAATGAGCTCCGCGCGCGAGGTATTCACGAGCAGCGACGTGGGCTTCATGCACGACAGATCATCGAGCGTCACCAGGCCACGCGTCTCCTCCGTGAGCCGGATGTGCAGTGACACCACGTCGCATTGGGAAAAAAACTCCGCCCGCGTGCTGGCCACCTGCAGTCCGTCGCTGAGCGCCTGCGCGCGCGAGGCCTCCCGGCCCCAGACGCGGACATTCATGCCGAAGGCACGGCCATAGCCCGCAACGATCTGCCCGATGCGTCCATAGCCCCAGATGCCCAGGGTCTTGCCACGCAGCACGTTGCCCAGCCCGAAGTTGGGTGGCATGGAGGCGGTACGCAGTCCCGACTGCTGCCAGGCGCCGTGCTTGAGATTGGAGATGTATTGCGGCAGCCGGCGCATGGCGGCCATGATGAGTGCCCATGTCAGCTCGGCGGGCGCCACGGGCGAGCTTACGCCCTCGGCCACCGCAATCCCGCGCTCGGTGCAGGCCGCGAGGTCGATGTGCGCACCGATGCGCCCCGTCTGCGCGATGAGCTTGAGCCGCGGCAGCTTCTCCACCAACTGGCGCGTGATCTGCGTGCGGTCGCGGATCAGGACAATGACATCTGCGTCCCGCAGGCGCACCGACAATTGCCCCAGCCCCTTGACGGTATTGGTGTAGACCTTGGCGGCGTAGGGATCGAGTCGCTCGGCGCAGTGGAGCTTGCGCACTGCATCCTGGTAATCGTCGAGTATTACGATGTTCATGTTTTCATCGGCAAATTTTCACGGCGGCCCCGGCCGTTGGCCTTCGCGCCGCGCCAATCGGCCATTGTCGTTGATGACGATGGTGGCGGCATGGGTCGGCGCGCGTTACAACCTCACGGGGGTGTAACTTTCATAAGCCCTCTGCTGTGCCATCATCCCCTCGGTCAGTCACTACGGCAATATCGCACTTCCAAGGCATGAAAATCTGGAACCCACTTGGTTATTTTGCAGCGGCTGGGTATCGCGGTCGCTGGTTGGCAGGCCTTGGCCTGGCCGCCGCCGTGGTCAGCGGCTCGGCGCATGCGCAGGCCTATGTGAACGCGACGGTGGGCGGGCAGCTTGCTCCTGGGGTCTATGGCCGCGTCGATATCGGCAATGGACCGGCCCCCACACTGCTGTTTGCGCAGCCCGTGGTGGTGGCTCCCCCGCCAATCTATGCGCCGCGTGCGCCGATCTACATGTACGTCCCGCCAGGCCATGCCAAGCATTGGGCCAGGTATTGCGCACGCTATGCGGCCTGCAATCAGCCGGTGTACTTCCTGAGCGCGCCGCCAAGACGCCCGGATCATTTCCACGGACACCGCGACCACCATGAATGGCGCCGCGGCGAGGGCAGGCGCGGGCATGAGCGCGGACATGGCCGCGGCGACGAGCACCGCGGTGGTGACCATGGCCACAGGCATGGTCGTCACGAGCATTGATGGGTGTGGCATGGCGCAACTGAGCTTTTCCCCGCCCTACGTCCCACCCTGCCAGATCGTGCAGCAGCTGCGCGACCGGGGCTATGCCGTGCTGCAGCCACGCGACACGGCCGAATGGCTGGGCTGCCAATTGTCGGAGCTGGAGGCCTTGAGCCCCGACTGGGCCGACCTGCCGCCCGATGAGTTTCTCAAGGATGGCGGGCGCTATCGTCGCCGCAGGCATTCCTGCTTCGTCGTCGATGGCGCGCAGCTGAGCCAGACGCCGCACCGCGCGCACTGGCAGCCCGTGGAATACAACGCCTTGCATGGCGGCATGCAGCGCTGGTTTGCCCCCATGCACGATGCCACCGTCGCGACCCCCGTGTGGGGACGGCTGATGCGCGCCGTAGCGGGCGCAGCACAGGCGGCGCTGGCCACGCGGCCCGAGCGCTGGTTCATCGAGGCGCACCAGTTTCGTATCGACACCGAGGGCGGCATAGGGCGCCCCACGCCCGAGGGCGCGCATCGCGACGGCGTGGATCTGGTGGCGGTGTTCATGGTCGGCCGCAAGGCGGTGAAGGGTGGCGAGACCCGCATCTTCGAGGCCGCCGGCCCCAATGGGCAGCGCTTTACGCTCAGCGAACCCTGGTCCGTGATGCTGCTCGACGACGCACGCATGATCCACGAAACCACGCCCATACAGCCCGATGGCGAGGGCGGCTGGCGCGACACGCTGGTACTGACCTGCCGGCGCGGCGGTTTCCAGGAGGATGAAGGCCGATAATTGATGAGCATCAAGTGGCGCGGCGCGGTATGGCGCCACACTTGGCTTGGTTCATTGGCCGAAGGCCGCGCAACAACTCAGCAGGAGGTTCCATGTTCAAACATATTCTGGTTCCCGTCGATGGTTCGGAAACTTCGATGAAGGCCGTGGCCAAGGCCTCGGGGCTGGCCAAGGCCTTTGGCAGTGCCGTGACGGCGCTTTATGTGATCGACCCGTATCCGTTCACGGGCGTCGGTGCCGATTTTGCGTACGGCCAGGCGCAGTACCTGAGCGCCGCCACGGCCGAGGCCAATGCCGCGCTCGACGCGGCCAAGGCGGCGATCCTGCAGGCCGGTGTGGGCACGGTGAACACCATGGTGGGCGAGGGCCATGCCGTGCATGACGGCATACAGCGCGCGGTCGAGAGCACCGGCGCCGACCTCATCGTCATCGGCTCGCATGGCCGGCGCGGCATTGAGAGACTCGTGCTCGGCAGCGTGACGCAGAAGGTGCTGGGCGTGGCCCATGTGCCCGTGCTCGTGGTGCGTGAATGATGTTCGCAGCGCAATAGAAAACGGCTCCCGCGGGAGCCGTTTTTGCTGAAGCAGCAGGCCGTGCAAGGCCCGTGCTTACTCGATCTTGGCGCCGGACGCCTCGACGATCCCCTTCCACTGCTGGTACTCCGTCTTGATCAGCGCGGCGAACTGCTCGGGGGTCATGGCCTGCGGCTCGGCACCCTGGCCATGGATGGCGGCCTTCACATCGGGCTGGGCCAGCAGCTTGTTGATCTCGGTGTTGAGCGTATGCACCACGGCTGCCGGCGTGCCGGCGGGTGCGAGAACGCCATACCAGGTACTCACGTCAAAGCCCTTGAAGCCCGACTCGGCAACCGTGGGCACGTCGGGCAACGACGAGCTGCGCTTGGCCGAGGTGACGGCCAGCGGGTGCAGCTTGCCGGACTTGATCTGCCCCATGGCGGATGGCAGGGAGGACACCAGCAGGTCCACGTTGCCGGCCAGCGCGTCCATGAGCGCCGGGTTTGAGCCCTTGTAGGGCACATGACTCAGCGTGATGCCGGCGGCCTTCCCGAACAGGTCGCCCGCCAGGTGGATGGACGTGCCGTTGCCAGGCGATCCATAGGTGATGGTGCCGGGCGCTGCCTTGGCGGCGGCCACCACGTCGGCCAGGGTCTTGTACCGGGAATTGGCACTGGTGGCGATGATCACCGGTGTCCAGGCCACATGGGCCACGGCCGTCAGGTCCCGGGTCGGGTCCCAGGGTAGGTTCTTGTACAGCCACGGACCGATGACCAGGTTGTCCTTCTGGCCCATGACCAGCTCGTAGCCCGTGGGGGCGGCCTTCACGGCCTCGCTGATGCCGATGGTGCCGCCCGCGCCGGGCCGGTTGTCGGCCACCACGGTCCATTTGAGGGTTTCGGCGAGCTTGGAGGACACCAGGCGTGCCAGGATGTCCGTGCCGCCACCAGGTGGGAAGGGCACGATCATGCGGATGGGCTTGCTTGGATAGGCGGGGGCTGCGCCTTGTGCGTGAACCGTGGTCGCGCCAAAAGCGCAGGCAAGGGCGGCAAACGAAAGGATATGTCTACGAAGCATCAGCAGAAGTTCTGTGGGGGGCAAAAAAGCTCAAGCAGCGATTTCTGATGATGAGTTAACCGCCGGAATCCCCGCGACGGCGGGGATCCACAGCAACAACGAATCAACGGCGTCTGTAGCGCCTGTCATCCCCGCCTTTGCGGGGATGACAGGCTGCGCGTAGATCGCGTGCCCTGAAAGGGCGAATCAATGGATATCGCTACCTGAGCCAAAAAAACAGGCGCAGCCGCCAGCGCGGCGGCCGCGCCCGGTGGCTTACATGCGCTCGAAGATCGCGGCAATGCCCTGGCCGCCGCCGATGCACATGGTCACCAGCGCGTAGCGGCCCTGGATGCGCTGCAGCTCATACAGCGCCTTGACGGTAATCAGCGCGCCCGTGGCACCAATGGGGTGGCCCAGCGAGATGCCAGAGCCATTGGGGTTGACCTTGGCCGGGTCGGCACCCAGGCCCTTGGTGACGGCGCAGGCCTGGGCCGCAAAGGCCTCGTTGGCCTCGATCACGTCCATCTGGTCGATCTTCATGCCCAGCTTCTTCAGCAGGATCTGCGTCGCCGGCACGGGGCCGATGCCCATGGTCTTGGGCTCGACGCCCGCGTGCGCGTAGCCCACCAGGCGCGCGAGCGGCTTGGCGCCACGTGCCTTGGCGACACCGGCCTCCATCAGCAGCACGGCGGCGGCGGCGTCGTTGATGCCGCTCGCGTTGCCGGCCGTGACGGTGCCGTTTTCCTTCAGGAACACAGCCTTCATCTTCTGGAAGTCCTCCAGCTTGGCGCCGGGGCGGAAATGCTCGTCCTTGTCGAACGCCACCTCGCCCTTGCGGGACTTGAGCATGACCGGGACGATCTGATCCTTGAAGCGCCCCTCGGCCCATGCAGCCTCGGCGCGGCGGTGGCTCTCGAGCGCCAGCGCGTCCTGCGCCTCGCGGGTGATGCCGTGCTCGGCGGCCACGTTCTCGGCCGTCACGCCCATGTGGATGGTGTGGAAGGGGTCGTGCAGAGCGCCGACCATCATGTCCACCATCTTGGTGTCGCCCATGCGTGCGCCAAAGCGCGTGGCCTGCGATGCGTAGGGCGCGCGGCTCATGTTCTCGGCACCGCCGCCGATGGCGATGTCGTACTCGCCCAGCAGGATGCCCTGGCTGGCGCTGACGATGGCCTGCAGGCCCGAGCCGCACAGGCGGTTGACGTTCATGGCCGGCGTTTCCTTGGTGCAGCCACCGTTGATGGCTGCCACGCGCGACAGGTACATGTCGCGCGGTTCGGTGTTCACGACGTGGCCGAACACCACATGGCCAACGTCCTTGCCCTCCACGCTGGCGCGCGCCAGCGCTTCCTTGACGACCAGCGCTGCCAGGTCGACGGTGGGCGTGTCCTTCAGGCTGCCGCCAAAGGTTCCGATGGCGGTGCGCACACCGCTGACGACGACGACTTCACGGGTCATGGTTCTCTCCTGTACGAGGTGGTTTCAAGAAAATTGGGCTCTAACGCCCGGTGGGTAAGCGTGAACAGCTATCAAATATGTGGTTATCGCGGCATTGACGTCAGGGCTCGCGCACGTCGGCCACAGGATTGCAGCCGAAGTCCGCCCGGTCAAGCCATGCCAGCACGCGCGCGGCCGCGGCTTGCGGGGCCGTGAGCTTGTCTCCCGTCTTGAGGGCGGCAAAGCTCTGCTGATCCGGAAAGTCGGCCGGGTTGGCGCCGCGCAACTGGATCTGCATGTCGGTGTCGATCACACCGGGTGCCAGCGAGCATACCCTGGCGCCATGGGGTTTGGTCGCCTCGTCCAGCGCCAGGCAGCGCGTGAAGTGGTCCAGGCCCGCCTTGGCCGCGCAGTAGGCCGCCTGCGATGCCATGGCGCGCCGGCCCAGGCCCGAGGAGATGTTGAGCACCTTGCGCGTCACCGCGTTGGCTGAATGGCCCCAGTGCTCGGTGGCCCCCAGAAAGGCCGCGGTGAGCAGCATGGGCGCCTCAAGCCCCACGCGCAGTGCGTTGGCTTGGTCGGCCATGTCCTGGGCGCTGGTGCAGGCCGACAGCGGCGCGATGCGGGGGATCACGCCCGCGTTGTTGATCAGCGTGGCGCTGGCGTAGCGGCCCGCGGGCTGCGCCGCCAGCCAGGCGTGCAGGCGCTGCGCCGCCTGCGTGGGCTGGGACAGGTCCACCGTCCACTGCTCCAGCATCGCGCCTTCGGGCACGCTGGCGGCCAGCTCAGGCTGGCTGTGGCGCGCCATGCAGATCAGCGCGTGGCCCGGCTGCAGCAGCTGGCGGGCCATGGCCAGGCCCATGCCGCGCGAGGCACCCGTGACGATGAAAAGCCGTTGTGTCATGCCGCCATGGTAGCCGCCCGTGGCGGCGGCCGGCCTGCCGTTGGTCAAAACTCGGGTTCTGAAACGTAGGCGCACCAGCCGCCATGCAGCGGATGCGCAAAGCCCAGCGCGCAGGCATGCAGCAGCAGGCGCGGCGCGCGCGCCTGGCTTGCTGCGTCGGCGTACAGCGTGTCGCCCAGAATTGGATGCCCCAGGGCCGCCAGGTGCACGCGCAGCTGGTGTGTGCGGCCGGTGATGGGTTCAAGCTCCACACGCGTGGTGTTCTGAACCTCATCGTGCGCCAGCACACGCCAGCGCGTGAGGCTGGGCTTGCCGCGCCCGGCGTCCACCACGCGCAGGGGGCGGCGCTCCCAGTCGGCGGCGATGGGCAGGTGGATCTCGCCCCAGCCGTCGCCGCCGCCCTGATCCGCAAGCAGACGGCCCGCCACCACGGCCTGGTAGCGCTTGTGCACGCGGCGCTGGGCAAAGGCGTGGCTGAGCGTGCGCTGCATCTCGGCGCCGCGCGCCATGAGCACCAGGCCCGAGGTGGCCTGGTCCAGCCGGTGGACGATGAGCGCATCGGCCCACAAGGCCTGGACCCGGGCGCTCAGGCAGTCCTGCTTGTCCGGCCCGCGGCCGGGCACGCACAGCAGGCCTGCGGGCTTGTTCAGCACCAGCAGCGTGCCGTCGGCATGCAGGCAGTCGACCTCAGCGCTCATGGGCAAGGCGATCGACGGTGGCGCACAGCTCCTGCACGTCGTTGGGCTTGTGGATCAGGGCGCGCGCGCCTTCGGCCAGCGCCGCCTGCTCGATCTCTGCGGTGACGTAGCCCGAGGCCAGCGCCACCGGAAGGCCCGGGCAGATGGCACGCGCCGCGCGCAGCAGATCCAGGCCCGAATAGCCGGGCATGTTGTAGTCGGTGACCAGCAGGTCATAGCGATCCGGCGCGGCGCGCAGCGCATCCGTGGCCTCATGGGGGTCGGTGAAGCCGCTGACCTCGTAGCCCCTGCGGCGCAGCAGGCGCTGCACCAGAAACACCAGGGCCGCATCGTCGTCCACATACATCACATGGCGCTTGCGTTCACCCGCCGTCGGCGCGGGCGGCGCGCTGTCGCGCTGCGTGTCGGCAGCGGGCGGCGGCATGTCGCCGGCTGCGGCCGTGGCCACGGGAAAGTACAGCGTGAAGCTGCTGCCCCGGCCCGGCGTGCTTTGCACGTCGATGCCGCCACCGTGCGTGCGCATGACGCCATGCACCACGGCCAGGCCCAGCCCCGTGCCCTGGCCCACGGGCTTGGTGGTGAAGAAGGGCTCGAAGATGCGGGGCAGGGTGGCCTCGTCGATGCCAGGGCCGTTGTCCTGCACGCGCAGTGCGACATAGTCGCCCACGGCCAGGCCCAGGTTTTCGCGCAGGCGCTGCTCGGGCTGCACCAGGGTGGCATCCACGTTGATACGCCCGCGCTGGCTGCCAATGGCGTGGACGGCGTTGGTGCACAGGTTCAGCAGCGCCTGCTCGACCTGCGTGGCGTCGGCCAGTACCGGGGGCAGGTCGGGCGGCAGGTGCATGCCCAGCTCGATCTCGGGCGGCAGCGTGACGCGCAGCAGGCGCTCGGTGTCATGCGCCACCTCGGGCAGCGCCACCGCGCTGCGCTTGGGCGCCTCGTTGCGACTGAAGGTCAGAATCTGGCGCACCAGGTCGCGCGCCCGGCGCCCGGCCTTGTCGATCTCCAGCAGGCTGTCGTGCAGCGGCGTGCCGGGCTGGCAGTCCGCCTTGGCCAGCTCCACATTGCCCAAAATGGCATGCAGGATGTTGTTGAAGTCGTGCGCTATGCCGCCGGCCATGGTGCCCACGGCCTGCATCTTGTGCGATTCGCGCAGCTGCGCTTCCAGCGCGCTGCGGCGCGCCTCCTCGCGCTTCCTGCCAGTGAGGTCGCGCGCAAAGACGGTGGTCGTCTCGCCCTCGGCGTGGCGCTCGAAGGAGACACTGATCTCCACCGCCAGCTCGCGCCCCGAGGCGGTGAGGGCCGTCATCTCGCCCAGCGCGGCCTGGGTCGTCACCTGGGCAAACGCCAGCACCTGGTGCGCGTCGGGCAGAAACTGGCTCAGCGGACTGCCGAGCGCATCGCCCGGCGCGCACTGAAACAGCATGGCGGCCGTGGGGTTGAAGACGGTGATGCGCTCGCTTTGATCGACACAGATGATCGCGTCCAGCGCCGAGTTGATCACCGCCTCCAGGCGGCGCTCGCCGGCGTGCAGCTGCGCGTTGCGCTCCTTCAGTTCGCGGGCGCTGCGCTGCAGGGCCTGGCGCTCGGCCAGCAGCGGGCCCTGATCGATCACGGCGCACAGGTACTGGGTGATCGGCGCCTCGTCGTCGGTGTGCGACTCGATGCGCGCAATATGCAGGTCGCCGGTGATGTGCCGGTGTTCGTCGATCTCGAAGACCACCTCGTTGGCCTCGGCCGTGCCATGCTCCAGCGCGGCGGCGAACGTGGC
This sequence comes from Pseudomonadota bacterium, assembly GCA_018242005.1. Classification (GTDB taxonomy): domain Bacteria; phylum Pseudomonadota; class Gammaproteobacteria; order Burkholderiales; family Burkholderiaceae_C; genus Alicycliphilus. The sequence goes on along the minus strand of JAFECU010000098.1, from coordinate 2,720 downwards.
ACGCACGCGCGCCGCATGCCTGGCGCTGACGAAGGGCATCAGCGCCGTCAGGGGCCGGTCGCGCTCACCGGGCTGAAAGGAGCGCTGCGCCATCGAATTGGCCTGCACCACCACATCGTGCTCATCCAGCACCATGAGCGACAAGGGCACGTTGGAGAACAGCGCCTCGAAGCGCTCCGAAGCACTCTCGGCCGCGGCCTGGCTGTAGCGCAGCACCTTGTTCTGCGCCTCCAGCTCGGCCTGCGAGGCGCGCAGCTCGGCAATCAACTGGGCCACGGCGCCGCTGGCGCGATCGGGGCTGCGGCGCTCGGGTACGCCGATCGGGGGGTGTGCAGGGGCGGGCGCCTGGGGAGCCTCGTCAGCGCCACGCAGCAGGTAGGACAGATCCGGTTGTTGTTCCATGGCGATCGTGCGCAGCGGCACTCAGCGCACGTCCAGCAGTTCGATTTCGAACTGCAGCGTTTCGTTGGATGGAATCAGCGAAGTCGATCCCCGCATGCCGTAGGTCGTTGCGGGCGGGCAGGTGAACCTGGCCTTGCCACCGACCTTCATGAGTGCGAGGCCCTCGCGCCAGCAGGGAATCACGCGCTGAAACGGAAACTCTGCCGGTTCGCCGCGCTTGTAGGAACTGTCGATCTCCTTGCCGCTGGCCAGGATGCCACGGTAATGCACCTTGACCCTGTCAGTGCCACGGGGGCTGATGCCCGTGCCGTCAACGATCGATTCGTAAATCACCCCGCTGGCCGTGGTGACGGACGCGGGCTGTGCCAATGCAGCGCCGGAAACCAGCAGGGCAATGGCAAGGGCCAAAGTGGAGCGCATCATGAATTCCGCAAACGACAAAGGCCCGATGGTAGGGCCTTTGCGCGGGCAGACCATGGATCTGGATCACGCAAAAACCGCGAAGGCGAAGCACGCCACCAAAATGGTGGGATGATTCAAAAAAGATAGCTGTTCGCGATTTATGGGAAAGCCTTATAGGCCAAAATGCCGCTAAATCATCGATTGGTGTCGATGAGGCAACCGCCGTCATCCCCGCGAAAGCGGGGACCCACAGAAATCGTGAAGCAACGGCGTGAGCGGCACTGGGATCCCCGCTTTCGCGGGGCTGGCGGGCTTTGCAACCCATGCCAGGCCAATCAACAGGATTCGCGACGTGAAGCCCAAAACGCTGAAAACCTGCGCAGTGCCTGCGGGCAAAGCCCCAAGGACACCTCAGCGCCTTTTCTTGGCAGTCACGAGCGGCGTGCGAGACAGGCGCTTGGCGTTGTGGACCACTTTCTTGTGCACAGGATCAAGCGCAGCGCCCATGACAGAAGCGGCTTGATGCTCCCACTGCTTGGCCAGTTGGGTAGCCGTGCGGGAAGGGGTCAGCCAACCGCCGACCATAAGGGAGCGCCATGCGGCAATGGCGAGCGCCTGCTGCGCCTTGAATGCCTGTTGAGATGCAAGAAACCAAGCCTGGGTGAAGGCTGTCTGCTTCTCCAGCACCATGCCGGTGAACTCCTTTCGGTCGCGGGCCGAGAGAGTAGGGCCCGCCAGGCCCATGCGGGCAACCCGGTGGGCGATGACCACCGGAGCGGCAACGCCAACTTCCATTGCCTTGCGCGTGGTTTTGGTCGAACTCGATCGTTTGCGTGAAGGCATGGAGGTTTCTCCTTTGTCCAAGTTGGGAAATGGTGATTGTGAGGCCTGACGAAATAAGCCGACCGCTGTAGACGGTCGGCTGCAGCGAAAAGTCAGACCCGATGGCCAAAACGGGAAAACCCAATTTGACGATGTGGTACTCAGGTTCAGATCAAGGCTGCTTTGCTTCATGGCCGTGAGGTTGCCATTGCCTGCTGACTCCTACCAAACAAGGGGGGAGGTTTTGCAGGATTTCCTTAGGCCGCATCCACTGTAATGTGGTCGATTGGGGGCTTCGAGATCACCAGTACGAGAGCCCCACGCAGATACGCTTGCCTCCGCAGGTGGCCGTGTTTTCTGTCCCACTCCCCGTTCTCAAGTTCGCGTGCCAGTTCGGTATCGAAGCGCGAAACCGCTGCGAGATCGACGAAGCTCCATGAGGAACAGGCCAAGCGTGCGGCCGGGTCGAGCAGCATCTCCGGACGGCCGTAATACGCATCATTGAATCCATCGGTGCAGTTGAGCGGGATGGGGACCGGCGTGATCGCTATTTCTCCACCGAGCCCAGCCGCCAGGGCCGAGAGTTCAGGATAACGCGAAGCCTCGGTTGCAATGACCTCGGGCGCGTACTCATGAAGCCAGTATGTGCTCAAGCGTTCGGGATCGCAGGTGAGGAAAACGACAGGGCCTCGGGTTACGCGCCGAACTTCTGAAAGGCCCGCCGACAAGTTTGCCCATTGATGCACAGTGAACGTTCCCATCGCGGCATCGAAGGCGCCGTCCGCGAACGGCAGCTGTTCGGCGTAGGCATCGACCGCGACCGGAAGGTGCGCCGGACGCCTCTCGCGCATAGTGGCGGATGGCTCGACTGGCGTGACGGTCCGGTCAACTGGTTCGTAGGATCCTGTGCCGGCGCCAATGTTGAGCACGGTCCGTGCGTTCCCGAGTGCGGCATGCACGGCTGCCGCAATCTCGGGGTCGGCCACCCGATAGTTGCGATAGACAGTCCCGATACGGCCATAGTCTGCGTCGCCTGCACTGCCGTCGATTTTTCGCGATTGTTGAGTCATACGGTCCACTGCATCCCAGTCTCT
>JAFECU010000097.1 GCA_018242005.1 Pseudomonadota bacterium | reverse complement strand
TGCCGGACATTCCTGGATTTTTTTCGTGGGTGCCATTGGGCGCCGCCCGCGCCCGCGGCGCATCAGCGGATCAGTCGTAGACCTCGGCCTCGGGGTCGGTGGCCTCCAGCTCGTAGCTCGCCGCCAGCATGGCCAGTCGGGCGATCACGCCGTACATGTAGAAGCGGTTCGGGGCGCTGGCGCCCGGGCGCGCGCCCGGCTGAGGCAGCTGGGTGCTGTGCTGGAAGGCCAGCGGAACGAAGCTCGCGCCGGGGGCGTTCAGGTTTTCTTCCACGCCGCGCTCGGCATTGATGCGGTAGAAGCCCCCGACGACGTAGCGGTCCATCATGTAGACCACGGGCTCGGCCACGGCCTCGTGCACGCGCTCCTGCGTCAGCACGCCCTCCTGCACGATCAGGTCGTGCACCGCCTGGCCGTCCTTGATCACGGCCATCTTGTTCCGCGCCTTGCGGTTGAGCTGCTCGAGCTCCTTGGCGTCGTGCACCGTCATGATGCCCATGCCATAGGTGCCGTGGTCGGCCTTGACGACGGCAAAGGGCTTCTCCTTGATGCCGTATTCCTTGTATTTGCGCCGCACCTTGGCCAGCAGCGCATCCACCGTGCTCTCCAGCGCCTCCATGCCCGTGGCCTCGACAAAGTCCACGCCCTCACAGTGGCCGAACAGCGGATTGATGAGCCAGGGGTCTATGCCCAGCATCTTGCCAAAGCGCTTGGTCACCTCTTCATAGCTCTTGAAGTGGCGACTCTTTCTGCGCACGCTCCAGCCCGCGTGCAGCGGCGGAAGCAGGTACTGCTCGTAGAGCTCCTCCAGGATGCCCGGCGCGCCGGCCGACAGGTCGTTGTTCAGCAAGATGGTGCAGGGGTCGAAATTCTTCAGCCCCAGGCGGCGCTTGGTGCGTATCACCGGCTCCAGCGTCAGCGTCTCACCGTGAGGCAGGGAGACGGTGGTGGGCTTCTTCACGTCCGGGCTGATCGAGCCCACACGCACATTGAGCCCCGCCATGTTGAAGATGCGCACCAGCTGCGCCACATTGGCCAGGTAGAAGGTATTGCGCGAATGGTTCTCGGGAATGATCAGCAGGTTGCGCGCCTCGGGGCAAATCTTCTCTATGGCCGCCATGGCCGCCTGCACCGCCAGCGGCAGCATTTCATCGGTCAGGTTGTTCCAGCCGCCGGGGAACAGGTTCGTGTCCACCGGCGCCAGCTTGAAGCCGGCGTTGCGGATGTCCACGGAGGTGTAGAACGGCGGCGTGTGCTCCATCCACTCCAGGCGGAACCAGCGCTCGATGGCCGGCATGGAGTCCAGGATGCGCTGCTCCAGCTCATTGATCGGGCCCGTGAGTGCGGTGACGAGGTGCGGAACCATATAACCCCAGGTATTACATTCAAGCGCCGCATTGTAGGGACGCACCGCGCTCCTACTTATACGTATTTCAACGACGCCAGAACGCAGGCGACAAGAGCGCCATGAAGCTCAGTATCTCCAGCCGCCCCAGCAGCATGCCCAGCGTGCAGACCCAGGTCTGGAAGTCGGTGAGCACGGCGTAGTTGGAACTCGGCCCGATCTGGCCCAGCCCCGGCCCGGTGCAGTTCACGCTGGCCAGCACGGCGGAGAACGCCGTGAGCGGGTCCAGGTCGGTCAGCAGCAGCACCATGCTCAGCACGATGACCGTGGCGCCGTAGACCAGCATGAAGGCCATCACCGAGAAAATCATGCGGTGGTCCACCACGCGCCCGCCCAGCAGCACCGGCTGCACGGCGCGCGGGTGCACCAGGCGCGTGAGCTCGCGGCGCGTCTGCTGCACCAGGATCAGCATGCGCACCATCTTGATGCCGCCGCCCGTCGATCCGGCGCTGGTCGCCACACCCGACAGGAGCAGCATGAACACCGGCGCAAACACCGGCCAGGCCAGGTAGTCCTGTGTGGCGTAGCCCGTGGTGGTGGCCACCGACACCACATGGAATATGCCGTGGCGCAGCGCCGCGAGCGGCCCGTACACGCCCTTGGCCCACAGCAGCAGCGCGACGACCAGGCCACCGCCGATCAGCGCCACCATGGTGGCGCGCACCTCGGGGTCGCGCCAGAAGCCCTGCCAGTGCCCCTTGCGCAGCGCCACGAAGTACAGCGTGAAGTTGCAGCTGGCCACCAGCATGAAAAGCACCGCCGCCGCCTCCAGCAGTGGCGAGTCGAAGAAGGCAAAGCTGCTGTCATGCGACGACAGTCCGCCCAGGCTGACGGTGGTGAACATGTGCATCACGGCATCCATGGGCGTCATGCCGCCGGCCCAGAAGCACAGTGCGCAGAGCGCCGAAATCGCCGCATACACGCCCCACAGGCCCTTGGCCGTCTCGGTCATGCGCGGGGTCAGCTTGGTGTCCTTGATGGGGCCGGCGGCCTCGGCCTTGAACAGCTGGCTGCCGCCCACGCCCAAAAGCGGCAGCACGGCCACGGCGAGGATCAGAATGCCCATTCCGCCCAGCCACTGCAAAAAGGTGCGCCAGAAATTGATCGACAGCGGCAGCTCATCGAGCCCCGTGAGCACCGTGGAGCCCGTGGTCGTCAGGCCCGATACGGCCTCGAAATAGGCATGGGTGAAGCTGATCGGCCGCCCTAGCTTCGCCATGGCCAGCCACAGAGGCAGGCTGGCGCACAGCGGCAGCAGCAGCCATACCAGGGTCACCAGGATCACGCCGTGGCGCGGCTGCAGTTCCTGGCGATGGCGGCGCATGAGCCACCACAGCGCCAGGCCCGCACCCAGGGCCAGCGCCATGGAGGTCGGGTAGACCTGCCACACCGCCTCCTGCTGCCACCACGCCAACACGCCCGGCAGCGCCATGGACAGGGCGAACATGCACATCAGCATGCCCAGCACGCGCAGAACGGGGAACAGGTCGCGCATGGCCTGCCGGCTCTCAACAGCTCAAGTGGTGATATTCGTTGACCGTCATCCCCGCGAAGGCGGGGATCCACAGCCGCGACGAATCAACCGTTTGGGTGGCACCTGGATCCCCGCCTTCGCGGGGATGACGGGGGGATTGCGGACATTGCATGCGGTGGCCAGGCGATTCAACAGCTATCACGACTTGAGTCCCCTAAAAAAACGTGGCGCTGACGCGGAACAACTTCTCCACCTCGCGCACCAGGCGCTTGTGCGGCAGAAAGAACACCACATGGTCGTTGCTCTCGATCACCGTATGGCTGCGCGGAATGATGACCTCGGGCTCGGCCAATGGCGCGGACGCTGGAGCGGGCGCGGCCTCGCCCTCGGGCGGCGGCGGCGCATCGGGGTCGGGCAGGCCGCGCACGATCAGGCCCATGTGCACGGCCGGCGGCAGCGGCAGGTCTTCGACGCGCCGACCCACCACGCGCGAGCTCTTCCTGTCGCCGCGCGCCACGATCTCCAGCGCCTCGGCCACGCCGCGGCGCAGGCTGTGCACGGCCTGCACGTCGCCGCGGCGCGTGTAGGCCAGCAGCTCGCCCAGCATGGCCTGGGCGGGCGACAGGGCAATGTCGATCTGCGTGCCGTGCATGAGCTCGGCATAGGCCTGGCGGTTGATGAGCGCCAGCACACGGCGCGCGCCCATGCGCTTGGCCAGCAGGCAGGACATGATGTTGTTTTCGTCGTCGTCCGACAGGGCCAGGAAGAAGTCCACCTCCTCAATACCCTCCTCGCCCAGCAGTTCCTCGTCCGAGGTCTCGCCCTGCAGCACCAGCACCTCCTCGGGCAGGCTGGAGGCCAGCGCCACGCAGCGCTCGCTGCGCGGCTCCACGATCTTGATGTGAAAGCGCCCCGGCTCGGCGGCCAGGCTGCGCGCCAGGCGCTCGCTGACCACGCCGCCGCCGGCCATCATGATGCGGCGCACCTGGCGCGGCGGCTGGCCCGGGCGCAGGCGCAGCGCCGCGAGCACCTGGGGCACGCGCTGCGCGCCGGCCAGCGCAAACACCTCGTCGCCCGGCTCGATGCGCGTCGCGCCGTCGCAGGACACGAAGCGGTCGGGCTCGTCGGCAAAGCGCCGGTAGATGGCGACGATGCGCACCGCCACGTCGGGCATCTGCTCGCGCAGCAGCTTGATTTCCTGGCCCACGGCCGGTGCGCCGGCGCGCGCGCGGGTGGAGATCAGGCAGGCGCGCCCACCGGCAAACTCGCGCACCTGCAGCGCGCCGGGGTACTCCACCAGCTTGGCGATGTAGCGCACCAGCGAGTTCTCGGGGCACAGAATGTGATCGACTGAGAAGCCCTCGCGCGACAGCAGCGGGCTGCCGTCCTCGAAGCCGCTGGTGCGCACGCGCGCCACGCAGCGCGGCACGTTGAACTGCATCTGCGCGACCTTGGCGCAGACCAGGTTGGTCTCGTCGCTGGCCGCGCAGGCGATGAGCAGGTCGGTATCGCGCGCGCCGGCCTCGGCCAGCACCTGCGGGTCTATGCCGCTGCCCACCACACCGCGCAGGTCCAGCCGCGCCTCCAGGTCACGCAGGCGCTCGGCGTCGGTATCGATGACGGTGATGTCGTTGCTCTCCGACACCAGGCTGGCCGCAGCGGCCTGGCCCACGCGGCCCGCGCCGAGGATGATGATCTTCATGGCCCGCGCCTTGGGGCCGAGGCGCCCGACTTCGCCGCCGTCATATCAAGGCCGGCCATAGGCACCGCGGCTTACTGCCGCACCTCGCCCTCGCCCAGCACCACCCACTTGAGCGAGGTGAGCCCCTCGATGCCCACCGGCCCGCGCGCATGGAACTTGTCGGTGCTGATGCCGATCTCGGCCCCCAGCCCGTACTCGAAGCCGTCGGCAAAGCGCGTGCTGGCGTTGACCATCACGCTGGCCGAATCCACCTCGCGCAGAAAGCGCTGCGCATGGCGGTGGTCGGTGGTCAGGATCGCCTCGGTGTGGTGGCTCGAATAGCGGTTGATGTGCGCAATCGCCTCGTCCAGCCCCGCCACCACGCGGATCGAGATGATGGGCGCGAGGTACTCCTCGCTCCAGTCCGACTCCTGCGCATCCACCAGGTTGGCCCCTGCCACGCCGGCCAGCAGCGCCCGGCTCTCGGCGCACACGCGCATCTCAACGCCCTTGTCGGCAAAGACGGCTCCCATGCGCGGCAGAAACTGCGCCGCCACGCCTCGCGCCACCAGCAGGCTCTCGCTCGCGTTGCAGGGGCTGTACTTCTGCGTCTTGGCGTTGTCCACCACGCGCACGGCCAAATCCAGGTCGCAGGGGTCGTCCACATAGCTGTGGCAATTGCCGTCCAGGTGCTTGATGACGGGCACCTTGGCCTCGGCCGAAATGCGCTCTATCAGCCCCTTGCCGCCGCGCGGAATGATCACGTCCACATACTGCGGCATGGCAATCAGCTGGCCCACGGCGGCGCGGTCGGTGGTCTGCACCAGCTGCACGCCATGCTCGGGCAGGCCGGCCTCGGCCAGCGCCAGGCCGACGAGGCGCGCCAGCGCCTGGTTGGAGTCGATCGCCTCCGAGCCGCCGCGCAGAATGCAGGCGTTGCCGCTCTTGATGGACAGCGAAGCCGCCTCGATGGTCACATTCGGCCGGCTCTCGTAGATCATGCCGAACACGCCAATGGGCACGCGCATCTGGCCCACGCGAATGCCGCTGGGCTGCTGGCGCATGCCCATGATCTCGCCAATCACGTCGGGCATGGCGGCCAGCTGCTCGCAGCCCTGGGCGCAGGTCTCGATCACCTTGGGGGTGAGTTTCAGGCGATCGACCATGGGCTCGGCCAGGCCGGCGGCACGCGCGCGCGCAAGATCGCGCGCGTTGTCCACCTGCAGCGCATCCACATTCGCGCGCAACAGCCGCGCCAGCGCCAGCAAGGCCTTGTTTTTGATAGCTGCCGGCGCCCGCGCCATAAGCGCTGAGGCCGCTTTTGCTTGCAAACCCAGCGTCTGGGTGTATTCGGCGATGTTCAGGGCGTTCATGGGCGCGATTTTGACGCAGAACGCACAAGATGCTGTGCCGTGGGGGCAGGCGCTAAGCTAGACCCATGCACGCCACCGCCCTCGCCCAGATCGACCAGCTGCAGCACGACCTGCACGCCCTGCAGGCCCAGCGCCTGTCCCCCCACGCCTTCAGCGCCGCCGCGCGCGCCCACGCCGCGCTGCTGGCCGCCCTGCCCCCGCGCTATGGCGAGGTGTTGCTGGGCCTGCTCGACCGGCTGGAGGCCGGCGCGCTGTTCACCGAGGAAAGCTGCTCCTTCAGCCACCAGGGCCTGGCCGACAGCCTGCAGCTGTGGCTGGACAAGGCGCGTGCCGCAATCTCTGGTTAAATTGGCCGCCGGCACTTACCAGACAAGCGACAGCAGCTATCAAAACAATGGCTCAAGTAGCGATGCCTGTTGATTGCACGCGATGCCTGCAAAACCCACCGCCATCCCCGCGAAAGCGGGATCCAAATGCCACCCAAACCGTTGATTCGTCGCTGCTGTGGATCCCCGCCTTCGCGGGGATGACGAGGCTGAGGCACATCAACGCAAATCGCCGCTTGAGGCGCACCCGAAGTGATCACCGCCACCGCATTCATCGCCAAATGGGGCCCCGGCGGCTCCAGCGCGCACCTGAACGAAGAGCAGGGCGCGCAAAGCCACTTCCTGGACCTGTGCGAACTGCTCGAAGTGCCCAAGCCCGGCAGCCCCGAGGTCGCCGGCGAATACGTGTTCGAGCGCAAGTCGCTCATCCTGGGCGAGGCGCGCGGCTTTGCCGACGTGTTTCTGCGCGACCACTTCGCCTGGGAGAACAAGGCCCCCGGCAAGAACCTCGACGCCGCCCTGCGCCAGCTGCAGCAATACAGCCTGGCGCTGAGCAATCCGCCGCTTCTGGTGGTGTGCGACCGCCTCCAGATCCGCATCCACACCCAGTTCAACGGCCACCCGAGCGAAACCCACACCGTGCGCGTGGACCAGCTCGACCAGGCCGACAAACGCCAGCTGCTGCGCCGCCTGTGGCTTGACCCCGCCAGCTTTCGCCCGCGCACCACCAACCGCGACATCACCGAAGCCGCCGCGCGCAGCTTTGCCACCCTGGCCGAGCAGCTGCGCGGGCGCGGCCATGCGGCCGACGCGGTGGCGCACTTCCTCACCCAATGCCTGTTCTGCTTCTTTGCCGAAGACGTGGGCCTGCTGCCCGGGCGCATGTTCGAGCGCCTGGTGGGCAACCGGCAACTGACCAGCGAGCGCCTCACCCAAGGCCTGCAGCAGCTCTTTGCCACCATGCAGAGCGGCGGCCTGTACGGCCCCGACGACATCCCCTGGTTCAACGGCGGGCTGTTTGCACACATCGACGTGCCCAAGCTCGAAATCCTCGACATCACCGAACTGCGGGGCGCCGCCAGCCTGAACTGGAGCGCCATCGACGTCTCCATCTTCGGCACCCTGTTCGAACGCGGCCTCGACCCCGCCAAGCGCAGCCAGCTGGGCGCACTACACCGACCCGGCCACCATCGAACGCATCATTGCCCCCGTCATCACCCGCCCGCTGCTATCGGAATGGGAGCTGGTGGCGCAAGAACTGCAAGCGTTGACGGCCAAAATCAAGAAACATGGCGACGCCGCCCACAAAAAGGCCCACAACCGCTTCGTGCAATGGCTCGAACGCCTGCGCGCCTACCGCATCCTCGACCCGGCCTGCGGCAGCGGCAACTTTCTGTTCCTGGGGCTCAAAAGCCTCAAGGACATCGAACTGCACACCATCACCGAAGCGGCCAACCTGGGGCTCGACCGCGAGCAGGACCTGGTCACCGGCGTGCACAACATGCTCGGCATCGAGCTGAACGAATACGCCGCCGAGCTCGCCCGCGTGAGCCTGTGGATCGGCGAAATCCAGTGGCGCATCGCCCACGGCTACCCGCCCAAGACCAACCCCGTGCTGGAGCCGCTGCAGCAGATCGAATGCCGCGACGCACTGCTGACCTTCTCCCCACTCCTTCCCCCTCTGGGGGAAGGCAGGGATGGGGGCCAACCCCAGCCAGCAGCCGCGCCCGCCACGGGCAGCCCCCACCCCCGCCCTCCCCCAGCGGGGGAGGGAGCAACTGCCGCCAGCGCGCCAACGCAAGGCACGGCGCAGGCTGCGGGGTCGGATCACGATCTTGCGCAGCAAAACTCGTGCTCTGACCCCGAACCCGGCCCACAGGGCGCCGCGCCCCGCGAGGCCGTGTGGCCCCGCGCCGACGTGGTGGTGGGCAACCCGCCGTTTCTGGGTGACAAGTGGATGCGCGCCGAACTTGGCGACACCTACACCGAAACCCTGCGCGCCACCTACGCCGGCAAAGTGCCTGGCGGCGCCGATCTGGTGACCTACTGGTTCTGCAAGGCGGGTGAAGCCATGCGCGCGGGCCACCTGCAACGCGCCGGGCTGGTTGCCACCAACTCCATCCGCCAGCGCGCCAACCGGCAGGTGCTGGCGCAGGCCATTGATCAAGCACCCATCTTCTGCGCATGGTCAGACCTGCCGTGGGTCAACGAGGGCGCGGCGGTGCGCGTCTCGCTGGTCTGCTGGGGCACGCCCGATGGTGCGCCGCCCTTGCTCGACGGCCAGCTGGTGCAAAGCATCCACGCCGACCTCAAGGGTCAGTCGATCGGCACTGCGGCATTCGACCTGACTCAGGCGCAACCCCTGGCCGAAAACGCCCACGCCTCGTACTTCGGGCTGTGCCTGGCCGGCCCATTCAAGGTGAGCGCAGCGACCGCCGCCGAGTGGCTGCGCCAGCCCAATGCGCACGGCCGGCCCAACAGCGATGTGCTCAAGCCCATCTACAACGGCCGCGACGTGACCGACCGTTGGGCCAACAACTGGGTGGTTGACTTCGGCGCGCGCATGACCGAGCAGGAAGCCGCGTTGTACGAAGCGCCGTTCGAGTACGTGCGGCAGCACGTGCTGCCCGTCAGAGCGGCCAACAAGCGCGCCGCACGCGCCAAATCCTGGTGGCGGCACGGTGAAGCGCGGCCCGGCTTGCGCCAACGATGGGCGGGCTTGACCCACTACATCTCCACCGTGGAGACGGCGAAGCACCGCGTTTTTGTGCGCATGTCAATCGGAAATGCGCCGGAACATC
>JAFECU010000096.1 GCA_018242005.1 Pseudomonadota bacterium | reverse complement strand
TGCCCGTGACGACGATGTGATCCAACGTGCGAACGTCCACCAGCGCCAGCGACTCCTTGAGCCGCTGGGTCAGCGCCCGGTCGGCCGCGCTTGGCTCCGGGTTCCCGCTCGGATGGTTGTGCGACTTTTGTGCCCTGTTTTCTTATGTGCCATCGAGGATTGATCTCGGCGCACGTGAGCGGTTTCCGACGGGCGGATGGGCACAAAACGGTAGACAAGCGGAATCGTTGCATACCAGAGGTCTTGGCGGATGGGTGATTGTCTTGAAGCTGGACGGCCAACAAGACCGTCCAGTGATTGGTGCTACAAGGACGACAGCCAGGCCAGCATGGCAGCATCGTCGCGCCACGCGGATTTGCGCGTTGGCGCCACCGCGACGGGCTCGCAAAGCTTCAGGGCCTCGGCCTTCATGCGGATGGTGATCTCGGCATAACGATTGGTCGTCTCCAGGTTGACGTGCCCCAACCAGCCTCGAATGACGTTGACCTCCACACCCGATTCGAGAAGATGGACCGCCGTGGTGTGCCGAAATACATGAGGAGTCACGTGGGTGGGTGACGATGCTGTGACGGAAGCTTCCCAGAGCTTGGCGTAGTGGCGGATGCGCTTGTAGATGCCGAAGCGGGTCATCCCCTCTTGAGCCACTCCGACGAACACCGGAGCATCCGGTGGCAAACGCTCGGGCCGTTCATCCAGCATGCTCTGCAAGGCCTTGGCGGTCTGGCTCCAGAGGGGGCAAGTTCGCCACTTCGATCCTTTGCCCAGCAATCTGACGCGGGCAGGCGACTGCAAATCAAGTTGCCCCACCTTCAGCTGTGCAACCTCCGAGACGCGCGCGCCGGTGTTGTACAGCAGCATAAGAAGCGCGCGATCCCGCTGCGAAAGACGATCGTGGGCCGGAATGAGGGCAAACATCGCCTCGACCTCATCGCGCGCGAGAAACTTCATCTCTGGCAGTGGACAGCGCTTCATCGGGATGGCAGCAACCTTGGCGCTGGCTGGCAACATCTCGGGGGTCGTCCGGCCGAGATACTCGTAGAACATGTGCAGGGCGGTCAGGCGCTGATTGCGGGTGCTGATGGCGTTGCCCCGTTTAACCTCCATGTTGTTCAGGAAGTCCTGCACAGCGGCGTAGCCCAAGTGCTCGAACGCCAGTTCGCTGACCCCGATCCGGTTGGCATCGGCGACGAAGATCAGGAACAGGCGCAGGCTGTCCCGATAGCTGCGGATCGTGCTGGACTGCAAGCCCTTGTGGCGAGGCAGATACTCCAAGAAGTAGCGATGGATGGCCGACGGAAGACCCTGCTGTTTCATGATTCGCCTCCACCGGAGAGCATCGGGACGAAGGACTCGAAGCGCTGATTGGCGGCATCGAGAAGCTCGCTGGTAATGGTGAGATACACCGCAGTGCTACTGGGGTTGAGGTGTCCCAGGAACGTGGACAGGTGATGGAGTCGGTCTGTCGGTGCTATTCCCTGGCGATACCAGTTCAGCAAGGTGCGCACCGCGAACGAGTGCCGCAGGCAATGAACGTGAGGACCAAAGACACCGGGCGGGGTCACCAGGGCGAGCTGAGGCAGCAAGTCATCGCGGAAGGTGTTGCGGATGCTGTTCGTGCTGATCGGCGTGCGGCCGTTCCAGGAAAACAGGTAGTGGGCGCCCGCGCAGGCGTAGCCTCGTTGCTCGCGTTGGGCTTGGTAGCCACGCAGCCTGGCCGCCAGCTTGGGGCCAAAGGGCACCAGCCGATCCTTGCCGAACTTGGTGTTGCGGATCTCCAGCACTTCTCGCACCAGGTCCACGTCACCCCATTGGAGGCGAGCGACTTCACCCACCCGCAGGCCAAGACCCGCGAGCAGTGCAAGGATCATCTCGTAGCTGGCACCCCGCAGTTGAGCGCGTGAGTTGTCTGGCAACGCTCTGGCCGAGATCAGCAAGCGCCGGATGGTGTCGTCTGAAAACAGGAAGGGAAGCCGGCGAGCTGTCTGAGGTTGAGCCCTGGCCGTCAACGGGGAGCCCACCAGAACCTGCTGACCGACCATCCACTCGAACAGCCGTCGGACATCTCCGAGCAGGTTGTTGTAGCTGCGAGGGTTGGTGCGATGGCGGGAATCCAGAAATGCCTGCAAGCACTCTCCATCGATCGCCTCGATGCATTCGACACCGCGGTCATCGAGAAATCGGTCGAGCAGTCGCAATTGACGATCCTCGCAGGCGAACTTGCATCCCATGGCGCGCTTGGCGCGCAGGTACTGTTCGATGTGAGGAGCCAAGGCGCTGTGAAAGCCGTTCCAGAGGGCGGTCATAGCACGTCCTCCCCGTGGCCAATGACCATCTCTCGCAGTTTGTGCACCGCCACCTTGCCATAGACCAGTGTGGATGCAGGATGGCGATGGCCAACGTAGTCGCCAATGACCTTGAATGGCAAGTCGGCTTCCACCAAGTGCTGAACGCAGGAGTGACGCAAGGTGTGGGAACCGGCGCGTGCTACCTGAATGCCGATGCTGCGCAGATGGCCAGCCACCATGGATGAAACCGTCCAGTGGTTCATCGGGGTATAGGGCGAGCGGACCGTGAGAAAGATTCGGCGGTCGTCTATATCGGTTCTTCGGACATGCAAATAGGCGATGATCGCTTCGCCCACCGCCGCCGAAAGCGGATAACGGGTCGAATGGCCGCCTTTGCGCATGGGAATGCCGATCTGCCCATGGGCCCAATCCAGATCGTCCAGACACAAGGCTACGATCTCCCTGGCACGCAATCCGTAGCTGGTCAGCAACGTCAGGATGGCATAGTCGCGTTTACCCAGGTCGCTGCGGCGGTCGATGCTGGCCAGCAATCGCTCGACGTCCGCCCAGCCGATGGCGCGCGGAATGGATGCCTGGCGGTAGACACGGCCGCGCGGCACACTGCGAACCAGATCGTTGGCGATGATGCCTTCACGGTGCAGATAGCGAAGGAAGACACGCAAGGCCCCCGCCGTATTGAGCATGCCGGACTTGTGCAACGTCTTCGCCCGGTCATTGATGAACTCGGTGATGCAGGCTGGAGTCAGCTTGTCCAGGGAAATACCTGCTTGTGCCAAATATGAATCGAATGGACGCAACGTGAAGGTGTAGTTGTGTATCGAGGTCTGGCGCAGACCCTTCTCCTTGAGAAGGAAGGGAAAGAAGCCAGGAACGCTGGTGGAGAACGGCATGGCCGGCCGGTTGCTTGGCCGCGTGTAGCCAGGCACGGCCAGGCTGAGCATCCGTTCCACTGGGACACGGCTTTGTGCAACGACGGCGGCCCGATCTTGCGCGCTCTTGCACCAGCGTCCGTGCCCGGCCTGCCAGTGCTCCACGAAGGCATCCACATGGTCGGGTAGATCGTCCAGACAGGTGGCACCTCGGCCAATCACGAAGTCGTTGAAGTGCCCGAGAGCGCGAACATGCTGCCGAACCGTGGAGTTGCTCGTGTGCAACTCGTCCAGAAACTGTGCATAGCGCTCAATCTGCGGCCCCAGCCACTGGGCCTTGATGCGGTCGATCGCCTTGAGCGACCGGAAATGACGTTCCAACATGACAATCACCTCTCCGAGAAAATGAAGGGGACGTCATGTTGCGCTGCGGCTGCTGTTATGTGCCCCGATTCTGACCAGAGGCCCAGGAGGTGCGCTCCTGGCCTCCAAGCACGGCACATAAGAAAACAGGGCACAAAACGCCCACAATCATCCGTCGGGCGTCGCCGAACCGAGCCAGGCCGATCGCGACGTCACCGCCGAACTGCAACGCGCCCTGCACCTGGTCGACGTGCGCGTGCTCGATCATCTGGTCGTCGGCGCC
>JAFECU010000095.1 GCA_018242005.1 Pseudomonadota bacterium | reverse complement strand
CGCCCGAGGCGATGACGGGCACAGGCACCGCGTCGCTGACGGCACGTGTGAGCGGCAGGTCGAAGCCGTTGCGGGTGCCGTCGCGGTCCATGCTGGTCAGCAGGATCTCGCCCGCGCCGCGGCGCGCCATCTCCTCGGCCCCGCGCACGGCGTCCAACCCCGTGTTCTTGCGCCCACCGTGGCTGTACACGTCCCAGCCCTCGCCGCGGTCCACGACGTCCTGGCCCTGGCGGCGCTTGGCGTCTATGGCCACGACGATGCACTGCGCGCCGTACTTGTCGCTGGCCTGGTTGATGACCTCGGGCGTGGCGATGGCGGCGGAGTTGAAGCTGGTCTTGTCCGCGCCCGCGTTGAGCAGGCGGCGCACGTCCTGCACCGTGCGCACGCCGCCGCCCACCGTGAGCGGTATGAAGACCTGGCTGGCCACGGCTTCGATGATGGGCAGGATCAGGTCGCGCCCGTCGCTGGTGGCGGTAATGTCCAGGAAGGTAAGCTCATCCGCGCCCTGTTCGTTGTAGCGCGCGGCGATCTCCACGGGGTCGCCCGCGTCGCGCAGTTCGACAAAGTTGACGCCCTTGACGACGCGACCACCGGTCACGTCCAGGCAGGGAATGATGCGTTTGGCAAGCATGGCAGTTGTTCTACGGCTGGGGCGGGCAAGATACCACGGCCATGGCCCGTCAATCGGCCAGCTCGCGCGCCACGCCATCCTGCCAGCGCCAGGCGTCCTCGCACATGGCCTGCACGTCGCGCCTTGTGCGCCAGCCGAGCAGCCGCTCGGCCAGGCCGGGGTCGGCCCAGCAGGCGGCCACGTCGCCCGCGCGGCGCGGCCCGACCTGGTAGGGCACGGGGCGGCCGCTGGCCTGCTCGAAGCCGCGCACCATCTCCAGCACCGACACGGGCCGGCCCGTGCCCAGGTTCACCGTCAGCAGGCCCGGGTGCTCGCGCAGATAGCGCAGCGCCGCCACATGGCCGTCGGCCAGGTCACAGACATGGATGTAGTCGCGCTGGCCCGTGCCGTCGGGCGTGGGGTAGTCGTTGCCCCAGACGTTCAAGAACTCGCGCTGGCCGGCGGCCACCTGGGCCACATAGGGCATGAGGTTGTTGGGCACGCCCTGCGGGTCTTCGCCAATCAGGCCGCTCTCGTGCGCGCCCACGGGGTTGAAGTAGCGCAGGCGCGCAATGCGCCACTGGCCGGGCTCAGACGCGTCCACGTCGGCCAGCACCTGCTCCATCATGAGCTTGCTCCAGCCATAGGGGTTGGTGGCCGAGAGCGGGAAGTCCTCGCGGATCGGCAGGCTGGCCGGGTCGCCATACACCGTGGCGGACGAGGAGAACACCAGCTGGCGCGCGCCCGCCTCTCGCATGGCCTGCAGCAGCGTCACGGTGCCGGCGACGTTGTTCTCGTAGTAGGCGAGCGGGTCGCGCACCGATTCGCCCACGGCCTTGAGTGCGGCAAAATGGATGACCGCCGTGAATTTGTGGCGCGCAAACAACTGCCGCAGCAAGGCGGCGTCGCGCACATCGCCACGCACGCATTCGGGTTCACGCCCCGTGATGCGCCCTATGCGCTCCAGCACCGAGGGGCGGCTGTTACCGAAGTTATCAAGCACCAGAAACGGTTCGTTCGCCTGTGCCAACGCCACGCACATATGCGAGCCGATATAGCCCGCGCCACCAGTCACCAAGATCACGAATCCCTCCTACGACGAGGCCTAGTCTGACCACGATTGTCGCAAACACGGCGTTAACAAACGTCACTGCGAAACCAAGTGGGAAATCAATGGATACGATTTGCGCCTCATAAAATTTGATGACCCAAGCCCTGCCAATCCCCGCCTCGCCCCCATCTGACCCCATGGCCGCCCGCTTATTCTCGCAGTTGCGCATGCGCCTGGCATGGGCTCTGGCCTGCCTGCTGCTGACCTGCGGCGCCCGGGCCGCCATGCCCGCAGTGGCGCTGTACTACGGCCATGAGATCCCGCTGGGCGAGTTTCGCGCCTTTGATCTGGTGGTGGTGGACCCCGACCATCCGATGCACCGTGTCGACGCCCTGGGGCCCGCCACCAAGGTGTACGCCTATGTCTCGGTGACCGAGGTGCAACCCTCGCGCGCCTACCACGCCGATATTCCGGCAGAGTGGAAACTGGCACGCAACCAGGACTGGCAGTCCGAGGTGGTCGATCAGAGCGTCGCGGCCTGGCCCGAGTTTTTCGCCAGCCGCGTTGTGGCCCCCCTGTGGGAGCGCGGCTTTCGGGGCTTTTTTCTCGACACGCTGGACTCCTACCGCCTGGCCAGCGAGTTTGACGAGCAAGCCCAGCAGCGGGGCCTGGTGCGCGTGATCGAAACCCTGCATCAGCGCTTTCCCGGTATACGGCTCATCCTCAACCGTGGCTTCGACATCCTTCCCCAACTGCAGGGAAAGGTCGAGATGGTGGCGGCCGAATCGCTCTACCAGCGTTGGAACGCCAAGACCCGGCGCTACGAAGAGGTGCCGCCCCAGGACCGGCAATGGCTCATGGAGCAGTTGCGCACCCTACGGCAGAGAGACGGCCTGCCGGTGTTGGTCATCGACTATGTCGCGCCGCAGGATCGGGCCCTCACGCGCGCCACGGCGCAAAAGATCCAGCAGGACGGTTTCATTCCCTGGGTCACGGACGCGCAGCTGACCACCATCGGCATTGGCAGCATCGAGCCCGTGGCGCGCCGGGTGCTGGTGCTCTACAACGGCGGCGAGGCGCCCGCTCTCGACTACACCAACGCCCACCGCTACCTGCAAATGCCGCTCAACCACATGGGCTACGTGACGGACTATGTGGACGTGCGCGGCGAACTGCCCAGGCTGGTGGCGGGCGACCGCTATGCCGGCGTGGTGAGCTGGTTTTCAGGCTTCATTGCGGCGCCCCAGCGCGCCGGCCTGAGCCAGTGGCTGCAGGCACGCATGCGCGAAGGCATGCCGCTCGCCGTGGTGGGCGACTGGGGCCTGGCGCCCGACCGTGCCCTCGCGCGCAGCCTGGGACTGGTGCCCGACCGGGCCGACCCCCAGGGCACGCTGCGCCAGGTGCAGGCCGCCCCCATGATGGGGTTTGAGAATCCGCTGCCCCTGCCCTCGCGGCAGAACGATCTGGTGCAGCTCACGCCCGACATGGCGCGCCAGTCCCAGAGCCTGGTCGAGCTGCGCGACGCGCGCGACCGCTCCTTTGTGGGCGGCGCCATCACCCCCTGGGGTGGTTTCGTCCTCGACCCGAATGTATTGTTCGAAATACCCGGCACCGACGAGGCGCGCTGGCTGGTCGATCCCTTTGCCTTCTTGCAGCAGGCCCTGCGCCTGCCCGCCATTCCCGTGCCGGACACGACGACCGAGAATGGCCGGCGCCTGCTGCTGGCCCATGTGGACGGCGACGGCTTCCCGTCGCTCGCCGAGTTCCCCGGCAGCCCGCTCGCCGCGCAGGTGCTGCTCACGGAGGTCTTCGAGAAATACCGTATTCCGCAGACCATGTCCGTCATCGAGGCCGAAGTGGCCCCCGACGGTCTGTACCCCGCGCTGAGCCCGCGCATGGAAGAGGTCGCGCGCAAGATGTTCCGCCTGCCCCACATCGAGGTCGGCAACCACAGCTATTCCCACCCGTTCCAGTGGGACACCGCAGTTCAGCACGGCATCTTCACCGACAACAGCGAGGCCGCCCGCTCCCTGGCCGTTCCGGGCTACACCATGAACCTGGAGCGCGAGATCGTGGGCTCCACGCGCTACATCAACGAGCGTCTGGCACCCAGAGACAAGCCCGTCAAGATCTTCCAGTGGTCGGGCGACACCGCGCCCAGCGCCGAAGCGCTGGCGCTCAGCTACCGCGCCGGGCTGCTGAACATCAACGGCGGCGACACGTCCATCAGCCGCACCAACCCCTCGCTTACGGCCGTGGGAGCGCTGGGCCTGCGCAAGGGTGGCCTGCTGCAGGTCTATGCGCCAATTACCAACGAAAACATCTACACCCACCTGTGGACCGGGCCTTACTACGGTTTTGAGCGCGTCATAGAGAGCTTCGAGATGACGGACACCCCGCGGCGCATCAAGCCCGTGGGCATCTACTACCACAGCTACTCGGCCAGCAAGCCGGCCTCACTCAAGGCCTTGAAAAAGGTCTACAACTGGGCCCTGGACCACCCCCTGCACCCGGTGCACGCCTCCGAATTCATCGCCAAGGTGCAGGACTTCTACGACTACGCCATGGCCCGTGATGGCGATGGCTGGCGCCTGCGCAGCAGCAATGGAGCCCTGCGCACCGTTCGCCTGCCCGCGGCACTGGGCCTGCCCCGGACCGGTGCCAGCCAGGCCGTGGCCGGTTGGCGCCCGGGCGTCGAAGGGCGCTATGTGCACCTGAGCGGACCCGCAGCCCTGCTGCAGACGAACGCCGACGAGACGAGCAGCCCCTACCTGCACGAGGCCAACGCCCGCCTGGTCGACTGGCAGGCCGACCCCGATGGTCGGCGCCTGCAGTTCACGCTCCAGGGCCATGTGCCGCTGGAGTTTGCCCTGGCCAACACCGAGGCCTGCCAGGTGCGCGCCAACCAGCGCCCCCTCACCGCCCTGCGCCCCGCGGCACAGGCCCGCACCGCGGTGCAACAATTCAAGCTGCCCGATGCCGCCGCTCAGATCCAGGTCCTCTGCCGCTAGCGTCGAACGTCCCATCCTCGCGCCCACCTGGCTGATCGTGCTGCTCGCCGCCATGGTGTGCGGCGCGCTGTGGCTCCTGTACCCGCGCCAGGATTTGGAGCAGCGCCTGGCCGCCAGCGGCGAGTCCGAACTGGCCACCGCCTACCTCAACAATCTGCTGCGCAGCGACCCGGCCAACCCGCACCTGCGCCTGATGCTGGCGCAGCGCCAGATCGCCCAAGGCGACACCGCCAGCGCCCGCGCCACGCTGCAGCCGGCGCTGGACTCTGCCGACCCGATGTTGCGCAAGGAGGCGCTGTGGGCGCAGTGGGATCTGCTCTACTCTGAGTACCGGCATGTCCCGGACCGCGAGCCCGACAGGCGGGTGGCGCTGGCAGGCGCGTTGCGGCAACAGATTCGCCTGCTGGCGCAGGACGCCTGGCCGCTGGATCGGCAAAGGCGGCTCGCCACTCTGGCCAGCCAGTTCGATGAGCCGGAGATCGCACTGGCACTCAACCGCCAGGAGGCCCCGGAGGACCCGCGCGAGGCCGCGCTGTTCTACGAACGGGCCGCCAAGGAGGCGTTGGCCCGCGGCGACTACGAGGGCTGCGCGCGGCTCTACCTGTCCGCACGCAGCAGCACGCCCGAGCCGGACCAGGCCAAGGCCTACTACGAAGCGGCCATTGCCGCGCTGCGCTCGGGCAACCAGACCGTAGCCGCACTGGCACTGGCCGAGCGCGAGCTCGGCCCCCTGGCCGACGACCCGCAAACCCTGTTCATGCTCACGCAGCTGGCGCGCGCCGCGGGCCGTCCCGACGTGGCCGAACACTATGTGCGCCGCCTGCTGCACATGGCATTGGAGCAGCAGTTCAACCAATGGGCCGCTACGGCCCAGGAACATGCTCTGCAGCCCGTCGCCTGGCACCCCCAGCCGCCTGCGGCGCAGATGGCACCGGCACCGGCGTTCGACGACGGCGCCGGCCTGCTCATGCAGCCGGCCGGCGCCCTGTCACTGCAGGTGGCGGACAGGACAGCCACCGGGCACCTGCCCGGCCTGCCGTTTGACGACAAGACCTACACCCTGGGCTATGAGGTATTCCTGGAAAACCGCAAGCTCGAAGATGCCTGGGCCATTGCCAACGCCGCCGTGCGCCAAAGCCCCGCCGACATGCGCTGGCGCGAACGCCTGGCGCAGGTGTCGGAATGGACACAGCGCCCCGCCATCGCGCTGGAAAACTGGCTGGTGCTGGCGCGCCAGACCAACCAGGACAGCGCCTGGCAGGCCGTACTGCGGCTCGCGCCGGGCCAGTTCGACGATGCCGCGCTGGTGCTGGCACTGCGCCACCAGCTGCGCAGCCGCCCCAGCGATCCGAGGTTGATGCGCGCCCTGGTCGATGCGCAGGAGCGCCTCGGCGAGCCCCAGCCCGCCATAGACTACCTGCGACAGCACGCGCAAGGACCCGCCGCCCTGGAACTGCTCGCGCAACTGGCGGAGCGCGCCGGCCAGCCCGACCTGGCCCTGCAGACCTGGCGCCGGCTGCTGGCCGACCCGGCGCACCTCACGTCCGAGCGCGCCATGCATGCGGCCGTGCTGGCCCTGCAGCACCGCCAGCCGGAGTTGGGGCTCGAGTGGCTGCAGGCCGTGCAGGACCGCCCGCCGGCATCCGCAGAGTCCGCCGCCGAGCTGTGGCGCTTCACGGGCGAACTGGCCAAGAACCGCGAGCGCAGTCAGCTTGCCATTGCCGCCTACCGCAAGCTGGTGGACGCGCGGCATGCCAGCGTTGCGGACTACGACGCGCTCCTCCAGCTGCTGCTGCAGGATCAGCCACAAGAGGCCGCCCAGGTGGCGCTGCTGGCCTGGCAGCAGTACGACGAGCCACGCCACCTGATCCAGGCACTGAGCCTGTACGCGAGCCGCAGCCAATGGAGCGACTTTGCCCATGCGCTGGAGCGGCTCGACCCCTCGCCCACGGCCAAGCACCACGCACTGGCGCAGCTGCGCCGCTCCGCGCAGTTCCTGCGTCTGGTGGGCGGCTACCACCACAGCGCCGGGCGCCTGGCCCTGTCGCGCAAGTACTACGAGGAGGCACTGGCCCTGGACCCGTCGTCGTCCGACACTCGCCAGGCGCTGTTGTGGCTGCTCATAGACGGCAACGATGCCAGCGCCATCCGCCAGCTGCTGGCCGTGCATGAACCGGCCTGGAGCGCCAGCGAAGACCTGCACGAGGTGCTGGCCGCCGCATACCAGGCGCTGTCCCTGCCGCAAGTGGCCTTGAACCGCTACCTCAGCCCCCATGTGGCCGAGCACAAGGAAGACTTCCTGTGGCTCATGAACTATGCCGACGCGCTGGAGCAGAACCAGGAGGCCGACCGCGCCTGGCGCCTGCGCCGCCACCTGCTGTCGCGCGAGTGGCAGGACGCGCGCCAGGGACGCCATGGCCAGCGCCTGACCGCGGCTCAGGCGCGCCAGCGCTGGCTCACCGAAGAGGGGCTGGACGCCACGCAGCGCATCGCCCGCGCCCGCCTCATCCTGCTGCAACGGCCCGGCGATGCGGCCCAGGAGGTGCTGCGCGAGCTGCTGCGCCTGGACCGGGACGCCGAGGGCCGCTACTCCAACGCCGCCGCCGAGACAGCCATAGGCTGGCTGCAGGACGCGGGCGAATACACGGCGGAGCGCGGCTTCCTGTGGCACCAGTACGCACGCAGCCGCGGCCTGCGCAGCAACCGACCGCTGTGGGCCGAGATCACCGTGGCCCTGGCCGAGGACGACAAGGCCAGCGCGGGCCAGTTGCTGCAGGACTTTGACGAGCGCCTGCCGCGCTACGACCGCATCAATGCCGCGGCCGCCGTGGGCGACGTCCGCCTCGCACAAAGCGCCGCCTTCGAGACGCAAGAACACCAGCCAGACGACGATCCGCTGCACCTGCAGCTGGCGGAAAACCTATTGTCCTTCAGTGACAAAGGCGGCTTGCTACAGCGCCACCGCGACCTGGGAGCCATCGAAGAGGACCAGACCCTGGCCCTGCTGCACCTGGTCATCAACCCGCGCCTGTCGCTGGAAGTGGATCTGAGCCGCTTGCGCCGCCATGTCACGGCGCCGGAGCAACTGCAGAGCGCCCCCGACGAAACCATCGCCGGCGCGCTGCTGCAATGGCGCCACGACGACGGCGAGACAAGGCTGCGCATGGCCAGTCGCCGCGGCTACGCCAACACCACGCCCATCGCGCTGGAGCATGAGCAGCGCCTGGACAAGCGCCTGACCCTGCGCGGCGAACTGGGCTGGCACCTGCCCAGCGAGGAAAGCCTGGCGCTGCGCATCGGCGGCATGAAGACGCGCGTGGCCGCCCTGCTGCGCTACCAGGCGACGCGCCAGGACAGTCTGGTGCTGTCGCAGTGGAGCGAGCAATACCGCTTGCAAACGGGCGCCGAGGTGGGTCGCGGCAGCCACACCGGACTCGAATACTCCCACGCCTTTCGCCAGGATGCGCCCACCTGGGAATGGGCTGCCTTCTGGTCCACGCACCGCTTCGAGCGCCGCCACCCCTTCTTTTTGGGCCCGCAGGGCCAGGACTTCATGCAGCGCCTTGCACCCACGGGCGTCACCAGCCTGGGGCTGGACTACTTCCTGCCCGAGAGCTTTCAGTTCTACGGCCTGCGACTTTCGACCAATATGCGCTTCGAGCAGGAACACACCCGCGCGCTGCGACCGTTTGCGAGCCTGAGCCTCACACGCCACAGCCTGCTGGGCCCGGGCTATGACCTGCGCCTGGGCCTGGCCGGCAACGTGCTGGGCCCGGACCACCTGCGCCTGAGCTTCGGTCTGAGCAAATCCGGCGTGCAGTCCCTGGGGCTCACGCGCCTGCTGGAACTCTCGTACCGGCACCATTTTTGAACCTGAGACACCACCGAGGAGAAGCCTTCATGCTCCATCACCGCCCCTCCCGCCGACACCAGCTGCGGCTGTTGCTGGCCACCGGCGCACTCGCCCTGCTCGGCGCCTGCTCCACCCTGGACCAGGGACATGCGCCACAACTGGCACGCCCGGCCAGCTGGGTCGTGCTGCCCTTTGCCAACCACACCGAGACGCCGCTGGCGGGCCAACGCGCCGAGGCCATCGCACAGTCGCTGCTTGCCGCGCAGGGCGTGGGCCCGGTGCGCCGCGCGCCCGGCACTTCACAGCAGGACACCCTGTTCAATGCCGGCGATGCGCAGCGCGCCGAGGACGCACTGGCCTGGGCGCGCGAGCAGCAGCTGCGCTACGCCCTCGCGGGCAGCGTCGAGGAATGGCGCTACAAGGTGGGGGTGGACGGCGAGCCCGCCGCCGGCGTGACACTGCAGATCCTGGACGTGGCCACGGGCGAGACCCTGTGGAGCGGTTCGGGCGGCCAAAGCGGATGGAGCCGCGAGGCTCTGTCGGCCGTGGCGCAAAAGCTGATCCGCAAGCTGCTGCAGTCGGGCCTGGCCGGCAGCCGCTGAAGCACCCATGGACACACCATCCGATAGCCCGGGCCTGCGCCGCAAGATGGCCGAAGCCGACGCCAGTCCACCGACGCGGCAAGGCATGGGCCTGCCCCGGCATTTGCTCGGCAGGCTGGCCACGGCGGCCAGCCACCCCGTTATCACCGTGGGCGAGACCCTGTTGCTGCCGCTGCTGGCCCTGGCTCTGGGCCTGGCCTGGGCGCCGCAGGACCCGCTGCAGACCCAGGCCGCGTTTGCCTGGCCCTGGCTTGCGCCCGTGGTGCTGGCCCTGCGCTACGGCCCCATGGCCGGCCTGGGCGGCGCCAGCGTGCTGCTGGCCTGCTGGCTCGCGCTCAACCTGGGGAACTGGGCAGCCTTTCCGCAGCTGTATTTTCTCGGCGGCCTGATCCTGGTGATGCTGGTGGGCGAGTTCTCCAGCCTCTGGCAGGCGCGCGCGCGCCGCGCCGAAACCCTGCAGCTGTACCTGGACCAGCGCCTGGAGCACCTGGTGCGCCAGCACTACCTGCTGCGCCTGTCGCACGACCGGCTGGAGCAGGAGCTGATCTCCCGCCCCATGTCCATGCGCGATGCGCTCGTGGCGCTGCACCACGCCGGGCAGGAGGGCAGCGGCGACGATCTCCCGCCGCAGGCGCTGCTGCGACTGCTGTCGCAATACTGCCAGCTCGAATGCGCGGCCCTGCATGCCGTCTCGGAGCGCCAGGTCGGTGCACAGCCCGCCGCCAGCATAGGCGCCTACACCGGGCTGCAGGCCGACGACCCACTGGTGCGCCAGGCGCTGGAGACCGGCCAACCCTGCCACGTGAGCCAGGCCGCGACGGCGCGGCAGGACACGCGCTATCTGGTCGCTGCGCCGCTCACCGACCTGACGGGCGACATCTACGGCCTGCTGCTGGTGCAGAACATGCCCTTCTTCGCGCTGCAGGAGGAAACCCTGCAGACCCTGCAGCTGCTGCTGGGCTACTACACCGACGGACTGGCGCGCAACGCGCTGGCCCGGCCCATCGTGCAGCGATACACCGACTGCCCGCCCCCGTTTGCCTTCGAGCTGCAGCGCCTGGCGCATATGCACAAAAGCACCCAGGTGCCCAGCATCGTCGTGGCCCTGGAGTTCCAGCAGCGCGCGCTTGCACGGGACCTGCCCGCGCAGATCCAGCGCCTGAGGCGCGAGCTCGACGAGATCTGGCTGATGGTGGCGTCCGAGCGCCAGGTGCTGGCCGTGCTCATGCCGCTGGGCAACGCCGCCACGGCCGAGGGCTATATCCGGCGCCTGGAGGACTGGATGAAGCACAAGAGCCAGCAGTCACTGGCCCAGGCCGGCATCTTTCCGCATGTGGTGCCGCTCGACAGTGCGCTGCCCGTGCGTACCGTGGAGCGCCTGCGGGCCATCGCCGATGCTTAACCTCAAGCTTGGCCTGTCGGCGCTGGGGCTGGAGGTCAGCGCCTGGAGCGGCGCCTGGCTTCTGACCGGGCGCTCGGATGCGGCCCTGGCCAGTTACCTGCTGCTGCATGCCGCGGCCAGCCTGCTGCTGTCGCTGTCGCTTCTGCCGCTGCTGCCACAGCGTCTGTCCAAGCCACGCTGGGCCACGCTGCTGCTCATGACGGCCTGCAGCTACGCGGTGCCCGTGGCCGGCTTCCTGGGCGTGATCGCGGCCTTTGTCGTGCTGCGGCTGTACCGCCGGACGCCACTGCCCGAGGCGTTCGAAGCCGTGCAGCTGCCCGAATTCGACCAGCACCAGCGCCGGCAAAACCAGTTCCGCCACGCCGGGCTGCAATCCTTCCTGGTCAATGCCCAGGTGCCGGTGCAGTCGCGCATGCGTGCCATGGCCGCGCTGCAATATGCCTCGGGGCGCACAGCCTCGCCGTTGTTGCGCAGCGTGCTCAGCGACTCCAGCGAAGACCTGCGGCTCCTGGCCTACGGCATGCTCGACAACCTGGAGCAGCGCATCAACCGCGCCATCGACGGCGAGCTCGACATGCTGCAGGCGGCGACCCCTGGCAGCCAGCAACTGCTGCACAGCGCCCAGCGCCTGTCCGACCTGTATTGGGAACTGGTGTACCAGTCTTTGGTGCAAGGCGACCTGCGCACGCATGCCATCGAGGAATCGCTGCGCTATTGCCTGCAGGTGCTAGAGCGGCAGGATGGCAACGCCGCCATGCACCTGCGCCGCGGGCACCTGCTGCATGCGCTGGGCCGCGCGCAGGAGGCCGGGCAGGCCTACACCCGCGCACGCGACCTGGGCCTGCCCGCGACGCGGGTGCTGCCCTACCTGGCACAGCTGGCATTTGAGCGGCGCGACCATGTGCAGGCGCAGGCGTTGATGCGCGAACTGCGGCAATGGGGGGCGCTGCCGCGACTGCGCCCCGTGATCGACTACTGGAGCCAGGCATGAACCACCCCAAGGCACAGTCGGCCGACGTCGCCCTGATGCTGGAGGGCACCTTCCCCTACGTGAGCGGCGGGGTGTCGAGCTGGATCAATCAGATCATCCGCGCCTATCCCGAATACCGCTATGCCATTGTCTTCCTCGGCAGCCGGCGCGAGGACTACGGCGGCTTCAAGTACGAGCTGCCCCCCAACGTGGTGCATTTCGAGGAACACTACCTGCACGAACAGGCGCCCTGGCACCCGCAGCCCGCCCCGCGCCGCGGCGAAGTCCAGGGCCAGGCCCTGGTGCAGCGGCTGCTGGACGCCTTCGACCATGGTGCGGACAGCCGCGAAGCCATGGAGGCCTTCGAGGCGGTAGCGCTGCAGATGACGCCGGGAGGCACGGTGCAGCTCGGTGATTTCCTCTACAGCAAGCGCGCCTGGGATCTCATCTGCGGCATCTACCGCCGGCATTGCGCCGACCCCTCGTTCGTCGATTTCTTCTGGACCATACGCCTCATGCTCCAGCCGCTATGGCTGCTGGCGCGCGTGGCGCAGCAGCTCGTTCCCGTGCGCGCCGTGCATTGCGCCTCCACCGGCTACGCGGGCTTTCTGGGCGGCCTGCTGGCGCAGACACGCCGCGTGCCGCTGATCCTGTCGGAGCATGGCATCTACACCAAGGAACGCAAGATCGACCTGTTCAAGAGCGAGTGGATTCGGGACAACCGCAACGTCTTCCAGCGCGACCCGACCGAGCTGTCCTATTTCCGCCAGATGTGGATCTACTTCTTCGAGTGGCTGGGGCGCTACTGCTACGCGCATGCCGACCCCATCCTGGCGCTGTACGAGGCCAACCGCCTGCGCCAGGTGCAGGACGGCGCCGCGCCCGGACGCACCGCCAACATCCCCAACGGCATCAAGCTGGAACGCTTTGCCGCGCTGCGCGCAGCGCGGCCGCCCGAGCCGCCGCCGGTGCTGTGCCTGATTGGCCG
The DNA here is from genome assembly GCA_018242005.1 of Pseudomonadota bacterium. Classification (GTDB taxonomy): domain Bacteria; phylum Pseudomonadota; class Gammaproteobacteria; order Burkholderiales; family Burkholderiaceae_C; genus Alicycliphilus. The sequence goes on along the minus strand of JAFECU010000095.1, from coordinate 30,845 downwards.
CGTGGTGCCCATCAAGGACATCAAGACCTTCATCCGCGCCATGCGACGCGTGGTCAACCAGCGCCCCGATGCCCAGGGATGGATCGCCGGCCCCGCCGAGGAAGATCCGGCCTATGCCGAGGAATGCCGCAACCTGGTGCGCAGCCTGGGCCTGCAGGAGCATGTGCACTTCCTGGGCATGCAGCGCGTCGAGGACCTGATGCCGAAAATCGGCCTGGTGGTGCTCTCCTCGATCAGCGAGGCCCTGCCGCTGGTGCTGCTCGAAGGCTATGCGGCCGGCGTGCCCGCCGTGTCCACCGATGTGGGTTCGTGCCGCCAGCTCATCGAGGGCCTCGCCGATGAGGACCGCGCGCTCGGCCCTTCGGGCCTGGTGGTACCGATTGCCGAGCCGCAACTACTGGCCGACGCCGCCCTGGAGCTGCTGGGCGACACCGCCCGCTGGCGGGCCGCCAGCCGCGCGGCCATTGCCCGCGTGGAGCGCTACTACACCGACAGGCTGATGTTCGACCGCTACCGCCAGGTCTACGAACGTGCCCTGACCGGCGCCCCGGGAGCAGCCTGATGGCCGGCATAGGATTCGAACTGCGCCACATGCTGCGCAAGAACACGCTGCTGAGCCTGGTGCAGGCCTATGCCTACGCGGGGGTGATCGGCTCGGGGCCCTGGGTGCTGTCCATCGTCGGCATCCTGCTCGTGGGTATCTTCAGCGCCAGCGTAGTGGTGCCGGCCAGCCTGGTGACGCAGTTCCAGACCTCGGTCACCTACCTGGTCGCCAGCAGCCTGATCTACACCGGGCTGGTGCAGCTGGCGTTCACACGTTTCATCTCGGATCGGCTGTTCGAGAAGCAGAAACACCTGGTCATGCCCAATCTGCACGGCCTGATGGTGATCGTGCTGCTGGGCGCGGCCGGCCTGGCAACGCTGGCGCTGTTCATCGTGCTGCCAGGCCTGGGCCTGGCGTACCGGCTGCTCATGCTGGCGGGCTTCATGCTGATGAGCGGCGTGTGGGTGCTCACGGTGCTGTTGTCGGGCATGAAGCGCTACAAGGCCATCGTCGGCCTGTTCGGCATGGGCTACGGGCTGGTCGTGGTCAGCGCCCTGCTCTTGCGTCCCTGGGGCCTGGAGGGCCTGCTGGCCGGCTTCGTGCTGGGCCATTTCGTGCTGTTGGCGGGCATGTGGCTGCTGGTGGTCAAGGAGTTCCACCCCGCGCGCCGGCTCATCGCCTTCGACTTCCTGCGGCCCGACAGACTGTACCCAACGCTGGTGGCGGTCGGCTTTCTCTACAACCTGGGCATCTGGGCCGACAAGTTCATGTTCTGGTTCTTCCCGCCCACCTCGCAGCCCATCATCGGACACCTGCGCGCCTCGCTGATCTACGACATGCCGGTGTTCCTGTCCTACCTGTCCATCATTCCCGGCATGGCGGTGTTCCTGGTGCGCATAGAGACCGACTTCGTCGAGTACTACGACAAGTTCTACGACGCCGTGCGCGGCGGTGGCTCGCTCGAATACATAGAGGCCATGCGCGACGAGATGGTCTACGCCATACAGCAGGGCCTGGGCGAGATCGCCAAGATCCAGACCCTGGCCGTGCTCGTGACCTTCGTGGCCGGCCCCTGGCTGCTGGATACGCTGGGCATATCGCGCCTGTACCTGCCGCTCCTGCATGTGCAGGTGGTCGGCGCCGGCCTGCAGGTGGGCCTGATGGCCGTGCTCAACGTGTTCTTCTACCTGGACCAACGGCGCACCGTGCTGCTCCTGTGCGCCATGTTCGTACTGCTCAACGTGGCGCTTACCGGACTGTCGCTGGCGTCTGGCGCGGCCCTGTATGGCTATGGTTTCGCACTGGCCACCTTGCTGACCCTGGCCACGGGCCTGCTGCTGCTGTCCAAGCGCCTGCATCGGCTGGAATACCAGACATTCATGCTGCAATAGCGCGTTTTGGGCATCGTCACGATGGGCACAATCGCGGCAGCCGTCTTGCCACATACCTGTTCATCATGCCTCTCCTGCCGCACCCTGCCTGCCGTCTTGCCGCTTCCCTTCTCGCCCTGCTTACGCTGCTGGGCGGCTGCGGCGGTGGGGGAAATGGCCAGGGCAGCGAGCCAGCCGCCACGCCCAATGCGCCGACCCCATCCAAGGCCGAAGTCATCTTCACGGCCCCCGCCGAGGCCGACAACGTACACACCGTCAACACGCCGGTCACACTGCGGCTCGGCGTCACGGCAGCCGGAGCAGCCGCAGCCGACGGAACGGCCATCGCGCTCAGTGGTCCGGCCAGCGTCAGCTTTGCACCGGTGCAGCCGCTGACCAGCGCCGGGCTGGCCCAGTCCAGCCTGACCGCCACGCAGCCCGGCGAGGTGCAGTTGCAGGCCGTCGCGGCCGGCACGCTGGACAAGGTCGGCGCCACGCGCAGCCTCTACATCCGCCCCAAGCCCCAGCCGCTGGAGCTGCTGGTGCCGGCCTACTTCAGCCCCGGACCGGGGTCCGACTGGGACAGGCTGGCCCGTGGCGCCCAAGCCTTTGGCGCGGCACCCATCACGGCCATATTGAATCCGAGCAACGGCATATTCACCAAGGAGGATGCGCTGGTCACGGCGGCCATTACCGCCTTCCGGCAAAGCGGTGGCAAGGTGCTTGGCTATGTCTACACCCGCTACGGCAAGGGTTCGCGCTCGGTCACTGACGTGCTGCGCAATGTCGACAATTACCGCAAGACCTATGGGGCGCAGATCGATGGCTTCTTTCTCGACGAGATGGATGCCACCGGCAAGCAGTTGGCCTTCTACCGCGAGGTCTACCAGTACATCAAGGGTCTGGACGCCCATTTGCGCGTGGTAGGCAACCCCGGCACCTACCCGGTCGCCAGTTTCGCCGACGTGGCCGACGCCCTGGTGAGCTTCGAGGGCCAGGCTGCAGCCTATGCCAACGCCACGCCTCAGCCGTCAAACACCTGGGTCTACAACGGTGCCAACAGCGCACAGGCGGCGCTGGTGCATGACGCGATGAACTGCAGCGCCATGCAGGAGGTGCTGCGCTCGGCCAATACGCCGCAGCGCAATACCGGCCTGATCTTTGCCACGGACCGGCACTATGACTACGCAACGAACACCGGCAACCCCTGGGCAACGTTGCCCAGTTATTGGGAGCAGATGCTGGGGGCTGTAGACGCCATCAACCAAGGCAAGGCGTTGCCCGGCTGCTGAAGCCTTGCCTACACGCCGGCCAATTCGTCGGCACGCGCCTGGGCGGCGGCAAAGTCCAGGTCGCCGCTGTAGATGGCGCGACCGCAGATCACGCCCTCCACGCCCTCGTCCTCGACCTCGCAGAGCTGCTCGATGTCGGCCATGCCGGCCAGGCCGCCCGAGGCGATCACGGGGATGGTGAGCGCCTGCGCGAGTTTGACCGTGGCCTCGACGTTGATGCCCGAGAGCATGCCGTCGCGGCCGATGTCGGTGTAGATGATGGATTCCACGCCCCAGTCCTGGAACTTGCGCGCAATATCCACCACCTCGTGGCCGGTGAGCTTGCTCCAGCCGTCGGTGGCCACCTTGCCGTCCTTGGCGTCCAGGCCGACGATGATGTGGCCGCCGAAGGCGCTGCAGGCGTCCTTCAGGAACCCGGGGTTCTTCACCGCGGCCGTGCCGATGATGACGTAGCGCAGGCCCGCGTCGATGTAGCGCTCCACGGTGTCCAGGTCGCGGATGCCGCCGCCCAGCTGCACCGGGATGTCCGCGCCCACCTCGGCGAGGATGGACTTGATGGCCGCCTTGTTCTTGGGCTGGCCGGCAAAGGCACCGTTCAGGTCCACCAGGTGCAGGCGGCGCGCGCCGGCATCGACCCATTTGCGCGCCATGGCGGCGGGGTCTTCACCAAAGGTGGTCGATTGGTCCATGTCACCTTGCTTGAGGCGTACGCAGTGGCCGTCCTTGAGGTCGATGGCGGGAATGAGCAGCATGGTCTGGCAGAGGATGAGCGTTAGGCGTTGCGTGCCGAGGGGTACCGGAAAGCCCCCGGCGCACAACGATCAAGGTTTCCAAGTGAGGAAGTTGCGGTAGAGCGCCAACCCCTGTTCGGCACTCTTTTCGGGGTGGAACTGGGTGGCGAAAATATTATCGCGTGCGATGGCTGCCGCAAACGGCAGGCCGTAGTCGGTCTCGCCCGCGCAGTGCAGGGGATTGGCCGGCCGCGCATAGAAGCTGTGCACGAAATAGAAGTAGCTGTCATCGGGCACGCCGGCCCAGACCGGGTGGGCCACGCCCGCGTGGCGCGTCTGGCGCACACGGTTCCAGCCCATCTGCGGCACCTTGTAGCGGCTGCCGTCGGGCTGGGTCTTGTGCTCCAGATCGAATTTGATGACCTCGCCGGCAATCAGCCCCAGGCCGGGCGTGTCACCCTCGGCGCTGTGGTCCAGCAGCATCTGCATGCCCACGCAGACGCCGAACAGCGGCTTGGTGGCCGCGGCCTCCAGCACCGATTCGAGCAGGCCCGATTCGCGCAGCTCGCGCATGCAGTCGGGCATGGCGCCCTGGCCGGGCAGGACCACGCGCTCTGCGGCGCGCACCTCGTCGGGGCGCGCGGTGACCAGGACATGCCAGCCACTGCCCTGGGCCGCGGCCTGCACGGCCTGCGAGACGGAGCGCAGATTGCCCATGCCGTAGTCCACGACGGCAACGGTTTTCACATCACTATTCATAGCTGTCAGCGCTTGCCATATAAGCGTTACAGGCCGATTTGACTTGAAATCACAAGGAGCCCTTGGTGGATGGGATGACGCCCGCCGCACGCGGGTCGCGCTCCAGCGCCGCGCGCAGCGCGCGCGCAAAGGCCTTGAACACCGTCTCGCACTGGTGGTGGGCGTTGATGCCCTTGAGGTTGTCGATGTGCAGCGTCACGCCCGCGTGGTTCACGAAGCCCTGGAAGAATTCGTGCGTGAGCTGGGTATCGAAGCCGCCGATCATGCCGCTGGTGTAGGGAATGTTCTGCACCAGGCCTGGGCGGCCGGAAAAGTCCACCACCACGCGCGAGAGCGCCTCATCGAGCGGAACATAGGCATGGCCGTAGCGCCTGATGCCCTTCTTGTCCCCCACGGCAAGCGCGAAGGCCTGGCCCAGGGTGATGCCCACGTCCTCCACCGTGTGGTGGCCGTCGATATGCAAGTCGCCTTCGGCGTGGATGTCGAGGTCGATCAGCCCATGACGCGCGATCTGGTCGAGCATGTGGTCGAAGAAGCCGATGCCCGTGTGCAGACTGGCCTGGCCGGTGCCGTCGAGGTTGATGCGCACGCTGATGCGCGTCTCCGCGGTGTTGCGGCTGACCTCGGCCGTGCGGTCGGCCAGGGCGTCGAGGGAGGAGGGAACGAGTGCAGAGGAAGTCATAGCGATGCCTGGAGCGCCGCGAGCATCTGGGTGTTCTCGGCGGAGCTGCCCACCGTCAGACGCAGGCAGTTGGCCAGCGAAGAGTGCATTGTAGAAACGTTCTTGACCAGAACCTTGCGCGCCTTCATGCCCTCAAACGTCCGGGCGGCATCGGCCACGCGCAACAGCACCATATTGGCCTGGCTGTCCCACACCTTCTGCACGCCCGGCATGGCGCGGAGCAGGGTCAGCAGCTCGGTGCGCGCGGCGCGCAGCTCGGCGGCCTGGGCTGCGAACAGCTCGGCGTGCTCCAGTGCGAACAGCGCCGCCTCGCAGTTGAGCACGCTCACGTTGTAGGGTGGGCGCAGTTTGTCCACCTCGTGCACCAGCGCGGCCGGGCCGATCATGTAGCCCAGGCGCACCCCGGCCAGGCCGAACTTGCTGAGCGTGCGCATCAAGAGCACATGGCCGCTCCGCGCCGGCTCGTCGCGCATGCGCGTGATCCAGCTGCGGCTGGCGAAGGGCTGGTAGGCCTCGTCCATGACCACGATGCCGCCCACGGCGGCCGCAGCATCGACAATGGTCTGCACCACGGCCTCATCCCACAGCGTCGCCGTGGGATTGTTGGGGTAGGCCAGGAAGGTGATGGCCGGGCGGTGCCGGGCGATCGCAGCCAGCATGGCCTGCTCGCGCAGCTGGAATTCACCGTCGAGCTCCACGCCCACGAACTGCAGGCCATGCTGCTGGGCACACATGGCGTACATGACGAAACCCGGCACGGGCGCCAGCACCACGGCACCGGGTTGCGCGCAGGCCAGCTGCACCAGGCCGATGAGCTCGTCCGAGCCGTTGCCCAGGATAAGCGCGCTGCCCTCGGGGGCGCCGGCGTGCGCGGCAAGCGCGGCCTTCAGGTCGTTCTGGCGCGTGCCTGGGTAGCGGTTGAGCTCCAGAGCCCCCAATCGCCGGCCCAGCGCAGCCTGCAGCGCCGGTGGCAGGCCGAAGGGGTTTTCCATGGCATCCATCTTCAGGTAACCGGTGGCGTCGTGCACCACATAGGCGTGCGTGGCGCGCACTTCGGGGCGGATGCGTTCAAGGGCCGAGGATGTGAAATCGTTCATGATGGTTCTTTCTTTGCCGGGCTCAGAGGCTGTGAGTATTTCCCTCGTGCCCGAAAGGCGCGCGAAAACGCACCCGATCGAGGCGCAAAACGCAGACATAGCTCGGGCTATGGCGAGTATTTGCAACGACGAGCGGGGGTGTTTTGGCGTGCAAGGCGGGCATAGGGGAAAAACTCACAGCCTCTCAGGCGCCCGCCTCCGGCAGGGGCGCGGGCTGCTGCAGTGGATGCAGCACGGTCACGCCGCCAAACTCCGCCCCGTGGGGCAGGTGCAGGCTCAGCATGTGGCCGCAGCCGCTGTGCTGCGCGCAGGCCAAGGCCAGGCAGTCGCCAAAGGCCAGGTCATGGCGGGCCTGAACGGCCCAGGCGGTCTCAAGCGTGGCGGCGTCGGTGCGCCAGGGCGTCCAGGTCTGGTAACGACGGATGGCGGCGCGCGCGTCGCCCTGGGGCATGGGCGGGGCCGCGCTGGTCACCTGAGCGTAAAACTCCACCAGCGCCTGGTTGCCGGTGCGGCCGCTGCGGGTGCGCCAGAGGGCATCGAGCCAGTCCAGGCAGGCACGGTACAGGGCACCGCCAGCCACGTTCTCGGCCGCGACCAGCACCGAGGTATCGACAAACACGGGGCTCATGCACCGACCCCGGATTTCGGAATATTCTGGCCTTCAGCCCTTTCTGGGCCTGTGGTACGCGCTATTGTTTTTTCTATGCCCTGGGCCTGCCAGCTGCGCTCGTCCGTGCGCCAGGCGAGGTAGGCGCGCTCGTAGGCGTCCTCGCGCTGCTGCATCTCGGCCATGAAGTCGCCCACCATGCGCGAGACGCTGGTGCCGCGGCGCGCCGCCTCGATGCGCGCCCATTCGAGCACGCCGTCTTCGACCGTGATGGTCAGGTTCTTCATGGTGGCAAGTTTACACTAAATTCGTGTTCCACGAAATTCGTGCAGAAAAACAGGCGAGCAGTGTCTTTTCCCCCAGGCTGTTGTCAGTTTGCCCACACATGCACTTTTTACAAATAGAAATCTGCATTACAGTTGATACGATATTTCACAAGGAGCGCTTTATGAAAGCGATGAAAACTCCATGCGCACTATGGGTGGTGGCAGGCCTGCTGACGGCCTGCGGCGGTGGAGGCGATGACAATGTGGCCGCCAAGCTGGAAGGCGCCTACGAGGGGGGAACGGCGCAACGCTTCGTTTACTCGGTGACGCTGGAAAACGGAGACTCGTGGATGCTGTATGGCATCCCCATCGGTAAGGCGTTGGACGTCAAAGGCATGGTGCGCGCCACACAGGGCAACAGCGACGGTTCCAGCTATTCGGCGCAACTCAGGGACTACTCCTACGACGGCCGGGTGTCCGATGGCAGCCTCAGCGGCAGCTACGTGCCAGGGCAAAGCTTCCGAGGCACGACGACGTCGTTCGGACTGACGAACAGTTTCACCACCGAGGTGGTCAAGAAGAGCGACTACGACTATCAGGCGCCGGCCAGCCTCTCCAGTATTGCCGGCACCTGGAACGGCATGGTCCTGGGCGGAGGCCTTGGGCAGATCACCATTGACGCCACCGGTGCCCTCCGCGCCGGCTTCCAGGGCTGCAACATCACCGGTCAGGCGCAGCCACGCGCCAGTGGCAGGAACGTGTTCGATGTGAGCTTGAATTTCGGTCCAGCGCCCTGCCGCTTGCCTGGCGAACAGGCCAGGGGCATTGCCCTGAGTTTCGTTGAGCCGAGCGTCGGCACACAGCTGGTCATCACGGGCACCACGCCCGACGGCTCCGCAGGCACGGCCCTCCTGGCCCTTCGTTGATGGGTGGGGCGGGGGTCGCCCCCCCGTTCCCTATCGATGCCTCAAGGCGTGAGCCGCATCTCGGCCGCGCGCGCGTGCCCCTGCAGGCCCTCGCCATGGGCGAGCACGCTGGCGATCCTGCCCAGCACCTGGGCGCCCTGCTCGCTCACCTCGATCAGGCTGCTGCGCTTCTGAAAGTCGTACACGCCCAGCGGGCTGGAAAAGCGCGCCGTGCCGCTGGTGGGCAGCACATGGTTGGGGCCCGCGCAGTAGTCGCCCAGAGCCTCGCTGGTATAGGCGCCGAGGAAGATGGCGCCGGCGTGCCTCAGAAGCGGCTCCCATTGGTGCGGCTCCCGGCTGCTGACCTCCAGGTGCTCGGGCGCGATGCGGTTGCTGATGGCGCAGGCCTCCTCCATGCTGCGCGTGTGGATCAGCGCCCCGCGGCCGGTGAGGCTCTTGGCGATGATCTCGGCGCGCGGCATCTGGGGCAGCAGGCGGTCGATCTCGCGCTGCACGGCATCGATGTAGGCGGCATCGGGGCACAGCAGAATGGACTGCGCAAGCTCGTCATGCTCGGCCTGGCTGAACAAGTCCATGGCCACCCAGTCGGCCGGCGTGCTGCCGTCGGCCAGCACCAGAATTTCAGACGGCCCGGCGATCATGTCTATGCCCACCTGGCCGAACACGCGCTTCTTGGCGCTGGCCACATAGGCGTTGCCGGGGCCCGTGATCTTGTCCACCTTCGGAATCGTGGCCGTGCCATGGGCCAGCGCCGCCACGGCCTGAGCGCCGCCCACGGTGAAGGCGCGCGTGACACCGGCCACGCAGGCCGCGGCCAGCACCAGCGGGTTCTTGGCGCCCTGCGGAGTCGGCACCACCATGATGATGTCCTGCACCCCCGCCACTTGGGCGGGGATGGCGTTCATGAGCACGCTGCTCGGGTAGGCGGCCTTGCCGCCGGGCACGTAGATGCCCACGCGGTCGAGCGGCGTGACCTTCTGGCCCAGCAGCGTGCCGTCTTCGTCGCGATAGCTCCAGCTCTCGCCGCAGGCCTTTTTCTGCGCCTCGTGGTAGCTGCGCACGCGCTGCGCGGCGGCCGTGAGGGCATCGCGCTGACCGGCCGGCAGGCCGTCGTAGGCGGCTCGCAGCTCGGCCTGGGTGAGTTCCAGCGCAGCCATGCTTGTGGCCTGCAGGCCGTCGAAACGCCGGGTGTATTCGAGCACGGCGGCATCGCCGCGCTGCTGTACGTCGGCCAGGATGGCGGCGACGCGCTCCTCGATGGCCGCATCCTGCTCGGCCGACCAGTGCAGGCGCGCCGCAAAATCCGCCTCAAATGTGGCGTTAACGGTTGACAGACGGGCGGGAGCAGCTACGAATTGCATAGTGTCAACCTGAATGGAATCAAACCTTGGGTATGGCGGAGGCAAACGCGTCGATGATGCGCTTGAGCGGCCCCTGCTTGAGTTTGAGCGCGGCCTGGTTCACGACCAGGTGGGAGCTGATGTCCATGATCTGCTCCACCTCGATCAGCTTGTTGGCCTTCAAGGTGTTGCCGGTGGAGACCAGGTCCACGATGGCGTCGGCCAGGCCGGTGAGCGGCGCCAGCTCCATGCTGCCGTAGAGCTTGATCATGTCGACATGCACACCCTTGCTGGCGAAGAAGTCGCGCGCGATGCTGGTGTACTTGGTGGCCACCTTCAGGCGCGAGCCCTGGGTGACGGCGCCCGCATAGTCGAAGCCGGCGCGCACGGCCACGCTCACGCGGCATTTGGCAATTTTCAAATCCAGCGGGCGGAACAGCCCCTGGCCGCCATGCTCGATGAGCGAGTCCTTGCCCGCCACGCCCAGGTCGGCGCCGCCGTACTGCACATAGGTGGGCACGTCGGTGGCGCGCACCAGCACCACGCGCACATCGGGCTGATCGGTGGACAGGATGAGCTTGCGCGATTTCTCGGGGTCTTCGGTGACCGTGATGCCGGCGGCCGCCAGCAGCGGCAGGGTCTCGTCGAAGATGCGACCCTTGGACAGGGCCAGGGTGATGGGCTGGGTCATTGAATTCTTTCGATGTCGGCGCCCAGACCGCAGAGCTTGGCCTCCATGGCGTCGTAGCCGCGGTCCAGGTGGTAGATGCGGTCCACCAGGGTCTCGCCGCTGGCGATCAGGCCGGCGATCACCAGGCTGGCCGAGGCGCGCAGGTCGGTCGCCATGACGGTGGCGCCCGACAGCTGCGCCCCCCCCGTCACCGTGGCCACACGCCCGTCGATGGCGATCTGCGCGCCCAGGCGCGAGAGCTCGTTGACATGCATGAAGCGGTTTTCAAAGATGGTCTCGGCCACCGTCGCCGTGCCCTGGGCCACACAGTTGAGGGCCATGAACTGCGCCTGCATGTCGGTGGGAAAGCCCGGATACTCGGTCGTGCGAAAGCCCTGCGCCTTGAGCTGGGCTCCGCCGGGGCTGGCAATGCGTATGCCGCCCGGCGCTGGCACCACGCGCGCGCCGGCTTCCTGCAGTTTGTCGATGACCGCGTCCAGGTGGTCGGCGCGCGCGTGGCGCAGCAAGGCCTCGCCACCGGCGGCCGCGACGGCGCACAAAAAGGTGCCGGCCTCGATGCGGTCGGCCACCACCTGGTGCGTGCAGCCAGACAGGCGCTCCACGCCCTGGATGCGGATGCGGCTCGTGCCATGACCCTCGATGCGCGCTCCCATGGCGATCAGCATCTCGGCCAGATCGGTCACCTCGGGTTCCTGCGCGGCGTTTTCCAGCACCGTCTCGCCTTCGGCCAGCGTGGCGGCCATGAGCAGGTTCTCGGTGCCGGTGACGGTGATCATGTCGGTGGTGATGCGCGCACCGCGCAGACGCTTCTGCCCTGCCGGCAGCTTCGCGATCATGTAGCCATGCTCGACCGTGATGTGTGCGCCCATGGCCTGCAGCCCCTTGATGTGCTGGTCCACGGGGCGCGAGCCGATCGCGCAGCCACCGGGCAGGGAGATCGTGGCCTCGCCAAAGCGCGCCAGCAATGGGCCCAGGGCCAGCACCGAGGCCCGCATGGTCTTGACCAGCTCGTAGGGCGCCTCGGGGCTCAGGCTATCGGGCGCGACGAAACTCATGCCGCCGCGTTCACCATGGGTCTCGGTGGCGACGCCCATGTTGTCGAGCAGGCGGCGCATGGTGCGCACATCGTGCAGGCGCGGCACGTTGAGCAGATGCACCGGCTCGCTCGTGAGCAGGGCGGCGCACATCTCGGGCAGGGCCGCGTTCTTGGCGCCGGAGATGATGACCTCGCCGCGCAGGGCGCGGCCGCCGCGTACCAGTAGTTTGTCCATGGGGGGTCTTTTGAGTCAAATAGGGGCGAAACGCCCAGCAATCATGCGCAGGCAGTTATAAAAAAGCAGTTCAGGACTGCTGCGCCGCGGCCCATTCGGCCGGTGTGAAGGTCTTCATCGACAGCGCATGCACCTCGTCGCGCGCCATCTTGTCGCCCAGCGTGGCGTAGACGCGCTGGTGGCGCTGTATCGGGCGCTTGCCCTCGAACTCGGGCGAGACGATGACGGCGTACCAGTGGCGGCCGTCACCCTCGAGCGTGATGTAGTCGCAGGCCATGCCGGCGCGGATGATGTCTTTGATGTGGTCTGCAGTCATTGCTAGTTCCGAATTTTGTAGCCCGTGCGCAGCAGGCGCAGCGCCAGAAGGCTGACGGCCGCCCAGGCGCCGCCGACGATGACCAGGCTCAGCCAGGGCGAGACGTCGCTCACGCCGAAGAAGCCGTAGCGAAAGCCGTCGATCATGTAGAAGAACGGGTTGAACCGACTGGCCTGCTGCCAGAAGGCGGGCAGCGAGTGGATGGAGTAGAACACGCCCGACAAAAACGTCATGGGCATGATGAGAAAGTTCTGGAACGACGCCATCTGGTCGAACTTGTCGGCCCACAGCCCGGCGATCACGCCCAGCGTGGCCAGCAGCGCCGCGCCCAGCAGCGCAAACACCAGCACCCACAGCGGCGCCGCAAACTCCGGCCGAGCAAAGAACAGCGTAACGGCAAACACACCCAGGCCCACGAGCAGCCCGCGCAGCACCGACGAGCCCACGTAGGCGAAGAACCAGGCCCAGTGCGACAGCGGCGTGAGCAGCACGAACACCAGGTTGCCCATGATCTTGCTCTGGATGAGGCTCGACGAGCTGTTGGCAAACGAGTTCTGCAGCACGCTCATCATGACGAGGCCGGGCACCAGAAACGCCGTGTAGCTCAGCTGCCCATAGACCTGCACGCGATCCTCGAGCACATGGCTGAAGATCAAGAGGTAGAGCACGGCCGTGAGCACGGGCGCGGCCACGGTCTGGAAGGCCACCTTCCAGAAACGCAGCACCTCCTTGTAGAACAGGGTCTGCCAGCCCGTCATGCCGCGGCCTCCGCGGCTTCCGTGCCCATGACCTTGAGGAACACGTCCTCCAGGTCGGCGCGGCGGATCTCCACATCCTCGCTGGCCACACCCGCCTGGCGCAGCAGCGCCAGGTGCTGCTCGATCTCGGCCGCGTCATGCGCGGGCAGCTGCACGATGCGCCCGGTCACGCGCGCCAGCGGTGCGAGCTGCGGCGGCAGCGGCGCATCGGTCTTGAACTGCAACACGCTGGCATTGGCGCTCTGCAGCAGCCTCGTGGTGCTGTCGAGCGCCACCACGCGGCCGCCCTTGAGCATGGCGATGCGCCCGCACAGGGCCTCGGCCTCTTCGAGGTAATGCGTGGTCAAGAGCACCGTGTGGCCCTGTTTGTTCAGCCTGGCAATGAACTGCCACAGCGTCTGGCGCAGCTCCACGTCCACGCCGGCAGTGGGCTCGTCGAGCACGATGATGGGCGGCCGGTGCACCAGCGCCTGGGCCACGAGCACGCGCCGCTTCATGCCGCCCGACAGTTGCCGCATGTTGGCCGTTGCCTTGTCGGCAAGGCCCAGGCTCTCCAGCAGCTCGTCGATCCAGGCGTCGTTGTTCTTCACGCCGAAGTAGCCCGACTGGATGCGCAGCGCCTCGCGCACGTTGAAGAAGGGGTCGAACACCAGCTCCTGCGGCACCACGCCCAGGAGCCGGCGCGCGTTGGCAAAGTCGGCCTGCACATCGTGGCCCAGCACGGACACGCGGCCGCTGCTGGGGCGAGACAGGCCCGCCAGGATGCTGATCATGGTGGTCTTGCCGGCGCCGTTGGGACCGAGCAGGCCAAAGAATTCGCCCTCCGCGATGTCCAGGCTCACGCCATGCAGGGCCTGAAACGGCCCGCGCGGCGTGGGGAAGATCTTGGAGACGGATTGGAAGGATACAGCGGTCATGGGAACCGGGCATTTTATGATGCCGCCACCAAACCAGCACCCTAGGGGCTATCGGCGTCCGCCACCCCGGCAGGCAGCGGACCTGGAGCGCCAAGGGCGCTCTCGAAGCGAGGCGTCGCCAAACCCGGCTCCAGCGAGGCCGGTCTTTGCCGGGTTCGCAGGCCTATGGCCGGGCCATGGGTCAAGAAGCCGTTGCTCTCGAGGAGCGGCGAAGCCAAAAATGGACCGATGCGGCCCATTTGCAGCCGACACTTCTTCTGCCGCCCACGTTCCTAGCGCCCGGAGGAAATGCGGTCGCGGCCCTGCTGCTTGGCGCCGTAGAGCGCCCGGTCGGCGCGCGCGAACAGGGCATCAAAGTCCTCGTCCCCTGCCCCCAGGCTGGCAACACCGAAGCTGGCGCTGACGCGCAGCCGCTGGCCCTGGTCGTCAAGGCACAGGGAAGCCGTCAGCGCCCGGATGCGCTCGGCAATGTGCATCGCGCCGGCCAGGTCCGTGTCCGGCAGCAGCACGCAGAATTCCTCACCACCGGTTCTGGCGCACAGGTCGCCGTCGCGCAGCATGTCCCGGCAGCAGGCGGCAAACTCGCGCAGCACGCGATCGCCCGCCAGATGGCCAAAGCTGTCGTTCAGGCGCTTGAAATGGTCGATATCGATGGCGATCAGCGACAGCGCCGTGCCATGCCGGCGGCTGCGCGCAAACTCATGCCCCGCTCGCTCCCAGAAGCTGCGCCGGTTGGCCAGACCCGTCAGCGCATCGGTACTGGCCTGGCGCTTGAGCTCCTCCTTGAGCTCGTGCAGCTCGGTGATGTCGGTGCTCAGGCCGATCACGGCCGGCGTGCCGTCGGGCGCGGACAGCGGCACGACCACGCTCCAGAAATGGCGCCACCGTCCGTCGCCATCAACCAAGGCCTCCTCGCCGGCATGACGCTGGCCCGTGGCGAAGATCTTCTGGTCCAACGCCCAGAACTTGTCGGCCACCTCGCGCGGCAGCACCTCCGTGTCCAAGCGGCCGATGATGCGCTCGACCGGCTGGCCCAGGGCCTCGGCCACGTGCTGGTTGGCGTAGATGAAGCGACGGTGTGTGTCCTTCATGTAGACCAGCGCGTCCACGTTGTCCAGCACCGTATCGAGCAGTTCCTTTTGCTTGCGCACTCGGTCTTCCAGGCGCTTTTTCTCGGTGATGTCGTGCGAGATGCCCAGCATGCCAATGATGTTGCCGGCAGCGTCGCGCAGCGGCTTCTTCAGCGACCAGTAGGTGCGCAGCTCCCCCGTGGCCATGATGAGGTTGCTTTCCTCGCGCGCAATGGTCTCGCCGCCGCGCAGCACGCGCGCATCGTTCTCGCGCAGGGCCTCGTTGCCCGCCTCGCCAAAGAAATGAGTAGTGTCCTTGCCCACCACATCGTCGAGCGCGTGCCCCAGCAACTCCAGCACCAAGCGGTTGGCATAGGTGTAGCGCCCCTGCAGATCCGTGGTGTAGACAAAGGCGCCAACCTCGTCGAGCAGTTGGCGAAACGGATCAGGTGCCAGGGCGGCCGGTGCGCAGTCGGGTGCGGGCTTGGACGTAGGCATGGGGCATTCTGATTGTTAGCCAGGGCTGCAACAACGTCCCACGCACCGCCTGCGGGTGTCACCCCAACGCGGGCAGCAGCTCCTGCACGCCATACAACCCCGCCAGGCTGGCCAGGGCCGGCGGCAGGGCCTTGACCGCAAAGCCCTTGCCCTCGAAGAGGGCGGCGCGGCGGCATTCCAGCAGCACGGCCAGGGCCGAGGAGTCAAAGGTGGCCAGCGCCCCGGCATCGACCACCACCTGCGTTCCGCCCATGGCCTTCTGCGCCTGCAGCAGCATGCGCAGGTTGACCGAGGCTTGGCGGTGCGTGAGTTCGGTAGGCAGTACCAGCATGCCGGCGCTCCCCGCGCTCACTTCGCGCGGGCCACGCCGCCATTGGCGTCGGCATTGGCCTTGTTGCGCGCCGCCAGGGCGGCGATCAGGCCATCGATGCCCTTGCTGTTGATCTCCTGCGCGAACTGACTGCGGTAGGTCTCGACCAGCCACACGCCCAGCACGTTCAGGTTGTAGATCTTCCAGCCGCTGCCCGCGCCGGGGGTCTTTTCCAGGCGGTAGTCGAGCTGCACCGGGTCGCCGCGGCCACGGATCTCGGTGCGCACCAGCACGTCGGTGTCGCCCGGGTCCATGCGCAGCGGCTTGACGACGATGGTCTGGTCCGTGACTTGGCTCAGAGCGCCCGAGTAGGTGCGTACCAGCAGGGTCTTGAACTCGTCCTGCAGGCTCTGTTGCTGCGCGGGCGTGGCGCTGCGCCAGGCCGGCCCTACGGCGGCGGCCGTCATGCGGCGGAAGTTCACGTGCGGCATGATGGTCTTGTTGACGAGCACCATGATCTTGTCCACGTCACCGCCCTTGATGGATTTGTCGTTGCGCACGGTCTCCAGCACGTCGGACGACAGGCGCTTGATCAGCGCATCGGGCGCCTCATCGGCGGCCAGCGCGGCCTGGGGCCAGGGCAGGCAGGCCGCCAGGACCAGGGCGGCGGCGGATTGCGTGAGGGTGCGGCGATTCATCATGGAGAAGTCCTCAGGATTTTTTTCGATTGTGGAGTGCCCGTGCAGCCCAATTGCGTCGCAATGCGTGCCAGGTTGCAAGCAAGGGCAACCGGCCGCACCGGCATCTGTGTCAGTAGTCGTTGGGCAGCTTGCCGCCGTCGTCATTGTTGGCGCCGTCCTTTGCGCCCGTGCGCAACTTCAGGTAGACGTCGCGCGTGAAGCTGTAGGGGTCGAGCGCGGCCTCGTCTAGCACCGTGGTGGTGCGCAGCAGGCTGGCGCGCGCGTCCACGAAGCGCAGGGCATAGAGCGAGTTGCGCACTGGCACCTCATGGACCCGGTCCAGCAGGTCGCCCACGAACAGGTCCGCCGACAGGCCCGCCGTGTCGCGCACCGTGGACGGTCCCAGCAGCGGCAGCACCAGGTAAGGGCCCGTGGGCACGCCCCAGCGGCCAAGCGTGAGGCCGAAGTCCTGCTTGTGCCGTTCTATGCCGGCCTCGCTGGCAATGTCCAGCAGGCCGCCCAGCCCGAGGAAGGTGTTGGTGCCGAAACGCACCAGGCTTTCGTAGGCCTCCAGGCCGCGCCACTGCAACAGGTTGTTGACGAAGGACCAGGCATCGCCCAGGTTGCTGAAGAAGTTGCCCACGCCAGTGCGCACGGGCGACGGCGTCACGTCGCGGTACAGCGTGGCCACGGGCTTGAGCACGGCCTTGTCCACGTTGTCGTTGAACGTGGTCATGCTGCGGTTGTAGGGCTCGAACGGGTCGGCCGGATTGGCGTTGGGCCCCGTGGCGCAGCCGGTCACGAGGGCCGCGCCCAGGAGCAGCGCCGCCCAGCGCCGGGCCCCGGTGGTGGGTCTTGCTTGAGTGGTCATTTCTTTGCGCCCCCAGTGGCCGGGGTGCCGGATTGTTCGGCCTTGCCGAAGAGGAACTGGCCGATCAGATTCTCCAGCACGATGGCGGACTGCGTGTTGGTCACGAGGTCGCCGTCGGCGAGATTCTTCTCATCGGCACCGGGCTCTATGCCTATGTACTGGTCGCCCAGCAGGCCGCTGGTGAGGATCTTCAGCGAGCTGTCCTTGGGAAAGGCGTAGCGCTTTTCCAGCTCCAGCGCCACGCGCGCCTGGAAGGTCTTGTCGTCAAAGCCGATGGACTGCACGCGCCCCACGACCACGCCGGCGCTGCGCACCGCGGCCTTGGGCTTGAGCCCCCCTATGTTGTCGAAGCGCGCCGTGACGACATAGCCCGAGCGAAAGTTGAGCTGGAGCAGGTTGGCCGACTGAAGGGCCAGAAAGACCAGCGCCACGCCCCCGAGCAGGACGAACAGCCCGACCCAGATATCGTTCTTGGAATGCTGCATGGTGAATTTCCTCGGGCGGCGCCTGGGCCGCCCCTCAAATACTGAACATCAGTGCCGTGAGGACAAAGTCCAGCCCCAGCACGGAAAGCGACGCCATGACCACCGTGCGGGTGGTGGCGCGCGACACACCTTCGGGCGTGGGCTTGGCGACAAAGCCTTGAAGCACCGCGATGAAGGTCACGGCGATGCCGAACACGACGCTCTTGACGACGCCGTTGCCCAGATCCTTCCAGACATCGACGCTGCTTTGCATCTGGCCCCAGAAGGCACCGGCGTCCACCCCGATCAGCACCACGCCGACCAGCCAGCCGCCGATGACGCCCACGGCATTGAACACCGCCGCCAGGAGCGGCATGGCGATCACGCCGCCCCAGAAGCGCGGCGCCAGGATGCGCTGCACCGGGTCCACGGCCATCATCTCCATGGCCGAAAGCTGCTCGCCCGAACGCATGAGACCGATCTCGGCCGTGAGCGAGGTGCCCGCGCGGCCCGCAAACAGCAGCGCCGTGACCACGGGTCCGAGCTCGCGCACCAGCCCCAGCGTGACCACCAGGCCCAGCGAATTGGCCGAGCCATAGAGCTGCAGCACGTTGTAGCCCTGCAGCGCCAGCACGAAGCCCACGAACAGGCCGGACATGGAAATGATGGACAGCGAATAGTTGCCCAGGAAATGCACCTGGTCGCGCACCAGGCCAAAGCGCCGCATGACCGGGCTGAACAGTCCCACGAGGCGCACGAACAGGCGCATGCCCATGCCAATGTCGGCCAGCTTGCAGCGCACGGCATAGCCCAGGTCCGACGGTCGCCACCAGCTCATGATGCACCTCCATCCTGCTGCTGCACCCCGACGGCGCCAAAATCCTGCGCCACGCTGGGACCGGGGTAGTGAAACGGCACCGGCCCCGTGGGAAGCGCATGCACAAACTGGTGCACGAGCGGGTCCTGGCTGGCGCGCACCTCGTCTGGCGTGCCCTGCGCGGCCACGCTGCCGGGGCCGAGGATGATGACATGGTCGGCCAGGCGAAAGGTCTCCTCCAGGTCGTGCGAGACGATGATGGTGGTCAGCCCCATGGAGTCGCCCAGCTGGCGTATGAGCTGTGCCGCCGTGCCCAAGGAGATCGGATCGAGGCCGGCGAAGGGCTCGTCGTACATGATGAGTTCGGGGTCCAGCGCAATCGCGCGCGCCAGGGCCACACGCCGCGACATGCCGCCCGAAATCTGGCTCGGCATGAGGTCGCGCGCGCCGCGCAGGCCCACGGCATGCAGCTTCATGAGCACGATGTCGCGAATCAGCTCGTCGGGCAGGTCGGTGTGCTCGCGCAGCGGGAAGGCCACATTGTCGAACACGCTCATGTCGGTGAACAGCGCGCCGAACTGGAACAGCATCCCCATGCGCCGGCGCGCGGCGTAGAGCTGCTGCATGTCCATGCGGCCCACATCCTGCCCGGCCACCAGCACCTCACCCTGCTGGGCGCGCTGCTGCCCGCCGATCAGGCGCAATACCGTGGTCTTGCCACCACCCGAGGCGCCCATGAGCGCCGTGACCTTGCCGCGCGGCACGCGGAGGGACAGGTCGCGCAGGATCACGCGCTCGCCATACCCGAAGGTGACGTTGCGCAGTTCCACGAGTGCGTCGCTGGACGCGGGAGCTTGGGATGACATGGTGAGAATCAAAGGAATCGCCGGGGCCTGGGCCGCATGGCGAACCGCGCATCATAGGGGAAAACCCTTCGGCATCGGCGGCGGGCTCATAGAACCTGTGGTTTGAATATAACGCCTCGGTATAATCAAGGGTTCGAAAAAATGTCACGTTCAGCATCCCCGCGTGGCTGTTTGCTGTCAGCGTTGCATGGACGCATCAAAGCGCAGCAGCGAGCAAAGGCGCGGCAATGAGGCAGTGACATTTCCTTTCGTTCCGTCTCGTGCCCGCCGTCGCCGAAGCGTGCCGGTCTGTACCGCGGCGCTCCTTGCCCGGCCCCTGTGGCGGTATTTGCCAACTCTGCAAAAAGAGTAAAGGTTACACACCCATGACGAGCCTCCAGTCCGTCGCGCCCACGGCGCCGGCGATTCATGGCAAGGCCACCGGTCTGCACCTCATCGGTGATCTGCACGGCTGCCGGTGTGACAGCCGCCTGATGCAGGATGCCACCTACCTGGAGACATTCTGCAAGGAGCGCGTAGGCGCGGCCGGCCTGAGCTCCGTGGGCTCGCTGTTCCACAGCTTTGGCAAGGGTGGCGGCGTCACCGGCGTAGTGGTGCTGGCTGAATCCCACCTATCCATCCACACCTGGCCCGAAGCGGGCTTCGTGACGCTGGACGTGTATGTCTGCAACTTCACGGGCAACAACTGCCCGAAGGCCGAGCGGCTGTTTGGCGAGCTGCTGGCGGCCTTCGGCCCCAGCCATCCCCAACTGCACCGCGTCGATCGCGCCTGATGGGTACGGCCCGCGGCGAACGGGCGCCCGAGGGCTGGCATGGGCGGCCTTGCGCTCACATTGAAGCTCAGCCCAGGAGACTACTGCCGGACCTGTAGATCGCCGGCCGGACATCGACCGACGCAGCCCATGTTTGGCATCCCCACCCGTCGAGAGCCATCGGCGTTCGAGGTCCGACAGCCCGCCAGGATCAATGCGCCTCGCCAAACATTCGGTGGTGCAGGCGCCGCAGCGACCACCACACACTGGCCGCCACGAGCGGTATTGCCACCGCCGCCGTGCTCTCTGGCGAGAACGGCCAGCCGATCTTCTGCGCGCCCTTGGCCAGGTAGCTCACCAGTCCAACGATGTAGTAGGTGATGGCCGCCACCGACAAGCCCTCCACGGTGGACTGGAGCTTGAGCTGCAGGTCGCCGCGGCGGTTCATGGACGCCAGCAGGGCCTGGTTGTTCTGCTGCTGCTCGATCTCCACGCGCGTGCGCAACAGATTGCTCATGCGCGAGACGCGCTCGGACAGCGCATTCTGCCGCCGTGCCGCCCAGGCGCAGGTGCTGCGCGCCGGGCTCAGGCGCCGCTCCATGAACTCGCCTATGGTCTGCAGGCCGGCGATGCGAGATTCGGCGATGTCCTGCACGCGCAGGTCCACCAGTTCGAAGTACGCACTGCTGGCCGAGAAGCGCGAATGCGTTGCCGCGTACAACCCCTCGACCTGGCCCGCCAGGCGTGTCAGGCGGTCGAGCAGTGCGGGCTCGGTGTCGCGGCTGGAGCTGCGTATGGCCTCGGCCAGTGCGGCCAGCTCGCGCTCGGCGCTGGCCAGGGCGGCGCCGGCCGCGCGTGCCGCTGGCAGGCCCAGCAGCGCCGCCATGCGATAGGTCTCGATCTCCAATAGCTGCTGTACCAGCCGGCCCAGGCGCTGAGGCGAGAGTGCGCCCGCCACGAGCAGCATGCGTGAGAAGCCATCGGCGTGGATGGCGAAGTCGGTATAGACCTCGCCCTGGCCGCCCGCAACGGCGCAGGCCACGAGAGACTCCTCGCGCAGCCAGCCGCGCGGCACCGGCCCCTCCGCTGCACCGGCGCCGCTGGCCACCCACAGGTGCAGCGCACACAGGCATTCGCCGGGCAGCGCCGCCAGCCAGTCGCGCGGCACGGCCTCCAGCGCCGCATCGGGCGCGCGCGTACCGTCGCACCGAATGCCACCGGCCGGCAGCACCGAGAAGGTCCAGGTGACGAATTCGGTATGCAGCTCCCAGCGGATGCGAAATGCCCCCAGGTCCACGCGCAGATGGGTGGTGTGGGCATCGGGTGGGGCCAGATGGTGATCGCGCAGCAGAGCCGCCAAATGGGCGCGGCTGGCGTCCCTCCCGGGCGCGTCGGCCAGCATGACGATGTGCGTGATGGCAAGCGGCGCGGCCAGGGCCTCGGGCGGGCGCGCATGGACTTCGTTGTGCAACAGCGCGCGCTGGGAGTGCTGCGCGGGGATGGTGGCGGCGAGGTTCATGGGCAGGGACGAATGATGGTTTCAGCCTACAGCATGTGCTCCAGGAACGCCCGGGCACGCTCGTGCCCAGGGTCGTCGAAGAACTCCCGCGCCGGCAGCACCGTGAGCAGATCGCCCTGGTCCATGAAGGCCACGCGCTGCGCCACCTCGCGCGCAAAGCCCATCTCGTGCGTGACGACCAGCATGGTCATGCGCTCCTCGGCCAGCTCGCGCATGGTGCGCAGCACCTCGCCGGTGAGCTCGGGGTCGAGCGCGCTGGTGGGTTCGTCGAACAGCATGATGTCCGGCTGCATGCACAGCGCGCGCGCAATCGCCACGCGCTGCTTCTGCCCGCCCGAAAGGCGTGCGGGGTAGTTGTCGCGCTTTTGCACCAGGCCCACCTTGGCCAGCAGCGCCTCTGCACGTGCCACGGCCTCGTCCCGCCCCAGGCCCTGCACCACCATGGGCGCCTCGATGAGGTTCTGCAGCACCGTCAGATGCGGGAACAGGTTGAAATGCTGGAACACCATGCCGGTCTTGGCGCAGATGCGGCGCAGCTCGGCATCGGGCGCGTAGCGGCAGTGGCCGTGCTCGTCGGTCGTCGCCAGCGCCTGCCCCTCGATGGCGACATGGCCGGCGTTGATGGTCTCCAGGTGGTTCAGGCAGCGCAGAAAGGTGCTCTTGCCCGAACCCGAAGGGCCGATGATGGCCACCACCTCGCCCCGCGCCACACTGAGCGACACCCCTCGCAGCACCTCGTTGTGGCCAAAGCGCTTCTTCACGCCGCGCGCCTCGATCATGGGCACGTCACTGGTCATACTTGGCATAGCGTTGCTCCAGGCGCTGGAAGCCCCAGGTCAGCACCAGGGTCATGACGAGATAGAAGGCCGCGGCGACGATGAAGGGCGTGGTCGTGAAGTCGCGCTGCACGATGCCGCGCGCGGCGCGCAGCAGGTCGTTCAAGGCGAGCACGTAGATGAGCGAGGTGTCCTTGACCAGGGTGATGGTCTCATTGCTCATGGGCGGCAGGATGCTGCGCACCATCTGCGGCAGCACGATGCGGCGCATGGTCTGGCCGTAGTTCATGCCCAGCACCTTGGCGGCCTCGTACTGGCCGCGGTCCACGGACTGTATGCCGGCGCGGAAGATCTCGGCATAGTAGGCCGCGTAGTTGAGCGCAAACGCCGTGATGGCCGCCGGAAAGTCCGGCAGGCGGATGCCGATCACCGGCACAAAGGGCAGCGCAAAGTAGATGAACAGCATCTGCAGCATGAGCGGCGTGCCGCGCATGAGCCAGATATAGCCGCTCACTGCGCCCGACAAGGCCTTCCAGTGCGACAGGCGCGCCAGAGCCAGCGCCAGGCCCAGCGGCACGGCCAGCGCCAGCGTGATGACAAACAGCTTCAGGGTGACGACGGCGCCTTGCGCCAGCGGGCCCAGAAGGGAGAGTACATAGTCCATGCGGTCACGGAAATGGAATGCCTTGCACGGCACGGAGCGCTTGCAACTGGCGCGCACCAAGCCAGCAGACGCCGCGCAAGGGCCGCCCCGCCGCGCTGGCGTCGTCCCCCTTCCCGAATTGCGCAGCAATTCGAGAGAAGGGGAAAGGAGCGAAGCGACACGGGGGGTTGTTCGCTATTACTTAATGATGTTCTTGCCGAACCATTGCTCGGAAATCTTGGCGGCGGCGCCGTCCGCCTTCATGTCGGCCAGGGCCTTGTCCAGCTTGCCCAGCAGTTCGGTGTCGTCCTTGCGCACGCCCACGCCATATTCCTCGGTGCCAAAGTTGTCGTCTAGCACGGCGTAGGCCTCGGGCTTCTTGGCCACGTAGTAACGGCCCACGACCTCATCGACCACCACGGCGTCCAGGCGGCCGGTGGTCAGATCCATGAGGGCCGTGACGTTGTCGCCGAAGGTCTTGAAGTCCTTGAACGACTTGAAGACGGCGTCTTCCTTTTTGATCGCGTCCACGGCGCTGCTACCCTCCTGCGCGCCCACCACCTTGCCGGCCAGGTCGGCCTTGGTCTTGATGGCGGAGCCTGCGGGCACGACGATGATCTGGTGGTTCTCCATGTAGGGCGCGGTGAAGGCAATGTTCTGCTTGCGCTCCTCGGTGATGGTCAGGCCGTTCCACAGCGCGTCCACGCGCTTGGCCGTGAGCTCGGCCTCCTTGGCGTTCCAGTCGATGGGCTTGAACTCGACCTGCATCCCCAGGCGCTTGGCGGCCTCCTTGGCCATGTCGATGTCAAAGCCCACGAGCTCGTTTTTCTCATCGCGAAAGCCCATGGGTGGGAAGTTGTCGTCCAGGCCGATCACAATTTTTGTCACTGCGGCGGGCGCGGGCGCGGCGGCGGGGGCGGGCGGCTCCTGCTTGGAGCAGCCCACCAGCAGGGCACCCAGGGACAGCAGGGCAACGGCGGCAATCTTCTTCATGGCGTAGCGGTCTTTGAAAGAAACAAGGGGGAAGGAACCGGCGCGCGCTTGAGATGCTCTGCCGGGCCGGGTAAACCCCCGATTGTCCCACCGATGGCATGGGCCGCGCCCCAGCGGCGCCACTGCATGCAGCCAAAACCGGCCACGACGCGCCGGCAGCAAGCGTCAGCAGCTATCGTTTTAAGGGCTCAAACGGTGATGCCTATTGATGCGTCATGCCAGGGCAGGCGATGCACGCCGAGCCCGTCATCCCTGCGAAGGCGGGGATGACGGCGGCTTCCTCTTCATCGGAAGTCGCTACTTGAGGCGTTTCGAGAGCTCCCCTCAGCGCGGCAGGCTGCTTTCCCCCATCAAAAACTCGTCCACCGCGCGCGCCGCCTGGCGGCCCTCGCGTATGGCCCAGACCACGAGCGACTGGCCACGGCGCATGTCGCCCGCGGCGAACACCTTGGGCACGTTCGTGGCGTAGCCGCCGATGAAGTCCGTGCTGGCGCGGGCGTTGCCGCGCGCGTCCTTGTCCACGCCGAAGGCGTCGAGCACCGTGCCCACGGGGCCGACGAAGCCCATGGCCAGCAGCACCAGGTCGGCGGGGTATTCCTTCTCGGTGCCGGGCACCTCGGCGAACTTGCCGTCCTTGAACTCGACCTGCACGGTCTTCAGGCCCGTGAGCTTGCCCTTGCTGCCGATGAATTCCTTGGTGGAGATGGCGAACTCGCGCACGCAGCCCTCGTCGTGGCTGGAACTGGTGCGCAGCTTGAGCGGCCAATAGGGCCAGACCAGGGGCTTGTTTTCCTGCTCGGGCGGCATGGGCATGACCTCGAACTGCGTCACGCTCTTGGCGCCGTGGCGGTTGCTGGTGCCCACGCAGTCGCTGCCGGTGTCGCCGCCGCCGATGACGATGACATGCTTGGCCGTAGCGAGCAGCTGGCCCTTGAGCTTGTCGCCGGCGTTGACCTTGTTCTGCTGCGGCAGGAACTCCATCGCGAAGTGGATGCCGGCCAGGTCGCGCCCGGGCACGGGCAGGTCGCGGCTCTGCTCGGCGCCACCCGTGAGCAGCACGGCGTCGAAGTCCTTTTGCAGCTGTTCGGGCGTGACCGTCTCAGTCGCCCAGTTGGTGACCTTGCTGTCCTTGCCCAGGCCGTCCTTCGCGCTGCCCACGAAAACGCCGGTGCGGACCGTGACGCCCTCGGCCACGAGCTGCCTGACGCGCTGGTCGATATGGCCCTTGTCGAGCTTGAAGTCGGGGATGCCGTAGCGCAGCAGGCCGCCCACGCGGTCGTTCTTCTCGAACAGCGTCACGGCGTGGCCCGCACGCGCCAGCTGCTGCGCGGCCGCCAGGCCCGCGGGGCCGCTGCCGACGATGGCGACCTTCTTGCCCGTCTTGTGCTTTGCCGACTGCGGCGGCAGCCAGCCCTCGGCCCAGGCACGGTCGACGATGGCGTGTTCGATGCTCTTGATGCCCACGGCGTCGCTGTTGATGTTGAGCGTGCAGGCGGCCTCGCAGGGCGCGGGACAGATGCGGCCCGTGAACTCGGGAAAGTTGTTGGTGCTGTGCAGCACCGCGCTCGCGCTCTTCCAGTCCTGGTGGTAAACGAGGTCGTTGAAGTCCGGAATGATGTTGTTGACCGGGCAGCCGTTGTTGCAGAACGGCGTGCCGCAGTCCATGCAGCGCGCGGCCTGGATCCTGGCCTGTTCGCCGGTCAGGCCGATGACGAATTCCTTGTAGTTCTTGACGCGCTCGGCGGGGGCCGGATAGCCCTCCTCGATGCGCTCGTATTCCATGAAACCGGTGGTCTTGCCCATGGTGCGGGTCCTTCGCTTGTGTCTGTGTTCGTGAGGTATCTGGGTCTTTACTCCTTCCCCCTTTGGGGGAAGGCGGGGATGGGGGCCGGGAGCGCCGGCATCTTGCCGGCATCACCGTTCATGCGTCGCTGGCCCCCACCCCTGCCCTCCCCCAGAGGGGGAGGGAGCTGTCAATCACTTGGCCGCTACCACTTCATTTTTAGGAGCTGCCTGGGCAGGTGTAGCCTGCTCTTCAAGAACTTTCCGCTCATACATCTCGACCAGCGCACGCTTGTATTCGGTGGGAAAGACCTTGAGGAAGCGGCTGCGCGCGGCGGCCCAGTTGTCGAGCAGCTCGCGCGCGCGGCGGCTGCCGGTGTAGCGGCTGTGCTCCTCCAGCAGTCGCTTGAGCTGCTCCTCGTCGGTCTGTCCGCGGTGCCAGTGACCCGGATCCATGCTGGCCATCTGCTCGTCGGCAGGCAGGATGCGTTCGAGCGCCACCATGGACAGGTTGCAACGCGAGTCGAAGCGCCCGTCCTCGTCGTACACGTAGGCCACGCCGCCGCTCATGCCGGCGGCGAAGTTGCGCCCGGTCTTGCCCAGCACGACCACGGTGCCGCCGGTCATGTATTCGCAGCCGTGGTCGCCCACGCCTTCGACCACGGCCGTGGCGCCCGACAGGCGCACGGCGAAGCGCTCGCCGGCCACGCCGGCAAAGAAGGCCTGGCCGCTGGTGGCGCCGAACAACACCGTGTTGCCGACGATGGTGTTGGCCGTCGATTCGCCGCGGAACTCGTGGCTGGGGCGCACGATGACGCGCCCGCCCGACAGGCCCTTGCCCGTGTAGTCGTTGGCCTCGCCCGTGAGGTTGAGCGTGATGCCTTTGCACAGGAACGCGCCGAACGACTGGCCGCCCGTGCCCTCGAAGTGGATGCGGATGGTGTCGTCGCTCAATCCCTCGGGATGCACCTTGGTCACCGCGCCCGAGAGCATGGCGCCCACCGAACGGTTGACGTTGCGTGCCACCTCCATCAGGCGCACCTGCTCGCCCTTGTGGATGGCGGGCTGGCAGCGTTCGATGAGCTTCACGTCCAGCGCCTTCTCCAGGCCATGCTCCTGCGCCTCGACGTGGTAGCGCGCCACATCGGCCGGCACCTGCGCCTGGGCGAACAGGCGCGAGAAGTCCAGGCCCTGAGCCTTCCAGTGCGACAGGCCCTTGCGCGTGTCGAGCAGCTCGGTGCGGCCGATCAGCTCCGCAAACGTGCGCACACCGAGCTGCGCCATGATCTGGCGCGCCTCTTCGGCGACGAAGAAGAAGTAGTTCACCACATGCTCGGGCTTGCCGGTGAACTTGGCGCGCAGCTGCGGGTCCTGCGTGGCCACGCCCACGGGGCAGGTGTTCAGGTGGCACTTGCGCATCATGATGCAGCCCTCGACGACCAGCGGCGCCGTGGCAAAGCCGAATTCATCGGCGCCCAAGAGCGCGCCAATGACCACGTCGCGCCCGGTCTTCATCTGGCCGTCGGCCTGAACGCGGATGCGCCCGCGCAGGCGGTTCAGCACCAGGGTCTGCTGGGTCTCGGCCAGGCCGATTTCCCACGGCGAACCGGCATGCTTGATGGACGACCAGGGCGAGGCGCCCGTGCCGCCGTCATGGCCGGCGATGACCACATGGTCGCTCTTGCACTTGGCGACGCCCGCGGCAATCGTGCCCACGCCAACCTCCGACACCAGCTTGACCGAGACGTCGGCGTGCGGCGCCACGTTCTTGAGGTCGTGGATGAGCTGGGCCAGGTCTTCGATGGAGTAGATGTCGTGGTGCGGCGGCGGGCTGATCAGGCCCACCCCAGGCACGCTGTGGCGCAGCTGGCCGATGTACTCGGACACCTTGCCGCCGGGCAGCTGGCCGCCCTCGCCGGGCTTGGCGCCCTGGGCCATCTTGATCTGGATCTGGTCGGAAGAAGCCAGGTATTCGGCCGTGACGCCAAAGCGCCCCGACGCCACCTGCTTGATCTTCGAGCGCAGGCTGTCGCCGTCTTGCAGGTCGATGTCGGCAGCGACCTTGTCGGCGCCGATGATGGTCGAGAGCTTCTCACCCTTGGTGATGGAGATGCCCTTCAACTCCTTGCGGTAGCGCGCCGGGTCCTCGCCGCCCTCGCCCGTGTTGCTCTTGCCGCCGATGCGGTTCATGGCCACGGCCAGCGTGGCATGGGCCTCGGTGCTGATCGAACCCAGGGACATGGCGCCGGTGGCAAAGCGCTTGACGATCTCCTTGGCGGGCTCCACCTCGTCGAGCGGGATGGACTTGGCCGGGTCGAACTTGAACTCGAACAGGCCGCGCAGCGTCATCTGGCGCTTGGACTGGTCGTTGATGAGCTGGGCGTATTCCTTGTAGGTCGAGAAATTGCCGCCGCGCGTGGCGTGCTGCAGCTTGGCGATGGCGTCGGGCGACCACATGTGCTCCTCGCCGCGCGTGCGCCAGGCGTATTCGCCGCCGGTCTCCAGCATAGTCTCCAGCACCGGGTCGTTGCCGAAGGCCGCCAGGTGGGTGCGAATGCCTTCCTCGGCAATCTCGAACACGCCAATGCCCTCGACGCGGCTGGCCGTGCCGGTGAAGTACTTGGCCACCGTGTCGCTATTGAGGCCCACGCACTCGAACAGCTGCGCGCCGCAGTAGCTCATGTAGGTGGACACGCCCATCTTGGACATGATCTTGGACAGGCCCTTGCCCACTGCCTTGATGTAGTTGTAGATGGCCTTGTCGGCACTCAATGCGCCGGGCAGGTCCTGGTGCATGTCCACCAGGGTTTCGAGCGCCAGGTAGGGGTGCACAGCCTCGGCGCCGTAGCCGGCGAGCACGGCAAAGTGGTGCACCTCGCGCGCGGTGCCGGTCTCGACGACGAGGCCAGTCGTGGTGCGCAGCCCTTCGCGCACCAGGTGCTGGTGGATGGCCGAGAGCGCCAGCAGCGCCGGAATCGCCACCTGGGTGGCGCTCAGGTTGCGGTCGCTGATGATGAGGATGTTGGCGCCGCCCTTGATCTCATCGACCGCCTGCGCGCACAGCGAGGCCAGCTTGGCCTCCACGCCCTGCTTGCCCCAGGCCAGCGGGTAGGTGATGTCTATGGTCGCGCTCTTGAACTTGCCGTGCGTGTGCTGCGCAATGCCGCGCAGCTTGGCCATGCCCTCGAAGTCCAGGATGGGCTGGTGCAGCTCCAGCCGCATCGGCGGATTGACCTGGTTGATGTCCAGCAGGTTCGGCTTGGGGCCGACGAAGGACACCAGGCTCATGACGATGGCCTCGCGGATCGGGTCGATCGGCGGGTTCGTCACCTGCGCGAACATCTGGCGGAAGTAGTTGTAGAGCGGCTTGCTGCGCTCGGAGAGCACGGCCAGCGGGCTGTCGTTGCCCATGGAGCCAATGCCCTCCTCGCCGTTGGCGGCCATGGGGGCGAGCAGGAACTTGATGTCCTCCTGCGTGAAGCCGAAGGCCTGTTGGCGCTCGAGCAGCGGCAGCGTGGACTGGGGCACCTGGAAGTCGGCCGGAATCTGCACGCTGTCGAGCTTGATGCGCAGGTTCTCGATCCACTGCTTGTAGGGCTTGGTGTTGACGATGTTGGCCTTGAGCTCGTCGTCCTCGATCAGGCGGCCCTGCTCCAGGTCGATGAGCAGCATCTTGCCCGGCTGCAGGCGCCACTTGCGCAGCACGCGGCTGTCGGGCACGGGCAGCACGCCGGCCTCGGAGGCCAGGATGACCAGGTCATCGTCGGTGACCACATAGCGCGAGGGGCGCAGGCCGTTGCGGTCGAGCGTGGCGCCGATCTGGCGGCCGTCGGTAAAGACGATGGAGGCCGGGCCGTCCCAGGGCTCGAGCATGGCGGCGTGGTACTCGTAGAACGCACGGCGGCGCTCGTCCATGCTTTCATGCTGCTCCCAGGGCTCGGGAATCATCATCATCACGGCCTGGCTGATCGGATAGCCAGCCATGGTCAGCAGTTCCAGGCAGTTGTCGAACGTGGCCGTGTCGGACTGGCCGGCAAAGCTGATGGGGTAGAGCTTCTTCAGATCGTCGCCCAGCACGGGGGACGCCATCACGCCCTCGCGCGCCAGCATCCAGTTGTAGTTGCCGCGCACGGTGTTGATCTCGCCGTTGTGCGCCACATAACGGTAGGGGTGGGCCAGCGGCCACTCGGGGAAGGTGTTGGTCGAGAAGCGCTGGTGCACCAGGCCAATGGCCGAGACGCAGCGCTCGTCGGCCAGATCCTTGTAGTACACGCCCACCTGATCGGCCAGCAGCAGGCCCTTGTAGACCACGGTGCGGCTGCTCATGCTGGGAACGTAATACTCCTTGCTGTGCTTGAGCTTGAGGCTCTGGATGGCGGCGCTGGCCGTCTTGCGGATGAAGTACAGCTTGCGCTCGAGCGCGTCCTGCACGATCACATCCGCCCCGCGGCCAATGAACACCTGGCGCAGGATGGGCTCCTTCTCCTGCACGGTGGGCGACATGGGCATGTCGCGGTTGACCGGCACATCGCGCCAGCCCAGGAGCTTCTGCCCCTCGGCCTTGATGGCGCGCTCGAGCTCCTGCTCGCAGGCCAGGCGCGATGCGTGCTCCTTGGGCAAAAAAATCATGCCCACGCCGTACTCGCCGGCGGGCGGCAGCTCCACGCCGAGCCTGGCCATCTCCTCGCGGTACAGCTGGTCCGGAATCTGAATCAGGATGCCCGCGCCGTCACCCATGAGCTTGTCGGCGCCCACGGCGCCACGGTGGTCGAGGTTCTCCAGAATTTTCAGCGCGCCGGTAACGATGTCGTGGCGCTTGACGCCCTTGATATGGGCCACAAAGCCCAGGCCACAGGCGTCATGTTCGTTATGGGAGGCATACAGGCCGTGCTGTTGCAGGTGCTGGATCTCGGCAGCCTTGGTCATCGCGCGCTTTCTCAATAATTTCGCAGGGATACGCAGGATAGAGCATGACTCCATGCGCGACAAGCATTTTAAATAGGGTCAGATTCCAATTTTTTTCTCCATTTACAGACTTAATAATAAATGGGGACATATTAAAATTGATAGCATTCACTGGCTGGTGTATATGACTTCAGGCCATTCCCACCCTGCAGACTGAAGCGTCAAAACCGTCCGACCGCGCTTCGCCCTGCCGACACGGAGTGGCGACATTCTTTGCAGGTCCGCGACAAATTCCCCGCCCCACCATGCCGGCAGGCACCGGATTGTGGTCG
>JAFECU010000094.1 GCA_018242005.1 Pseudomonadota bacterium | reverse complement strand
CCGCAGCCCTTCCAAGGGCAAGATTTCGGTGACCCCAACCAAACCGCTGTCCAACCAGCGCGACCTGTCGCTGGCCTATTCCCCCGGGGTGGCCTACCCCTGCCTGGATATCCAGGCCGACCCGTCCAAGGCCTTCGATTACACCTCTCGAGGCAACCTGGTTGGCGTCATCACCAACGGCACGGCCGTGCTGGGCCTGGGCGACATCGGGCCGCTGGCCGGCAAGCCGGTGATGGAGGGCAAGGGCTGTCTGTTCAAGAAGTTCGCCGGCGTGGACGTGTTCGACATCGAGCTCGACGCGCGCGACCCCGACAAGATCATCGAGATCGTCGCCAGCCTGGAGCCCACGCTGGGCGGCATCAACCTCGAAGACATCAAGGCGCCCGAGTGCTTCTACATCGAGCAGGAGCTTTCCAAGCGCATGAACATCCCGGTGTTCCATGACGACCAGCATGGCACGGCCATCATCTCGAGCGCCGCGCTGCTCAACGGCCTGGAACTCGTGGGCAAACAGATCGCCAAGGTCAAGGTGGCCGTCTCCGGCGCCGGCGCCGCGGCCATCGCCTGCGTGGACGTGATGGTAGGCCTGGGCGTCAAGCGCGAGAACGTCTACATGGTCGATTCCAAGGGCGTGATCTACGAGGGCCGCCCCGGTGGCATGGACGCCTCCAAGGCCCGCTACGCACAGATGACCGAGGCGCGCACGCTGGCCGACGTGGTGGCCGGCGCCGACGTGTTCCTGGGCTGCTCCGCCCCCGGCGTGCTCACGGCCGACATGGTCAAGACCATGGCCGACAAGCCCATCATCCTGGCGCTGGCCAACCCTGAGCCCGAGATCCGCCCCGAACTCGCCAAGGCCGTGCGTCCGGACTGCATCATCGCCACCGGCCGCTCGGACTACCCCAACCAGGTCAACAACGTCCTGTGCTTCCCCTACATCTTCCGCGGCGCCCTCGACTGCGGCGCCTCCAAGATCACCGAGGCCATGAAACTCGCCTGCGTGCGCCAGATCGCCGCACTGGCCAAGGAGAACATCAGCGAGGAAGTCGCCGCCGCCTACGCTGGCAAGGAGCTGACCTTCGGCCCCGACTACCTGATCCCCACGCCCTTCGATTCGCGCCTGATTCTGAAGATCGCACCCGCCGTGGCCCAGGCCGCCGCCGAGTCGGGCGTCGCCACGCGGCCCATCACCGACCTTGAGGCTTACAAGACCAGCCTGACGCGCTTCGTGTACCAGACGGGCATCCTGATGCGGCCCGTCATCAACGCGGCCAAGAACCTGCCCGATACGCAAAAGCGCGTGGCCTATTCCGACGGAGAGGACGAGCGCGCCCTGCGCGCCGCACAGTTCGCCATCGACGACCATATTGCTCGTCCCATCCTCATCGGCCGCCCCGCGGTGATCGCCGCACGCATCGCCAAGGCCGGCCTGCGCATGCAGCCGGGCCAGGACGTGGAGATCTGCGACCCATCGGACGACCCGCGCTTTCGCCAGTATTGGGAGACCTACCACGAGCTCATGAGGCGCGACGGCGCCACACCCGAGATGGCCAAGGCCGCCGTGCGCCGCTCCAACACCATCATCGCCGCGCTCATGGTGCGGCTCGGTGACGCCGACGCCATGATCTGCGGCCTGGTGGGCAGCTACGAGACGCATCTGGAGCGCATTCACAACATCCTCGGACGTGCTGCCGACTCCAAACAATACGCCGCCCTGAACGCCGTCATGACGCCCAACAACGGCACGCTGTTCATCGCCGACACCTACGTCAATGAGGACCCGACGGCCGAGGAATTGGCAGAGATCGCCTGGGCCGCCGTGCAGGAGGTGCAGCGCTTTGGTCTTCCTCCGAAGGTGGCATTCCTGTCGCACTCGAGCTTCGGCTCGTCCAAGCGCAGCTCGGCCCGCAAGATGCGCGCGGCGCGCGACCTGTTCGTGGCGCGCCACCCCGACATCGAGTGCGATGGCGAACTGCACGGCGACGCCGCCCTGGAGCCCAAGATCCGCGGCAACTATCTTTCCGACTCCACGCTCACCGGCGCCGCCAACCTGCTGATCTGCCCGAACATCGACTCGGCGAACATCCTCTACAACGTGCTCAAGACCACGACCAGCGGCGGCGTGACGGTGGGGCCCGTCCTCATGGGCACATCGGCCACGGCCTACATCCTCACACCCGCATCCACCGTGCGCCGTGTGCTC
Source organism: Pseudomonadota bacterium (assembly GCA_018242005.1). Taxonomy (GTDB): domain Bacteria; phylum Pseudomonadota; class Gammaproteobacteria; order Burkholderiales; family Burkholderiaceae_C; genus Alicycliphilus. The sequence goes on along the minus strand of JAFECU010000094.1, from coordinate 12,392 downwards.
AACATGACGGCCCTGGCCGTGGTGAGCAGCGCCACGCGCCGCGGTTAAGCGCCATGAGCAAAAAGGGCTGGCACCATCATGGCGCCAGCCCTTTTTCCTTTTTCCTTTTTCCTTTTTCGAGCCGCAGATTACTGCTTGATGGCCTCGATCTGCGCGACGATGCGCACGGTCTTGGGGAAGCCGTACTGCACGCCATAGTCCACGCCGAAGGCCGTGCGGTCTATGGTGGCCTCGAAGTCTCCGCCGCAGACCTCGCGCTTGAGCATGGGGCTGTCGTAGCAGGCAAACTGATTGGCCTTGAAGGTCACGGGCTGGGTCTTGCCCTTGATGGTCAGGTTGCCGGACACGGCCGTCACCTTATCGCCGTCGAACGTGAACTTGTCACCGACGAAACGCGCCATGGGGAACTGCGCCGCATCGAAGATTTCTGCGCTTTGCAGGTGCTTGTCGAACGGCGGCGTGCCGGTGGTCAGCGAGTTGATCTGCAGCGTCAGGTCTACCTTGCCGGTCCTGGCAGCCCTGTCGAGCTGCACCGTGCCTTCCTTCTTGTCAAAGCGGCCACGGTTCACGCTGGCGCCGAAGTGACTGATCTCGAACGTGGCGAAGGTATGAGTGGGGTCCACCGCGTACGTCGCAGGCTCGGCATGGACGGCGCCTGCGGTCAGTGCGGCGGCGGCGGCAAGGGTCAGAAAAGTGCAACGCATGGGCTTGCTGTACTCCGTGTGAAAGTGAGTGAAAAGAAAAGGGCTGTGATCAAAGCTTGGGCACACCGGCCAGGGCCAGCTTGAATTTGACCTGCACATCATCGGCCACCATGGACGTGTCCGCCCACTCGTTCTCACCGATCTTGAACGCCAGGCGTTTGATGACGAAACTGCCTGTTGCCAGGGTGGTGGCGCCGCTTTGCGTGAGTACGACGGGCACGACGACGTCCTGCGATGCGCCCTTGATGTGGAGCTTGCCCGCCACTTCGTACTTGCCTGCACCCATGACCTTGATGGCGCTGGACTGGAACGTCGCCTGGGGGAACTTGGGGGTGTTAAACCACACGGCCTTGGGCAGCTCGGCATCGGTCTCCTTCACGCCCAGCGTGGCGCTCCCGGTGTCGACCGTGAATGCCACCTTGCTCGTGCCCAGCTTGGCCGGGTCGAACGCCACCTGCGCGTCGAACTTCTTGAACCGCCCCTCCACCGGCACGCCCATCTGCTTGCTTACAAAGGCGATTTCGCTTTGCTCGGACAGCAGCTTCTGCTGCGCCCAGGCCGGGACAGAGGCCAGGGCAGTGGCGGCCGCCAATGTCAGCGCCAGGCGCCTTGTAAGGGTCAATGCTGTCATGCTGGAAAGCTCCAATGTCTGATGGTGAAAACGGGCCATGCGCCGTCTGCCGGGCATTCAGCCGCGGCCCGGCAGCATGCGCATCATGAGGCCGTCACGGTCGATGAAGTGATGCTTGAGTGCCGCCCCCACATGCAGGGCCACCAGTGCCGCCAGCGCATAGGCCGCCAGCCCATGCAAGGGCTTGAGCGTGTCGGCCAATGCGGGGCTGACGGGCACGAAGTCAGGCAGCGGAATGAGGCCAAACACGACAATGGGAAACCCCGCCGCCGAACTGTAGGCCCAACCCAGCAAGGGCACGATGAAAAACAGGGCATACAGCAGAAGGTGTGTGCCATGGTGCGCCCGTTGCTGCCAGGGCGGCATGGCGGCGCGTATCCTGGCAGGCAATTGCGGCGGCCGCTGGAAAAGGCGCACCAGCAGGCGAAGCACCGACAAGGCCAGGATGCTCATGCCCGCCCACTTGTGCCAGTTGTACAGCTTCAGGCGCTGCGGCGAGAACGGCAGTCCCGACATGTACCAGCCCATGACCAGCATGGCCACGATGGCCAGCCCCAGCACCCAGTGCAGGGCGATGGCGGTGGCGCCGTAGCGTTCGGTGGGTGGTGAGATGGCAGCGTTCACGGAATGCATATACAAAAAACCAGACCCGCGTGCCGCGGCCGCTGGCATGAAAAAGGCTCAGGTAGCGATTTCTGGTGATGAGCAAACCGCCGTCATCCCCGCAAATGCGGTGATCCTCAGCGGCGGCGAATCAACGGCCCGGGCAGCACCTGGATCCCCTCCTTCGCGGGGATGACGGGCTGAGCGTACATCGCATGCCATGGGAGGACGAATCAATGGATACCGCTACTTGAGCCGAAACAGTGACGCTTGCAGTCTATAGCCCGGCAGCGGCGCGAGGCTTCAACATGATTGACGTTAATTGTCAAAATTTTTGAATCAACAAATGTCAACGTTTCATTTTGTTTGATACACCGCCTCCCACGGCAGACTGCCATGTCATGATCGACGTTTTGCGGCACGGCCAGTCCGCTCCCTGATTGAGCAACCCCATGACTCCCTCACCCACCCCCGTCGTCTACGGCACCGAAGACGTGCTGGTCTCCCTGTGCAACTCCGTGACCCGCGTGCTGTCGGTGGCCACGCAGGGGGCGGTGCATTACTCGGGCATGGTGCAGCGCATCACCAAGACCTGCCTGAAGCCCGATATTGGCTGCTTTGTGCTGTTTGACGGCGGTTTTTCGGGCCTGGTGATCATCAATTTCTCGGCCGCCGCGGCGATGGAAGTCTATGAGCGCTACATGCTGAGCATGGGCATGTCCGCCTCCGAACTGGCAAGCTCCTTCACGGCCGACGAGGTCAGCAACGTCATGGGCGAGCTCATGAATCAGGTGGTGGGCGACTTCACCGGCAAGGTACGGCGCGAACTGCAGACGCATATCACGCAAAACCAGCCCAAGATGCTGGTGATCAACCAACAGGTGGTGCTGAGCGTGGACGCCAACCTGGACCAGCCCGAGGCACGCCGCGTCTCCTTCTATACCGCCAACAACAATATTTTCTATCTGGAGCTGGCGATAGACCGCACGCAATTCATCAAGCTCTATGACTTCGCCCCTCAGGAGGCACCTGACCCCGACGCCCTGATGGCCCAGGTCGCTGCTGCCCCACAGGCCGCCGCGGCGGCAACGGGCGCGGCCGACGATGACACCCAGGCGCTGCTGAAGTCCCTGGGCCTCTGAGCGCACCGCACCCGCCAAGGCCGCGGGCTGCGGCATGGGTAATAGCCATAAGGCGCCGTCACGGGGCTTTCGAGTTAAAATAGCCTGTTGCGGTCGGGGGCACCATGCCAAGAGTCCACCCACCTACTCCCCCGGCTTTTCATCGACTAATTCCTGAGAGATAGAAGTGCCATGGCGATCGTTGTCAACAAGCCCCTTCCTGAATTTGAAGCCAACGCGACTGGAGGAATCAAGGTCTCCAATGTTTCTCACCAGGGCCAGATTCTGATCCTGTACTTCTACCCGAAAGACAATACCCCGGGTTGTACCACGGAGGCCATGCAATTCCGCGATAAGTTCAAGGACTTTGAGAAGGCCGGCGCCGTGGTCTTCGGCGTGTCGCGCGACAACATGAAGTCGCACGATGACTTCAAGGAAAAGCTGGAGTTGCCCTTCGAGCTCATCGCTGACACCGAAGAAAAGATGTGCCATATGTTTGGCGTGGTCAAGAACAAGATCATGTACGGCAAGAAGGTCAAGGGCATTGAGCGCAGCACCTTCCTCGTCAGCCCCGAGGGCATTCTGGTGCAGGAATGGCGTGGCCTGAAGGTGCCAGGCCATGTGGATGAAGTGCTCAAAGCCGTCAAGGCCATCAAGGCTCCCGTCAAGAAGGCCGCGTAGGCCCGTTCCGGCGTTCAGCCCGGGACCATCGCATGGCGCATGCATAATGGGCCGATGCTGCTGAAAGACGCAACAACTCCTTCCCAACCCAAAGCCGCCTCGGTCTCCAGGCGGCTTTGTGCTTTTTGAACCGCCTTCCCTACAGCGAGGCCCTGCCCACCATGCCCCTGCCCCCAGCCCCGAACAAGCGCGCCGCCCTGCTCACGCCCGAGGCATTTCTCCAGACGGCGCCTCAGGATGAGGCGCAGCAAGCGGCCCCGGCCGTAGGCACCCGCAAGCGCGCTCCCGCCAGGGCCAAGGCCAGCGCCGTCGCAAGCTCGGCGTCCGCCGGCACGGCGGCCAAAGTGCCCGTCGTTACCGGCGCGCCCGCCAAACCCGTGGCGGCAACGCAGGCGCGCGGCCGGCCGGCGCCGGACAAGCCTGAGAACGACGTGCCCCCGGCGGAGTCCAGCAACGTCACTCCAATTCGCGTCACGACGACCGCGACGGCCCAGCGCAAGCGCCGCGCCACAGGCCCAAAGAAGATGTTTGTGCTCGACACCAACGTGCTGCTGCACGACCCGACCAGCCTGTTTCGCTTCGAGGAGCACGACATCTTCCTGCCGATGATCGTGCTCGAAGAGCTGGACGCCCACAAGAAGGGCATGACCGAGGTGGCACGCAACGGCCGCCAGGCCAGCCGCACGCTGGACGCGCTGGCCGCCGCCCATGGCGCGGCCGACATGGCTCATGGCCTGCGACTGGACGCCACGGGCCAGCGCGCCGCCACGGGCAGCCTGTTCTTCCAGACGGCGCCGTTGTCTTACCAGCTGCCATCCAGCCTGCCCCAGGGCAAGGCCGACAATCAGATCCTGGGCGTGGTCGAGGCCTTGCGCAAACTGCATGCCCCTCGCGAGGTGGTGCTGGTGTCCAAGGACATCAACATGCGCGTCAAGGCGCGCGCCCTGGGCCTGGCGGCCGAGGACTACCAGAACGACAAGGCGTTGGAAGACGGCGACCTGCTGTATTCGGGCAGTCTGGCCCTGCCCCAGGACTTCTGGGCCAAGGCCGGCCGGAATGTGGAGAGCTGGCAAAGCGGCGTGCACATGTACTACCGCATCGGCGGCGCGGTCGTGTCGCAGCTCATGATCAACCAGTTCGTGTACTTCGAGGCGCCGGGCGAGACCAGCCTGTACGCGCGCGTGACCGAGATCCGCGACAAGACCGCGGTGCTGGAGACCCTGAAGGACTACGGTTCGGCCAAGAATGCGGTCTGGGGCGTGAATACCCGCAACCGCGAGCAGAACTTCGCCATGAACCTGCTCATGGACCCGGACGTGGACTTTGTCACGCTGACCGGCACGGCCGGCACGGGCAAGACGCTGATGGCGCTGGCCTCGGGCCTGACCCAGGTACTCGACGAGCGCCGCTACACGGAGATCATCATGACCCGCGCCACCGTGAGCGTGGGCGAGGACATCGGCTTCCTGCCTGGCACGGAGGAGGAGAAGATGGGCCCGTGGATGGGCGCGCTCGACGACAACCTCGAATTCCTGGCCAAGGGCGACGGCGGCAACGCCGGCGAATGGGGCCGTGCCGCCACCAACGAACTGATCCGCAGCCGCATCAAGATCAAGAGCATGAACTTCATGCGCGGGCGCACCTTCCTGAACAAGTACGTCATCATCGACGAGGCGCAGAACCTGACCCCCAAGCAGATGAAGACCCTGATCACACGCGCAGGCCCCGGTACCAAGATCATCTGCATGGGCAACCTGGCGCAGATCGACACTCCCTACCTGACCGAGGGCAGCTCGGGCCTGACCTATGCCGTGGACCGCTTCAAGGGCTGGCCGCACAGCGGCCATATCCTGCTCGCGCGCGGCGAGCGCTCGCGCCTGGCAGACTTTGCCAGCGAGGTGCTCTGAAGCAAAAACGATAGCTGCCTACGCAGTATCCATGCGTGAAAAGGCGGGTTTTATACAAACCCGCTTTTTTTGTGCGCTATCAAACGTCGAAGCGCACGCCCTGCGCCAGCGGCAGCGCGCCGCTGTAGTTGATGGTGTTGGTGGCACGGCGCATATAGCCCTTCCAGGCATCCGAGCCCGATTCACGTCCGCCGCCGGTTTCCTTCTCGCCGCCAAACGCCCCGCCGATCTCGGCGCCCGAGGTGCCTATGTTGACATTGGCGATGCCGCAGTCACTGCCGGCGGCCGACATGAAGCGCTCGGCCTCCTGCAGGTTCTGCGTGAAGATGGCCGAGGACAGCCCCTGGGGCACGGCGTTCTGCAGCGCAATGGCCTCGTCAAGCTCGCCCGCATAGCGCACGACGTAAAGGATGGGCGCAAAGGTTTCCCGCTCCATCAGCGCGCCCTGCCCGGGCATCTGCACGATTGCCGGGCGTACGTACCAGGCATCAGCTCCCAGGTCCTCGCGCACGCGCTCGCCTCCGAGCACCTGGCCACCCTCGGCGCGCGCCTGCGCCAGCGCGGCCTGCATGGCATCGAACGCCGCGCGGTCTATCAGCGGGCCGACCAGGGTGCCTTCCTGCAGCGGGTCGCCGATCGTGATGCTCTGGTAGATCTGCGCCAGGCGCACCAGCAGCGCGTCCGCCACGGATGCATGGACGATCAGCCGCCGCAGCGTGGTGCAGCGCTGGCCCGCCGTGCCCACGGCCGCAAAGGTGATGGCGCGCGCGGCCAGCTCCAGGTCGGCCGTGGGAGTGACGATCATGGCGTTGTTGCCGCCAAGCTCCAGAATGGCGCGGCCAAAGCGCTCGGCCACCCTGACGGCCACCTGCCGGCCCATGCGCGTGGAGCCCGTGGCGCTGACCACAGCCACCCGCGCGCTGGCCGCGAGCGCGTCGCCAAGCTCGCGCCCGCCTGTCAGCAGCTGGCTCAGGCCCTCGGGCACGCTGCCCGGCCGCTCATGGTTGCAGGCGGCAATCGCCTGGCGCAGCAGGTGCTGGCAGGCAATGGCCGTGAGCGGAGTCTTCTCCGACGGCTTCCAGACGATGGCGTTGCCGCAGACCAGGGCCAGGGCCGCGTTCCACGACCACACGGCCACGGGAAAGTTGAAGGCCGAGATGATGCCGACCACGCCCATGGGGTGCCAGGTTTCCATCATGCGGTGGCCGGGCCGCTCGCTCGCGATGGTCAGCCCGTGCAGCTGGCGCGACAGGCCGACGGCGAAGTCGCAGATGTCGATCATCTCCTGCACCTCGCCCTGGCCCTCGCTCAGGATCTTGCCCGCCTCCAGCGACACCAGTTCGCCCAGCGCCGCCTTGTGCAGTCGCAGCAGCTCGCCCAGGCGGCGCACCAGGGCGCCGCGCGCGGGGGCCGGCACGTCGCGCCAGGCAAGGCTTGCATCGTGGGCGGCGTCGATCGCGGCCTGCGCCTGCGGCGCACCATGTGCCGCCAGGCCAGCCAACTGCAGGCCATCGCGCGGCGCACGAACTGAGAGGTCGTTGCCCTCATGGGGTTTGAGGTCCAGCCCCAGCGCCTGCAAGACCTCCTTCAGGCGCTTGTGGGAATCCGTCATGGCCTGCCTCCTCGCAATCAAATTGGTCTATTTCACATACTCAGCAAGCGCCGGCAGCTATCAATTTAGCTGTCAGTAATCATCGCCCGAGCCCATGGCCAGGTTCTCGAAGCGCGTCTGGTTCTTCTGGAAGAAGAGCTTGACCGTGCCCGTGGGGCCGTTACGCTGCTTGCCGATGATGACCTCGGCGATGTTGGGCTCCTTGGAGTCCTTGTTGTAGTAGTCGTCGCGGTAGATGAACATGATGATGTCCGCATCCTGCTCGATGGCGCCCGATTCGCGCAGGTCGCTCATCATGGGGCGCTTGTCGGTGCGCTGCTCCACCGAGCGGTTGAGCTGCGAGAGCGCAATCACCGGGCACTGCAGCTCCTTGGCCAGCATCTTCAGGCCGCGAGAGATTTCGCCGAGTTCGGTGGCGCGGTTGTCCGAGCTGCTGGAGCCCGATCCGCTCATGAGCTGCAGGTAGTCCACCACGATCAGCCCCAGCTTGCCGCACTGGCGCGCCAGGCGCCGCGCGTTGGCGCGCAGCTCGGAGGGCGTGAGGCCCGGCGTCTCGTCGATGTGCAGGCTCACGGTGCGCAGGCGCTCTATGGCCTCGGTCAGGCGCGGCCATTCCTCGTCGCTGAGCTTGCCGGTGCGCAGATTGCCCTGGTTCACCCGGCCTATCGAGCCCACGATACGCACGGCCAGCTGGGCCGCGCCCATTTCCATCGAGAAGATGGCCACGGGCAGGCCTTCGTTGAGCGCCACATGCTCGGCGATGTTCACGGCAAACGAGGTCTTGCCCATGGAGGGGCGCGCCGCCAGCACCACCAGGTCACCGGCCTGCAGGCCGCTCGTCATGCGGTCCAGATCGACAAAGCCCGATGGCACGCCGGTCACGTCCATGGGGTTGTCGGCCATCTCCTGCACGCGGTCGAGCAGGTCGATGACCAGGGTATCGAGCGACTGAAAGCCCTGCTTCATGCGCGAGCCCTCTTCGCCGATGGCGAAGATCTTCTGCTCGGCCTCGTCCAGGATGCGCTCGACCGGCTTGCCCTGCGGGTTGAAGGCGTTGGTGGCGATCTCGTCGCTGGCCGTCACGAGTTTGCGCAGGATGGCGCGCTCGCGCACGATCTCGGCGTAGCGGCGGATATTGCTGGCGCTCGGCACGTACTGCGCCAGGCTGTTAAGGTAGGCCAGGCCGCCGGTTTCCTCGGCCTTGCCCAGGCCCTGGAGCTGCTCGTAGACCGTGATCACGTCGGCCGGCTTGCTGGCGTTGATCAGCGCGCCTATGGCGGCGTAGATCTGCTGATGCTCGTGGCGGTAGAAGTCGCCGTCCACCAGCAGGTCGCCCACGCGGTCCCAGGCCATGTTGTCCAGCAGCAGGCCACCGAGCACACTCGACTCGGCCTCGATGGAATGCGGCGGCACACGCAACTGGGCGACTTCGCGGTCGGGCGGCGTGGCGACGAAGCCGTCAATGAGATCGGTCAACACGGCAGACATGGGGAACGGACTTTCGAAGGAAGGCAAGCGTGGAATCCTAGCCGCCACGGACAGGCCCGTCATTGCACAACCTTGTGGCTAACAAGTGCACAGGAGGTGCAGAGCCGGTGGGGTGACGGTGCAGAAAAGAGGGAGTCGAAAAAACAAAAGCCGCCCCAGGGGCGGCTCTCGTCGGCAGTGCCGGAACGCTTGGGCGTCAGGCGGTTTCGCCGTAGACCGAGACGATGACGTCCACGACCACGTCGGTGTGCAGGGCCACCGAGATGGTGTTGTCGCCCACCGTCTTGATCAGGCCAGGCATGCGGACCTGCGACTTCACCAGCTGGAAGCCCAGCTTGTTGATTTCTTCGCAGATGTCCTGGTTGGTCACGGAGCCAAACAGGCGGCCGTCCACGCCGGCCTTCTGGGTCAGCTTGACGCTGGTGCCGGCGAGCTTCTCGCCTTGAGCCTGGGCGGCGGCCAGCTTCTCGGCGGCGGCCTTTTCCAGTTCGGCGCGGCGGGCTTCAAACTCGGCCTTGGCGGCGGCGGTGGCACGGCGGGCGCGGCCCGTGGGGATCAGGAAGTTGCGGGCATAGCCGTCTTTGACCTTGACGATTTCGCCGAGGGTTCCGAGGTTCACAACCTTGTCGAGCAGGATGACTTGCATGGGAATCTTGCTCCTTAGATCTTGTGCTGGTCGCTGTAGGGCACCAGGGCCAGGAAGCGGGCGCGCTTGATGGCGGTGTTCAGCTGGCGCTGGTAGATGGCGCGCGTGCCGGTCAGGCGCGCGGGGATGATCTTGCCGTTCTCGGCGATGAAGTCACGCAGCGTGTCCACATCCTTGTAGTCGATTTCCTCGACGCCGGCGACGGTGAAGCGGCAGAAGCGCTTGCGCTTGAACAGCAGCGACTGGGTGTTGCGCTTGGGGCGCTTGTCCTTGTTGAATTTCTTGAACGTGGCCATGTGTAGCCTCTTGAAAATTAATCTTGTTGACGAATGTCCTGGATGTGGAAAACCAACCCCTTGCCGCCACGCCCCGTGGCCAGAAAACCCTGGAATATCCAAGGGCTTCCAAGTGCCTGCCGGGCCAGCCGTTCGGCCAAGGTGCCAAAGGCAAGCGCCTTGACGCTGGCCTTGACCTGGCGCTCGGCACCTGCCTCGCTCTGCTGCGACTCGTGCTCAAGCCGCAGATCCAGCGCCGGCAGTCCGGCGGGCGTGTAGCGCAGAGGCTGTGCCTCGGCGATGCAGGCCGTCAGGGTCCAATGGTTGTTCACACCTCCTGGCGATCAGGCAGGGCGATCAGCGCTCGGTAGCGGCAAACTCGGCCTGGCTGGCCTTGCGTGCTTCTTCGCGCTCGACGGTCTTCATCATGGAAGACGGGCCGGTCTCGGCCTTCTTCTTCTGCACCGTGAGGTGGCGCAGAACGGCGTCGTTGAACTTGAAGGCGTGCTCCAGCTCGGCCATCACGGCCTGGTCGGCCTCGATGTTCAGGCACAGGTAGTGGGCCTTGGCGAGCTTGTTGATCAGGTACGCCAGCTGGCGGCGGCCCCAGTCTTCAACGCGGTGCACCTGGCCACCGCCGGCGGTGATCATGCCCTTGTAGCGCTCCAGCATGGCCGGAACCTGCTCGCTCTGATCCGGATGGATCAACAAAATGATTTCGTAGTGACGCATGCAAACTCCTTTTGGGTGAAGCCCCCCACCGCGTCAAGAAGTAGTAGGGCAAGGCAAAGCCGGGCATTATAGCCCGCGTTGCCAAGCCTGTACACTGCGCCCGGCGCGCCACCGACTCAGGCCAGATCCGTGGCCGCAACGCGCGACCGTGGGCGCCTTGCTACTTGAAATCCGCCGACCCACCCCCATGTGGCGCGGATAAGTCAATCCAGATTCCACTCAACCGTAGCCGACATGTCCGACAACCAGAATACCGCCCCCACGCCCGAAGAGATCGAAGCCGCCATGGCGGCCAACGCCAATGACGAACTGGCCCGCCTGCAGGCCGAGCTGGCCGAGCTCAAGACCAAGAGCGCCGAGCTGGCCGACCAGTTCCTGCGCGCCAAGGCCGAGGCCGAGAACGCCCGCCGCCGCGCCGAGGAAGAGGTCGCCAAGGCACGCAAGTTCGGCATAGAAAGCTTTGCCGAGAGCCTGCTGCCGGTGTGCGACAGCCTGGACGCGGCCCTGTCCATCGAAAGCGCAACGGCCGAGCAGCTGCGCGAGGGCTCGGATGCCACGCTGCGCCAACTGGCGGGGGCGCTGGAGCGCAACAAGGTGGTGGTGATCAACCCCGCCGCCGGCACCAGGTTCGACCCCCACCAGCACCAGGCCATCAGCATGGTGCCTGCCGAGCAGGACGCCAACACCATCGTCAGCGTGCTGCAAAAGGGCTACCTGATCGCCGACCGCGTGCTGCGCCCGGCCCTGGTCACGGTGGCGGCACCAAAATAAGCGCCCGCCCCTTGAAACGGCACAAGTCATTCACAGTTAAGACGCATCCAAACAATTCAGCATCCGGAGAAAAACATGGGAAAAATCATCGGTATCGACCTGGGCACCACCAATAGCTGCGTGTCCATCATGGAAGGCAACACCACGCGCGTGATCGAGAACAGCGAGGGTGCGCGCACCACGCCGTCCATCATTGCCTACCAGGAAGACGGCGAGATCCTCGTCGGCGCTTCGGCCAAGCGCCAGGCCGTGACCAACCCCAAGAACACGATCTACGCCGCCAAGCGCCTGATCGGCCGCAAGTTCGAGGAAAAGGAAGTGCAGAAGGACATCGACCTCATGCCCTTCAGCATCACGCGCGCCGACAATGGTGACGCCTGGGTCGAGGTGCGCGGCCAGAAGCTGGCCCCGCCGCAGATCAGCGCCGAGGTGCTGCGCAAGATGAAGAAGACCGCCGAGGACTATCTTGGCGAGCCCGTGACCGAGGCCGTGATCACCGTCCCCGCCTACTTCAACGACAGCCAGCGCCAGGCCACCAAGGACGCCGGCCGCATCGCGGGCCTGGACGTCAAGCGCATCATCAACGAGCCCACGGCCGCGGCCCTGGCCTTTGGCCTGGACAAGCAGGAAAAGGGCGACCGCAAGATCGCCGTCTATGACCTGGGCGGCGGCACGTTTGACGTGTCCATCATCGAGATCGCCGACGTCGATGGCGAGAAGCAGTTCGAGGTGCTCGCCACCAATGGCGACACCTTCCTGGGCGGCGAGGACTTCGACCAGCGCATCATCGACTACATCATCGGCGAGTTCAAAAAGGACCAGGGCGTGGACCTGTCCAAGGACGTGCTGGCCCTGCAGCGCCTGAAGGAAGCCGCCGAGAAGGCCAAGATCGAGCTCTCCAACTCCTCGCAGACCGACATCAACCTGCCCTACATCACGGCCGACGCCTCGGGCCCCAAGCACCTGAACATCAAGCTCACGCGCGCCAAGCTCGAATCCCTGGTGGACGACCTGATCGAACGCACCATCGCCCCCTGCCGCACGGCCATCAAGGACGCCGGCATTGCAGTCGCCGACATCAATGACGTGATCCTGGTCGGCGGCATGACGCGCATGCCCAAGGTGCAGGAGACCGTCAAGGAGTTCTTCGGCAAGGAGCCGCGCAAGGACGTCAACCCGGATGAGGCCGTCGCCGTTGGCGCGGCGATTCAGGGTGGCGTG
>JAFECU010000093.1 GCA_018242005.1 Pseudomonadota bacterium | reverse complement strand
GTCAATGTTTCGGCGAGCCAAGTGGGACCGGACTTCGACGGGTGGGTAAAGGGCGTGCTGGCTGATGCCGAGTTGCCCGCCGAGTATCTCGAAATCGAGCTGACCGAATCGGTCGCGTTTGGTGACGCCATCATCACCGAGTCAGGCTTGAAGATCACGCCGCTCGACGCGGCGGTACCCGACACCGCCCAAGCGCTGATCGACCAGACGGCAATGATCCTGCCGCACGTCAAGATCACCGAACTGCTGCTGGAGGTGGACGAATGGACGGGCTTCACTCGGCATTTCGCGCATCTGAAATCGGGCGACCCGGCCAAAGACAAGAACCTGTTGCTGACCACGATCCTCGCCGACGCGATCAACCTGGGCCTGACCAAGATGGCGGAGTCTTGCCCCGGCACGACCTACGCCAAGCTGGCTTGGCTGCAAGCCTGGCACATCCGCGACGAAACCTACGGGGCGGCGCTGGCCGATCTGGTCAACGCACAGTTCCGCCATCCCTTCGCCGAGCACTGGGGCGACGGCACCACCTCATCGTCGGACGGCCAGAACTTCCGCACCGGCAGCAAGGCCGAGAGCACCGGCCACATCAACCCGAAATACGGGAGCAGCCCAGGGCGGACGTTCTACACCCACATTTCTGACCAGTACGCGCCATTTCACACCAAGGTCGTGAACGTCGGCGTGCGCGATTCGACCTACGTGCTCGACGGCCTGCTGTACCACGAGTCCGACTTGCGGATCGAGGAGCATTACACCGACACGGCGGGCTTCACCGATCACGTCTTCGCCCTGATGCACCTCCTGGGCTTCCGCTTCGCGCCGCGCATCCGCGACCTGGGCGACACCAAGCTCTACATCCCGAAGGGCGACGCCGCCTATGACGCGCTGAAACCCATGATCGGCGGCACGCTCAACATCAAGCACGTCCGCGCCCATTGGGACGAAATCCTGCGGCTGGCCACCTCGATCAAGCAGGGCACGGTGACGGCCTCCCTGATGCTCCGAAAGCTCGGCAGCTACCCACGCCAGAACGGCCTGGCCGTGGCGCTCCGCGAGCTGGGCCGCATCGAGCGCACGCTGTTCATCCTGGACTGGCTGCAAAGCGTGGAACTGCGCCGCCGCGTGCATGCCGGCCTGAACAAGGGCGAGGCGCGCAATGCGCTGGCCAGGGCAGTGTTTTTCAACCGCCTGGGTGAAATCCGCGACCGCAGTTTCGAGCAGCAGCGCTACCGGGCTAGCGGCCTCAATCTGGTAACGGCTGCCGTCGTGTTGTGGAACACGGTCTATCTGGAACGGGCTGCGCACGCGCTGCGTGGCAACGGCCATGCCGTTGATGACGCGCTGTTGCAGTACCTGTCGCCGCTCGGTTGGGAGCACATCAACCTCACCGGCGATTACCTCTGGCGCAGCAGCGCCAAGATCGGCGCGGGCAAGTTCAGGCCGCTACGACCGCTGCAACCGGCTTAGCGTGCTTTATTTTCCGTTTTCTGAGGCGACCCCATCAAGCTCCACGCCCCTTCCTGCCCTGGCGTCTCGCCCTCTTGGCTTCCATCTGCGCCCGTATCCGGGCCTCGCGCTGCTCCAACTCGGACGGTGCCGACTTCTGGACCCTGGACGGCTTCGGGGCCGAGGTGGTCGGCACTTGCGCCGGCCGTTGGGCCTCGCCCTCAATGTGCAGGTTGTCGAGCTGGCCAAGCGTGCGCAGGCCATGCCGGCGATGCGGCGGTGGTTCCGGGCCGGCTGCCGGCACGCCTGGCCGGCGCTTGACCTCGGCCTTCGTGGTCTCGGCCTGCCGCCGGCTTTCCAGGGCTGGATCGGCGAAGGTGATAGGGAGCTGCGCATCGACCGCCGCTCGGATCACGGCGGCCTTGAACGCCACGCTGCCGCTGACGGCGATGCGCTCGCCATAGCGTTCCATCGCCAGGCGCAGCGCCGCCGCCACGCCGGCGCGGTCGGCTTGGCTGGACACGGCCAGACGCTCGCCATCATCGCGCACAGCCGAGTTGCCGGCGCGAAAGATGAATCTTGTTGATGGCGATGTGGATGTGCAAGTTGTCGGTGTCGTTGTGGACGGCACTGATTCGCTGATGCTCGCCATAGCCCAGCCCGACGCAGATGCGTTCCTCAATCGCGCGCAAGGTGTCGGCGCTCGGCTGCTCGCCGGCGCGGAAGCTGACGATCAGGTGGTAGGTGTTGTCGCCCTTCGCGCGGGTGTTCGTGTGCTGGGTCGCCAGCACCTCCGTGATGGCGTCCTGGATGGAACCGGCTTCGCAGTTCGTCGCCTGCACCTGGCCCAGCCGGTGGTCTTTGCTTTGCGCGTCGGTGATGTAGTTCGCAAGACCCGCGAAGTCGCTCTTGCCAAGCGAGCGCATCGGC
>JAFECU010000092.1 GCA_018242005.1 Pseudomonadota bacterium | reverse complement strand
TAGGGCACATGGGTGATCTGCGTGCCCGTGGTGTTGCCGAACAGCGCGCCGCTCAGATGACTGTAGCCGCCATTGCCAGAGGAGCCGTAGTTGAGCCTGCCCGGCGCCTTGCGCGCGGCCTCCACCACGTCCTGGGCCGTCTTGTAGGGCGAGTTGAAGCCGACCACCATCACGCCCGGCACGTTGGCAATGTTGCTGATGGGCGTGAAGTCCTTCACCGGGTCGTAGGCCGGCTTGGCGTAGACGTTGGGGTTCACCGCGTGCGAGCTCTCCACCATCATCACCAGCGTGTAGCCGTCCGCGAGCTGCTTGGAGGCGTAGAGCGATCCGGTGCTGCCACCCGCGCCGGGCCGGTTTTCGACGAACACCGACTGCCCCAGTTCATCCCCAAGGTAGCGCGCCACCACACGGCCGATCACGTCAGTGGCGCCGCCCACGGCATAGGGCACGATCAGGCGCACGGGCTTGTCGGGGTAGCCCGCGGCCCATGCCGCGGGTGCGGCCGCCGCGCCCAGCGCAAGCGCCAGCAGCGTCTTTTTCACATGCTTCATTCAAGTCTCCTGTTGGGTGTAGTGAGTGGCCTCTGGCAGCGCGGCAGGCCCGAGTACCGGAGGGGGTGCGACAGGCGCGGCCTGACCTGCGGGCACCATGGGGTTGCGCGCCAGCCTGAGCCGCCCCAGCTGCGGGTGCTCCACGGTCTGCAGCATCTCGCGGTGCTGCACCTGGGGGTGGGCGAAGACCTGCTCCAGGTCGTTGATGTTCCCCCAAGAGATGCCATTCGCGTCCAGTGCCTGACCCAGCGCCGCCACCTGCCACTGCGCCAGCTTCTCGCGCAGCAGCGGACGTAGCCGCTTGAGGTGCGTGAGGCGCCCGGCATTGGTCGTGAACTCAGGCTGTTGGTGCCAATCGGTGCCCATCAGCCGGCAGAAGGCCGCGAACTGCGCGTCGTTGCCTATGGCCAGGATCATGTAGCCGTCGACGCAGGCAAACACCTCATAGGGCGCCAGGTTGGGGTGCGTGTTGCCGCTGCGCGCCGGGCTGTCGCCCGACACCAGGTAGTTTGCCCCCTGGTTCGCATTCATGGCCACGGCCACGTCCAGCAGGGCGATGTCCAGATGCTGGCCATGGCCCATGCGGCCGCGCTGCACCAGGGCGGCGAGCACGGCGCTGGTGGCATACATGCCAGTCATCAGGTCCACCACGGCCACGCCGGCACGCAGCGGGCCGGCGCCGGGTTCGCCATCCGCCACGCCGGTGTAGCTCATGAGACCGCCCATGCCCTGGAAGATGTAGTCGTAACCCGGTCTGTGGGCATACGGGCCGCTCTGGCCAAAGCCGGTGATGGACAAGTAGATCAGACCCGGGTTGAGCACGGCCAGCGCGGCGTAGTCCAGGCCATATTTGGCCAGCGTGCCGACCTTGTAGTTCTCCACGAGCACGTCGGCGTCGCGGATCTGGCGCAGAAGCCACGCGCGGTCGGCGGCGTCGGCAAAATCCGCCGTCACCGACTGCTTGCCCCGGTTGCAGGACAGGAAATAGGCCGCCACCTTCTCGCCCGATGCGGCCGTGATGAAGGGCGGGCCCCAGCCGCGCGTGTCGTCGCCCTGGCCGGGCCGCTCCACCTTGAGCACATGGGCGCCCAGATCGGCCAGGTTCTGGGTGCACCAGGGCCCGGCCAGGATGCGCGACAGGTCCACTACCCGCACGCCGTGCAATGCGCTCGCAAGCATCATCAACCTCCTACCGCTGCGACGAAAGAATCGCCGTGGCCTCGCTGGACAGCACGCCGCCGTTGCCATGCACCAGCGCGGTCTGCGCGCCGGCCACCTGCCGGGCCATGCCTTCGCCACGCAGCTGCGTCACGGCCTCGATGATCAGGAAGATGCTGTACATGCCCGGGTGCACGCAGGACAGTCCGCCGCCGTTGGTGTTCATGGGGAAGGCGCCGCCCGGCGCGATGCGCCCGCCCGCTATGAAGGCGCCGCCCTCGCCCTTCCTGCAGAAGCCCAGGTCTTCCAGGAACAGGATGGGGTTGATGGTGAAGGCGTCGTACAGCTCCACCACGTCGATGTCGGCCGGCGTGAGGCCCGCCTGCGCAAAGGCCTTGTGCCCCGATTCAACGGCCGGCGTCACCGTGAGGTCTTCCATGCACGAAATCTGCCTATGCCAATGGGCAAAGCCGCTGCCCAGCACGTAGATGGGCTTGGCGTGCAGCGCCTGGGCGCGCTGGGACGAGCTGACCACGATGGCGCCCGCGCCGTCCGTGACCAGGCAGCAGTCGAGCGTGGTGAACGGGTCCGAGATCATCTTGGCGTTGATGACATCGTCCACGCTCAAGGGTTTTTTGGAAAAGGCGTCGGGATTGAGCTGCGCCCATTGGCGCGCGGACACCGCCACCTCTGCCAGCTGTTGGCGCGTCGTGCCGTACTCGTGCATGTGGCGCGCCGCGGCCAGCGCGTAGCTCGATACCGGGTTGAAGGCCTTGTACGGGTGCTCATAGGGCTGGGGGTCGAGCTCGGCGCGCATCTGGTTGATCTTGGAGCTGCTGGGCGCGCTGCGCGGCGTGGCGCCATAGCAGATCAGCACGTTCTCGCATTCGCCGGCGTCTATCGCCATCTGCGCGATCTTCAGGTCGGCGATGAAGGCCGAGCCGCCGAACATGGTGCTGTCGGAAAAGCGTGGACGTATGCCCAAGTATTCCGCCATGCGCATCACCCACCAGGGCGAGGTCAGGCTCGAGGTGATGATGCCGTCGATGTCCGACTTGCGCAGGCCGCTGCGCTCGATCGCCAGGCAGCTAGCGCGGGCAATGATTTCCTGCTCGGTGGCGCCGCCGGCATGGCCCATGCCGGCCAGGCCCGTACCCAGGATGGCAATGGAGCCGCGTGATGCATGCGTGGTCATGCCTGCTCCTCGCGTGCGGTGAACACCAGCAGCGGCCCCTCGGCCATGCTGTCGATGCGGGCGCGCACGGCCAGGCCTATGCGCACCTGCTCCACCGGC
>JAFECU010000091.1 GCA_018242005.1 Pseudomonadota bacterium | reverse complement strand
TTGGCGTCGCACTGGTCGTCTTCGGAGACGACCTCAAACTTCAGCGTCGTGCTCCCCACGCTGATCTTGTGGGCGTTGAGCTCTTCGGCTGTCAGGTCCACGCCGTTGTCGTTGTCGCGCCCGGCAAAGGCGTTGGGGCCCAACAATAGTCCGCCGTGGCCGATCTTGAGGACCTGCTGCTCGGCCAGGACGGATGAAGCGCACGCCAGCGCGGCTGTGGCGAGAACAGTGGTTTTCAGGGATGGCCATAGCATGGTGATGGTTCCTGAAGGCGTTGCAGCGCGCGAGTGCCAGGGCGGCCGTCAAAGAGTGGCGCCAATCTTGCGCAGCTCGGCTATTTGCGGCGCTTTGGGCAGCCAGACCTTGTCGAACTCCTGAATCAGTGGCGTCACGTTGAGTCCAGGCTCGGTGCGGATCGGGAAGGGCGCGGCCTTGAACTTGTCAATCAGGCCCAGTTCGGTGGTAACGATGTCCTTGATCTGTGCGTCGAGTGCTTGGCGCACAATCCCACGGATCAGCTCCCTGTCCTTTGCGTCTAGCTTCTGCCATACGCGCCCCGACACCAGTGGCGCGAACGGCATGAATAGCGCGTTCATCTGCAGCATGGCTTTAGACACCTTGTCGAAGCGCTGATTCCACGAGAACTCGATGTCAGCTTCCAGTCCGTCCACTTGGCCATTGGCCATGGCATCGAACACCTGCGGTGTAGGAATGGGCGTGGGTGCGGCCCCCAACTGCTGGTAGAAGTCACGATATACCGGCGTGGGGTTGATGCGCAGCTTCATGCCCTTAATATCCTTCACGCCGTTGATGTCCTTGGTCGAGAACACCACGCGCATGCCAGTGATACCCCAGCCCAGGCCTATGGTGCCGGTCTCCTTGGGCAGTACGTCGAGCAGCTTCAGCGCCGCATCGTGGCGCACCAGCTTGGCAACATCGGTAGTGGAGCGCACCAGATACGGTGCGTTGATGGCCGCGATGCTTGAGACGCGTGAGCCTAGTTCTGCGGCCTGGATCCAACCCATATCAAGCGCTCCGGTCTGCAGCTGCTGCATCATGGCTGCCTCGTTGCCGAGTTGCCCCGAGTGGAATACCGTGACCGAAAGTCGTCCGTTGCTTTCCTTCTTCAGTGATTCACCAAAGGCCAAGGCGGCACGGTTCCAGGAGTGGCCAGCAGGTGTGATCAGTCCCAGGCGGAACTCCTTGGCCTGTGCGTGGGTTTGGCCGATGAAAGCAGGAGCTGCAAGTGCAGCGCTGGCCTGGACAAAGTGACGGCGAGTCAGGGTCATGGTGGATGCCTTTCGGTGGGTTAGGTTTACTTCAAGAGACCGAGGGAGAGGCTGGGGTACAGAGAAAGCAGTACCAGCGCTGCACAGCAGATCAGGAAGAAGGGCATGGTGACCATGAACATCTTTCCGGGCTTTGCACCGGTGACGGCGGCGGCGACAAAGAAGGATAGACCCACGGGGGGCGACATCAGCCCCAATACTAGGTTCACCACTACCACCACGCCGAAATGGCGTGGGTCTATGTGGTAGACCTCGGTGGCGATGGGTAGCAGAATGGGCACGGTCATGATGAGGCCAGGGATGCCATCGATCACCGTTCCGATGACGAGCAGGATCACGTTTGTGATCAGCAGGAAACTCACCGGGTCCTTGGCCACGGTCTGGATCCAGCTGGCTGCGGCCTGCGGCACCTTGCCGTAGATCAACAGCCACGAGAACACCGCGGCCGCCGCGACCAGAAACAACACGATGGCTGAGTACACGGCCGAGCGAAGCAGGATCTGCGGAAGCATGTCAAAGCGAAACTCGCGTGTCACGTAGCGTCCCACG
>JAFECU010000090.1 GCA_018242005.1 Pseudomonadota bacterium | reverse complement strand
TCGGCGCGGGCAGCGGGCTGCTGCAAAAGCCCGTGCTCGACTTGGCCGTGCAGTTCCAGGGCCACCACAAGGCGCACCGCGACGCGCTGATGGCCACCATCCAGAAGATGGGCGGCATGCCGGTGGCCGAGAAGTCCCTGGACGACTACGCCAAGGCGCTGCAGGCCGACATGCTGAAGAACCAGGCCGACGTGCTGGGCCTAGCCACGCGCCTGGAGCTGGGCGCGGCGAACGCCTATCTGGGCGTGATTCCGTCGCTGGCCAGCAAGGACCTGGCCAAGGTGGCCGCGCGCCTGGCGGCCGACGAGACCATGCACTTCACGGTGCTGACCTCGGCGCTGGGCCGGGCGCTGCCGTCCGGCGCCCTGTCCTTCGGAGCCTGAGGCCATGGCACTGGCACCTGCCCTGGGGGTGTGGCTGCTGCTGGCCTGCGTGCCGGCCGCGGCCCAGTCGGTCGAGCGCGGCCGCACCCTCTACGAGAGCCGCTGCAGCGCATGCCACAGCGTCGCCGCCAACCGCACCGGCCCCATGCATGCCG
Organism: Pseudomonadota bacterium; assembly: GCA_018242005.1. Taxonomy (GTDB): domain Bacteria; phylum Pseudomonadota; class Gammaproteobacteria; order Burkholderiales; family Burkholderiaceae_C; genus Alicycliphilus. Next base: position 4,241 of record JAFECU010000090.1, on the reverse strand, counting down.
GCGTGCTGGACCGGCGCGCCGGCAGCGTGCCCGGCTTCAGCTATTCACCTGCGCTGGCATCCAGCCGCATCGTGTGGACACGCGCCAACCTGCTGGCCTGGCTGGCCAACCCCGAGGCGCTGATTCCCGGCCAGGCCATGGGCTACCAGGTGCCCGATGCCAGCGACCGCGAGGACCTGGTGGCCTACCTTGCGACGCTGGGCGCGCTGCAGCCGCGCTGACGGCCGGCGCATCGTGCCCGGGCCGGCCCCGCCATCAACAGGCAACCGGGTAGGTGCCGGGCACGAGGATGGAACGGTCCACGTTCTGCAGCTGGGTATGGCCGCAGAAGGCCATGCTCACATCCAGCTCCTTGTGGATGATTTGCAGCGCCTTGCTCACGCCGGCCTCGCCGAATGCCCCCAGGCCGTAGACCATGGCGCGGCCGATCATCACGCCGCGGGCGCCAAGAGCCCAGGCGCGCAGCACGTCCTGGCCGCTTCGGATGCCGCCGTCCATCCACACCTCCAGCCTGTCGCCCACGGCGTCCACGATGGCGGGCAGCGCGGCAATGGAGGACGGCGCGCCGTCGAGCTGGCGCCCGCCGTGGTTGCTGACCACGATGGCGTCGGCGCCGTTCTGCACGGCAAGCTGCGCGTCCTCCACCTCCATGATGCCCTTCAGGATCAGCTTGCCGCCCCACTGCTCCTTGACCCAGCGCACGTCCTCCCAGGACAGGCGCGGGTCGAACTGCTCGTTGGTCCAGGCGGCCAGCGAGTTCATGTCGGATACGCCCTTCACATGGCCCACCAGGTTGCGGAAGGTGCGCCGCTGCGTGCCCGCCATCCCCAGGCACCAGCGCGGCTTGGTCATGAGGTTGAGGATGTTCTTGATCGTGGGCTTGGGTGGTGCGGTCAGACCGTTCTTGATGTCCTTGTGCCGCTGGCCTATGACCTGCAGGTCGAGCGTGAGCACCAGGGCGCTGCATCTGGCGTCCTTGGCGCGCCCGATCATGCGGGCCATGGCGTCGCGGTCGCGCATCATGTAGAGCTGGAACCAGAACGGCGCGCTGGTGTTTTCCGCTATGTCCTCGATGGAGCAGATGCTCATGGTCGAGAGCGTGAACGGAATGCCGAACTTCTCGGCCGCGCGCGCGGCGTGGATCTCGCCGTCGGCATGCTGCATGCCCGTCAGGCCCACCGGGGCGATGCACACGGGCATGCTGGCCTGCTGGCCGACCATGGTGGTGGCGGTGCTGCGGCCCTCCATGTTCACGGCCACGCGCTGGCGGAACTTGATTCTCTGAAAGTCGCTCTCGTTGGCGCGGTAGGTGCCCTCGGTCCACGAGCCCGAGTCGGCGTAGTCATAGAACATGCGCGGCACGCGGCATTCGGCCACCTGGCGCAGGTCTTCGATACAGGTGATTTTGGACAGGTCGGGCATGGCAACAGGAGAGTGCAACAACAAAGCGCGCATCGTAGCCCTGCCCGGCGGGCTGCAGTTGAAGGGTTTTGCCCACGCTGTGAAATTTTTGCGGCGCCGCTACGATGCCCTCATGCTGACCCTCTACACCGCCCCCACACCCAACGGCCACAAGGTGTCCATCGCGCTCGAGGAGCTGGGCCTGCCGTATCGGCTACAGGTGCTCGACCTCGGCGCCGGCGAGCAAAAGCGCCCGCAGTTCCTGGCCATCAACCCCAACGGGCGCATTCCCGCCATCGTGGATCACGATGCCGATGACTTTGCTGTGTTCGAGTCCGGCGCCATCCTGGTCTACCTGGCCGAGAAGACCGGCCGCCTGATGCCGCAGGACGCCAAGGGGCGCTCGCGCGTGCTGCAGTGGCTGATGTTCCAGATGGGAGGCGTCGGCCCAATGATGGGCCAGGCCAATGTGTTCTACCGCTACTGGCCCGAGAAGATCCAGCCAGCCATAGACCGCTACCAGGCCGAGGGCCGGCGCCTGTTCGAGGTGCTGGACGGCCATCTGGCGCATCATGAATGGCTGGCGGGCGACTACTCCATTGCCGACATTGCCAACTGGGCCTGGGTGCGCACGCACCGCTGGTCGGGTATCTCGATCGACGGTCTGGAGCACCTGCGGCGCTGGCGCGATGCCATTCGCGCACGCCCCGCGGTGCAACGCGGCCTGCTGCAGCCGCCGGCCAAAATGGATCTGGAACGCGACGGCGAGGCCGGGGCCCAGGCCTTTGCCGCGAAGGCTCGCACCATGGTGATCACCGGCCAACCCGACCAGGAGCAGGACGCATGAAGCTGTACACCGCGCACCGCGCCCCCAACCCGCGCCGGGTGCTGATGTTCATTCACGAAAAAGGCATGGACGGCATCGAGCGGGTGTCCATGGACCTGAACGCGGGCGAGCACAAGGCCGCGGCCTACCGGGCGCGCAACCCGGTATCGACCGTGCCGGCTCTGGAGCTGGCCGACGGGCGCCTGCTCAGCGAGACCCGTGCCATCTGCAGCTACCTCGAAGGCCTGCATCCCGAGCCCAACCTGATGGGGCGCGACATGGAGGAGCGCGCCTTCATCGAGATGCACGACCGCCGCGTCGAGTGGTACTGGCTGCTGCCGATCGCCAACTGCGTGCGCCACACCCACCCGGGCCTTGCGGCACTCGAACACCCGCAATTTGCAGACTTCGGCCGCGCCCAGGGCGAGCGTGTACGCGAACGCGCACGCTGGCTCAACGACACCCTGGCACAGCAGGAATGGATGGCGGGAGAGCGTTTCACCATCGCCGACATCACGGCGTTCTGCGCGCATGAGTTCGCCCGCGGCCTGATGAAGTTCGACGCCGGGGCCGAGGGGTTTAGCCACCTGCAGGCCTGGCGCGACCGCGTCGCGGCGCGCGAGAGCGCAAGAGCGGTGTGACCTCGCGCTTAGGGCCTGTTAACGCTATGCAAGGGGATCGCGCATAGCGTTAACAGGCCCTAGCCGCCGCCCATGGCAGGCGCATTGTCCCGGCGCGCACCGGGTTTGACGCCCGCCCCGCGTACCTCGATGCTGATCTGGTCCAGCGGCCGTCCGCGCGCATCCAGCAGCTGCACGCGGTGGCGCCCGGGCCAGGGCAGCCAGGCCAGCACTGCGCCCTGCCCCGCGGGTTTGCCGTCGATGCGCCAGCGCAGGCCCGCTCCGCCCGTGGCCTCGAACCGCAGGCGCTGGTGCGCGGGGGGAATGTCCGGGTCCAGCGCGACGATGCTGCCCGGCGCCGGGGCCACGATGCGCGCCAGCAACTCTGGTTTTTCGTGTTTTTGGCCTACAGCGCTTTCCTCATAAGCGCCAGCAGCTTCTGAACCAATAGCAAACACCGCCTGCTGCGTGCCGGGCACAAACCATTCCTGGCGCGCGGCCTCGGGCCGGTCGCCACCGCCAAAGGCGACTTGCTGGCGCACAAGGCCAGCGGGCGGCCGCGGAGCCCCCCTGGCATCGCGCCGGTGCAGGAACTGCATGACCTCGGCCCAGATCGGCGCGGCGCCGCTGGTGCCGCTCACGTCGTGCATGGCGCCGCCAGCTGCGTTGCCCACCCATACGCCCACGGTGTAGCGCGCCGACCAGCCCAGGGCCCAGTTGTCGCGCATGTCCTTGCTGGTGCCGGTCTTCACGGCCGTCCAGAATCGCGTGTTCAGGACGCTGTCGCCGCCAAAGGTGGGCACGCGGGCGTTGGGGTCCGACAGGATGTCACCCACGATGAAGGCCGCGCCCGCATCCAGCGCCTGGGTGAACGCGGGGCGAGCGCCGGGCGCCGCGGGGACATAGGCCACGGGGCTCAGGCGGCCGCCATTGGCCAGCGCGCGGTAGGCGTTCGTCAGGTGCAACAGCTGCACCTCGCTGCTGCCCAGGGCCAGGCTGTAGCCGTAGTAGCCGCCCGATTCGGCCAGCGGCAGGCCCAGGCGCCTGAGCTGATCGAAGAAGGCGTCGGGCGTGACCATGACCAGGGTGCGCACCGCCGGCACGTTGAGCGAGGCCGCGAGCGCCTGGCGCACCGACACCCAGCCCTTGAACTGCCGGTCGTAGTTCTGCGGTATGTACAGGCCCCCTGCCGTGGGGATCTGCGCGGGCGAGTCGTGCACCAGCGATGCGGCCGTCAGGCGCCGCTCGGTAATCGCCTGCGCGTACAGAAAGGGCTTGAGCGTGGAGCCCGGCTGGCGCGGCGCGAGCACGCCATCGACATCGGCGGCCTGGCTCAGCGGCCCGGACGAGCCCACCCAGGCCAGCACCTCGCCCGTGGCGTTGTCCAGCACCAC
>JAFECU010000008.1 GCA_018242005.1 Pseudomonadota bacterium | reverse complement strand
GGTGGTACCGGGACTTGAACCTGGGACATCAGCATTATGAATGCTGCGCTCTAACCAACTGAGCTATACCACCGAAGCCGCAAATTATAGAACAAAAAAATCACTGGTTCGTGAAAACCGCCGGGCGCTTGTTCACGAAGGCGTCCATGCCTTCCTTCTGGTCCTGGGTGGCGAACAGCGCGTGGAACAGGCGGCGCTCGAACATCACGCCGTCGGCCAGCGTGCCCTCGAAGGCGCGGTTGACCGATTCCTTGGCCGCCATGACGGCGATCTGCGAGAAGCCGCTGATGATGAGGGCCGCGCCCAGGGCTTCTTCCATGAGTTTGTCCAGCGGCACGACGCGGCTGACCAGGCCGGAGCGTTCGGCCTCGGTGGCGTCCATCATGCGGGCGGTGAGGGCCATGTCCATGGCCTTGGACTTGCCCACGGCGCGCGGCAGGCGCTGCGTGCCACCGGCGCCGGGGATGACGCCGAGCTTGATCTCGGGCTGGCCGAATTTGGCGTTGTCGGCGGCGATGATGAAGTCGCACATCATGGCCAGCTCGCAGCCGCCGCCCAGGGCAAAGCCGCTGACGGCCGCGATCACGGGCTTGCGGATGGTGCGGATCGTTTCCCAGTTGCGCGTGATGTAGTCGCCCTTGTAGGCGTCGGCAAAGCTGTACTTGGCCATGGCGCCGATGTCGGCGCCGGCGGCGAAGGCCTTTTCGCTGCCGGTGATGATCATGCAGCCGATCTTCTCGTCCGCGTCAAAGGCCTTGAGCGCCGCGCCCAGCTCGTCCATGAGCTGGCCGTTTAGGGCATTGAGCTGTTTGGGACGGTTGAGCGTGATGACGCCGACTTTTTCCGCCTCGGTGCGGACTTCGATGCATTCGTAGGCCAAGGTGATCTCCTGTACGTAGTGGGTGAAGGGTCAGACGTTTGAATATACCCAAGGCGGCCTACGCCGGACTTGCGCCGGCACCCAGCCAGCGCTGCGCCACGGCGGCGTCCTGCACGTCCAGGCGCACGGTGTCGCTGGCCGCCTGGGCGGGTGGCAGGGCCAGGGGCAGGCGCAGCAGCCGCCGGTCGCGCGCCACCAGGGCCGTGACCTCGGTGGCGCTGCCCGCGTAGAGCGCCAGGTCGCCCAGCTTGTGCAGGCGCCAGGCCTGGCCCTGGGCCTCCAGGCCCAGCCATTCGTCGCCGGCCATCAGGCCCGCGGCCTCGGCCGCGCCGCCGCGCAGCACGGTCTTGATCTGCAGGCCGCCGTTTTCCGCCACGCGCAGGCCCAGGCGCTGGGCGGGTTGGGCGGGCTCGACCTGCAGCGTGATGCCGTGGGCGGCCAGCAGCTCGGCCAGGGGCAGGTCCTGCGTGCCATGCACCCATTGGGCGATCTCGGCCGACCAGTCGCGGCCCGAGAGCTGCTGCAGCACGGCGAGCACGTCGGCCTCGGCCATGGGGCCGGCGCCGGTGCGCTGCCACAGGGTGCGCATG
>JAFECU010000089.1 GCA_018242005.1 Pseudomonadota bacterium | reverse complement strand
ATTTGGCCCACAAGGTCCGACGCAGTGCAGTGGTCTACCCGTGGTGCGCTACTCGTCCGACGAACTGCATGACGAGTTCGGCAGTTGCTTCCTCCTCTTGGACCACTCGACGACCCTGCACACGACGCCGTGGGGGTCAACTCAGCAGTTCGTCTACTGCTACTGCAGACGTGAGCATTGACGCCAATGATGTGACTCGTGGCCGCGGCCCTCGCTGCCTCAGGCCAGGCTGTCGGGGGACAATTCCGCGATGGCTTGATAGTGGGTGAGGTAGATCCGTCCACTGAGGCGCGTCAGAAACGGTGTGCCGGCGAGCTTGTCCATCACCGGTCCCTTCACTTCCGACAGATGGAGCCGGATGCCCGCCTCGTTCAACCGCGCCTCGATCGTTTCCAGGCTTTCGAGCGCGCTGGCGTCGATGTCGTTGATGGCCGAGCACTGAAGCACCACGTGCCGGAGTTCGGGGCGATCCGCGACAGCCTCATTGATGCGGTCCTCCAGATAGCGTGCGTTGGCGAAGTACAGGCTTTCGTCGACGCGCAGCCCCAGCACCTGCGGGCTCGTTAGCACGGAATGGCGAAGCACGTTGCGAAAGTGTTCGGTCCCGGGCACGAGCCCGACCACAGCCACATGCGGCCGGCTGCTGCGGTACAGATGCAGCATCAGCGCCAGGCCTACCCCGGCGATCAGGCCAGTCTCCACGCCCGCCAGCAGGGTCGCGGCCAGTGTGGCCGCCACCACAGTGAAATCGAAGCGTGAGTATTGCCAGGTCCGCTTGAGCATGCCCAGATCGACCAGCGAGAGCACCGCCACCACGATGGTTGCTGCCAGGGTGGCCTGTGGCAGGTGGTGCAGCAGCGGCGTGAGCAGCAAGGTCGCAACGGCGATGCCGATAGCGGTGTAGATCCCGGCCGCCGGCGTCTGCGCGCCGGCGTCAAAATTGACCACGGAACGCGAGAAGCCACCCGTTACCGGCAAACCACCCGTGAAGGCCGCTGCCACATTGCTCGTTCCCAGCGCGACCAGCTCCTGATCCGGTTCGACACGTTGGCGCCGTTTGGCCGCGAGCGTTTGCCCCACCGAGATGGATTCAACGAAGCCGACCACGCTGAGCAACAGCGCTGGCACGGCCAGTTCCGTCCACAGGGCCGGGTTCCACGCAGGAAGCGTGAACGGCGGAAGTCCCTGTGGCACCACCCCTACCACACGCACGCCGTGCGCGGCCAAGTCCCAGGCCCAGACTGCGACTGTGGTCGCCGCGATGGCTGCCACGGGTCCCGCCTTGGCGAGGGCATCTGCCCAGCGCTGCCCGATGCCGATGCGGCGCAGCCATGGCTTGAGCCCGCTGCGCGACCACCACAGGAACAAGAGCGCCGACAGCCCCAGAGCCACGGTTGGGCCATTGGTCTGGGGCAGACCTCGCCATAGCGCGGGAAGCAGTTCCGGCAGGGTATCGCCCGATGCCGCAATCCCCAGCACGTGCTTGGCCTGGCTCAAGGCGATCAGCACGCCGGACGCCGAGATGAAGCCGGATATGACCGGATGGCTGAGGTAGTTCGCCAGCCAGCCAAGCCGCAGCACGCCCATGAGGGTCAGCATCAGGCCAGACAGCAAAGCCAGCACCAGCGCCGCCGCCCAATAGTCAGCGGAGCCCGCCGCAGCAACCTGCCCGACGGCTGCGGCGGTCATCAACGACGTCACCGCCGCCGGCCCGACAGCCAGTGTGCGGCTGCTGCCGAACACCGCATAGGCAAGCAGGGGAAGCATGCTCGCATAGAGGCCCGCCTGCGGTGGCAGGCCAGCCAGCATGGCGTAGGCCAGGCTCTGGGGAATCAGCATCAGCGTGACGATGCCGGCCGCAAGCATGTCCGCGGACCATTGGCCTCGGTCGTAGGTTTTCCCCCAGGACAAGACCGGCAGCCACCGCTTGGCCGCAGAGGACCGTTGGGAGGTGGAAGCCCCGCTCATCGGTAGGCCTCGAAAGCCAACGAGAAAGGCACGCGGGCGAGCCCATCAGAAACCATCACATTCACGGGGATACCTCTGGAATGATTTACGAATTTACATATTATAATTTCTTCATTCGTTCAACAGCGAGAACCAAGATGCCACCGTTCAACAAGAGCAACCTAAAAGCGCCCGAGCAGCTGCGTGAGCACGCTGGCGAAGCGTGCGCCTTGCTCAAGGTTCTTGCGAACGAAGACCGCTTGATGCTGTTGTGCCAGATCGCGTCCGCTCGCCACAACGTGGGCGAGCTGGAAGCCATCACCGGCATTCGCCAGCCCACGTTGTCGCAGCAGCTGGCCGTGTTGCGTCAGGAGGGACTGGTCGAGACCGAGAAGGAGGGGAAGTACGTCTACTACCGGCTGGCCAACGACAACGTCGTGCGCGTCATGCGCATGCTCTGGGACATCTACTGCGCCCCGAAGTAAACGGGGTACGAGACCATGAATCACCACAAGAACCCTATCCAAGGAGACAAGGCAATGGATCAACCGCTCAATCGGCGCCGGGCTCTTCTGACGCTTGGTGCGGCCGGCGCTGCAGGCATTGCACTTACGCCGGGCATCGCCAACGCGGCGAACAAGGTCAAGACCACGGCCCGAATCGTCATCGCAGGCGCCGGCGCCGCGGGCCTGGCGGCAGCATCGCGCCTCTCGGAAGCGCTGGACGGCGCGAAGATCACGCTGATCGACGCGCGCAAGGAGCATTTCTACCAACCAGGCTTCACGCTGGTGGGCTCGGGCATCAAGCCCGCAGGCTACGTGGTGTCCACCACCGCCGAATACGTGCCCGCCGGCGTCGAGCTGGTGCAGGAACGCGTGGCCGAGTTCGATCCGGAAGGCAAGAAGGTCGTCACGGAAAGCGGCGAGGCCCATGCATACGACTTCCTCGTCGTCGCCACCGGCATGAAGCTGGAGTACGGCCTGATCGAAGGCATGGAAGAGGGCCTGATCGGCAAGAACGGCATCGGCAGCATCTACCACAGCCCGGCCAAGGCCGAAGCCACGTGGCAAGCCATGTCGGCTTTCGCCGACAAGGGCGGCCGTGGCGTCTTTCTACGCCCCGGCACCGAGATGAAGTGCGCGGGCGCGCCGCTGAAGTACACCTTCATCACGGACGACTACCTGAGCCGGCGCGGCCAGCGCAGCAAGGCGGAGGTCGTCTACAACTCGAACAACAAGGCGCTGTTCAGCGTACCCATCGTCTCGGAGAAGGTGCGCATGCTGTTCCAGGAGCGCGGTATCCAGGTGAACTACGAGCGAGTTCTCAAGGCCATCGATCCGGGCAAGCGCATCGCCACGTTCAACACGCCGGCGGGAACCGAAGAACAGGGTTACGACTTCATCCACGTCATTCCCCCCATGCGTGCGCCCGAGCCCATCCGCAACAGCCCGCTGCCGTGGCAAACCGGCGCGTGGGCCGCCGAAGGCTGGCTGGAGGTCGACAAGGGCACGCTGCGTCATGTGCGCTACCGCAACGTTTTCGGCGTCGGTGACATCGCCGGGGTGCCCAAGGGCAAGACCGCAGCGAGCGTGAAGTGGCAGGTGCCCGTCGCGGTCGACCATATCGTTGCCGAGATCGCGGGCAAGACCTCGGACGCGCTCTACACAGGCTACACCTCGTGCCCACTGATCACGCGATTGGGCCGCGCCATGCTGGTGGAGTTCGACTACCAGAACAACCTGGTGCCATCCTTCCCCGGCGTGATCGCGCCGCTGGAGGAACTGTGGATCAGTTGGGTCATGAAGACCATGGCGCTCAAGCCCACCTACATCAGCATGCTGCGCGGCCGCGCCTAAGGAGACACCGCCATGAAAGAACTCGATCCCT
>JAFECU010000088.1 GCA_018242005.1 Pseudomonadota bacterium | reverse complement strand
CCGCGTGAACGATCCGTTCGCGCGCATCGGCAAGGAGTCGGTGACGGTGCAGATCACCAGTGTGACCCGCGCCAGCGACACGTCGTTCAACGTGCGCTGGACGGAGACGCACTTCGTCAACGGCGCGCTGGATCGCACCGAGCGCTGGAACGCCGTGGCTTCCATCGTGCAGCAGACGCCGCGCACCGAGCAGCGCCTGCGCAAGAACCCCTTGGGCATTTACGTCAACGGCCTGTCGTGGAGCCGCGAACTGGAAGGAAACGAAGGAGCCAAGCCATGAATGATCTTTTCCGTAAATCCGTCTTGCCTGTGATGCTGCTTGTCCTCGCGGGCTGCGCTACGCAGGGCAAGCCACCGCCGTCCATCTCGCTCGATGAGCCGGTGCGGGCCCAACCGCTGCCCGAGCCGCCGAAGCCGGTGGAAGTGGTGGCCGTGCCGCAGGTGTTGCCGATGCCGGCGCAGATGAAACCTGTGCCGGATGACAAGCCCACGCCGGAACCCGCCGATGAAACCGTGCGCGTGGCTCGTGCCAACGCCGAGGCGCGCATCGCGCCGACACGCGAGGGCTACGTCAATGCAATTCAGGTGTGGCCCTTCACCGATGGCGCGCTGTATCAGGTCTATGCGGCCGTGGGCCGCGTGACGGTGATCGCGCTCCAGCCCGGTGAGGAACTGGTGACGGTGGCCGCCGGCGATACGGTGCGCTGGATCGTCGGAGATACATCGAGCGGCAGCGGCGATGCGCTGCGCGTCAATGTGATGGTCAAGCCGATCCGCTCGGGCCTGAAGACCAATCTGGTCATCACCACCAGCCGGCGCACCTACCTGCTGGAGCTGACTTCGACCGAGAAGACATGGATGGCGTCGGTGTCCTGGGAGTATCCGAAGGACAAGATGCTGGCCTTGCAGCGCCAGGCGCAGGCGGCCAGCGCCGCCGCGCCAGTCGATGCCGGGCTGTCGCTGGAGAAGATCCGTTTCCGCTACGCCGTCAGCGGCAGCAATCCGCCCTGGAAGCCGCTGCGCGCTTTCGACGACGGCGAGAAGGTCTACATCCAGTTTCCGCCGGGCATTGCCCAAGGCGAGTTGCCGCCTCTATTCGTCATTGGCGCGCAGGGCGACGGGCAACTGGTGAACTACCGCTTCCGCGCGCCGTACTACATCGTGGATCGGCTGTTCGGTGCGGCCGAGCTGCGTCTTGGCGGGGACAAGGGCGACGTGGTGCGGATCGAGCGCACGGACGGGGTTTCGGGTGGCACGCGGAGGAACTGACCATGAACCAGGACGATTCCCCTGATCTTGCACCGCAGGCGGGCAAGGTCGCACCCGAGGCAGTGGCACTGCGCGCCCAGCCGCGTCCGGTCACACGACTGAATCGGCGCACGCTGGCCATCCTCGTCGGCGGCTTGTCGGTCGCCGTGCTCGGAGCCACAATCTGGTCGCTGCAACCGCATCAGCGTGGCGCGGGCGAGCAGACCGAGCTTTACAACGTCGATCGCGTCTCGAAGTCCGAAGGGCTGGATGGCCTGCCGACCGACTACTCGAAGCTGCCGCCGAAGGTGCCCGAGCTGGGGCCACCGCTGCCGGGCGATCTCGGCCCGGCCATCGTGAAGTCGCAGCAGCCGGTGACGCCGACGTATGCGCCACCGGGGCATGATCCGGCGGATGCGTTGCGCAAGGAGGCCGATGCGGCGGCGGCTTCGTCGGTGTTCTTCCGCTCGGGTGCTCAGGGCAAGGCCGCAGCGCCAGGCACGGCCCAAATCGCGGCGGCTACGCCCGGCAGCGCCTTGGCGGGCTTCGACCCGCTGGCCGCCGGGCCGGCCTCAACGGCGGCCCAACCATCCGACCCGACCGCCGTGCAGAACCGGCAAGACCAGAAAGAGGCTTTCCTGAAAGGCGGCTCTACGGAAACCCGCAATTCCGGCAATCTGCAAATACCGTCCTCGCCGTACCAGGTCATGGCCGGAACGGTGATCGCCGGGGCACTGGTGACGGGCATCAAGTCCGATCTTCCGGGCGACGTGATCGCCACGGTGACGGAGCCGGTCTATGACACAGCCACGGGCAAGTTCCTGCTGATCCCACAGGGATCGCGCATCCTCGGGCGCTACAACAGCCAGGTCAGCTACGGGCAGAGCCGCGTGCAGGTGGTGTGGAACCGCATCATCCTGCCGGACACGTCATCGCTGAAGCTCGACAACCTCGCGGGCACTGACCCGGCGGGATATTCCGGGCTGGAGGATGGCGTCGATTGGCATTGGGATCGCGTCTTTGCCGGCGCGGCGCTGACGACGCTGCTGGGCGTAGGCGCCGAGCTGGCCGCGCCGGAGAACCGGCAGAACGGCAATCGCATCGTGATCGCCGGGCGCGACAGCGCGCAGGACAGCATCAACCAGGTGGGGCAGGAGATGACCCGGCGCAACATGAATATCCAGCCGACCTTGACCGAGCGGCCGGGCCTGCCGGTGAGGATCATCGTCAACCGCGATCTGGTGTTGCGACCGTACCAGCCACTGTTCTTCAATCGGGGAGCAATGCGATGAACGTGACCAAGAAACTGCGGCTAGGGCCGTTGCCCAAAACCGAGAGCGTCAAACTGATCTTTGCTTGTCCGGCCAGCCTCAGGGCCGACCTTGACCGCTACGCCGCGCTGCACGCGCAGGCGTATGGCGAGGCGGTCGATGCAACGACGCTGATCCCGCACATGCTGGAGGCGTTCATCGCGGGAGACCGAGGATTCAAGAGAAGCGGCTCCATACAGACCGAAGCGCTGCGTGATGCGCGCGCTTCAGCCGATGCGGGCATATCAGATCGCCCGCCGCCCTGATCAACATCTGGCTGACTCTTGGCCAGCCAACGGACCAACGCAGCATTCTTCAGCAGACATGCGCCTGAACGCGGAGCACAGGCCAGCTCGGCACGCCGCAGCTCTCTGGGCTGCGCTGTCTTGGGTATGCCAAAAACACGATGTGATTCATTCTTCGGTGCATACAAACGTCAAGAGGAATCACGATGTTTCAGGCGCTCCATGCTGCAGACCGACCAGCCACAGCCCCCACCTTCCCTACTCCGGCCTTCTTCAGAATGGTCGACGTCGTTCGCATCACTGCGCTGAGCAGGGCTACCGTCTACAGACGCATTGCTGAAGGCAGATTTCCGCCCCCCGTTCACCTTGGCGGCCGAGCTTGCGGCTGGCCGCCTTCAGACCTACAGCGCTGGATCGACGACCCGCAGAGCTACAGGTCTGGCGAAACGGGTAGCGCTGCTCCGACCGGCGGTTGACTCATTGAGAAGCAGGTATTCGGCAATGCCATGCTTGCCCTTAGCGACCGGCAGAATACGTGTTGGATTCTTCTGGTGCATGGAAATCGTGCCGCGCTTTCAGATGGGGGCCTTTTTGGGGGCCTCATTGAAAATAGTGAACGTAAAATCCATTAAAAACAATTAGTTAAGATAACTATGCAAATTGCCACCTGGAACGTCAACTCTCTTTCCGTGCGCCTGCCACAGGTGCTGGCCTGGTTGGCCGCCAACCCCGTGGATGCCATCGGCCTGCAGGAGCTCAAGCTGGTGGACGACAAGTTCCCCCACGACGCCTTCGAGGCCGCCGGCTATCACGCGGTGTGCTTCGGCCAGAAGACCTACAACGGTGTGGCCATCGTCAGCCGCGCGCCAGCGCGCGACGTGGTGCGCAATATTCCTGGACATGAGGACGAGCAGGCCCGTGTGATCGCAGCCACGCTGGACGTGGACGGCGGCCCGCTGCGCCTGGTCAACTGCTACTTCGTCAACGGCCAGGCGCCGGGCACGGACAAGTTCGCCTACAAGCTGCGGTGGCTGGCCGCCCTGCACGACTGGCTGCGCGCCGAGCTGGCCGCGCATCCGCGGCTGGTGCTGCTGGGCGACTTCAACGTGGCACCGCAAGACCGTGACTCCTTCGATCCCGTGGGTCTGAAAGACACGATCCACCACACGGTGCAGGAGCGCCAGCATTTCAAGGACCTGCTGGCACTGGGCCTGACCGATGCCTTCCGACTGTTTGAGCAGCCCGAGAAGAGCTATTCGTGGTGGGATTACCGCATGCTGGGCTTCCAGAAGAACAGCGGCCTGCGGATTGACCATATCCTCGTGAGCGAGGCGCTGCGCGCTGGCGTGACGGGCTGCCGCATCGACCGCACCCCGCGCAAGAACCCGCAGCCCAGCGACCATGCACCGGTGGTGGTGACGCTGGCGGACTGACCCTTACTCATCCAGCACATCATCCAGCCCCAGCTCCTGGATCTTGCGCGTGATTGTGTTGCGGCCTATGCCCAGGCGCTGAGCGGCCTCCATGCGACGGCCGTGGGTGGCTTGCAACGCGGTACGGATCAGGCGCGACTCGAAGCGGCGCGCGAGTGCATCCCAGACATCGGGGCGGCCGTACTGCAGCAGCCTTTGCGCCTCGTTCTCCAGCGCCAGTTCCCAGCCTTCATCGCCGGCCACTTCCGGCGCATGGGTCGGCGTGCCAGGCTGCAGCACCTCTGGCGGCAGGTCGCGCGCCGAGATCACCTGCGCCGGCGCCATGACGGTGAGCCAGTGACAGATGTTCTCCAGCTGGCGCACATTGCCGGGGAAGGCAAAGCGCTGGAGCACCTCCAGCGCAGCATCGGAAATACGCTTGGGCTCGACACCGAGCTGGCGCGCACTGCGCTGTAGGAAATGGCGCGTGAGCATGGGTACGTCCTCGCGGCGCTCATGCAAGGCGGGCAGACGCAGGCGAATGACGTTGAGGCGGTGAAACAGGTCTTCGCGGAACACGCCGTCCTTCACGCGCTGCTCCAGGTCCTGGTGCGTGGCCGCGATCACGCGGACATGGGCCTTGACGGCCGCATGGCCACCCACGCGGTAGAACTGACCGTCGGACAGCACGCGCAAGAGGCGCGTCTGCAGGTCCAGCGGCATGTCGCCTATCTCGTCGAGGAACAGGGTGCCGCCCTCGGCCTGCTCGAAGCGTCCACGCCTTTGCGTCTGCGCGCCGGTGAAGGCACCGCGCTCGTGACCGAAGAGCTCGCTCTCCAGCAGGTCCTTGGGAATGGCCGCGGTGTTGATGGCCACGAAGGGGCCTCCCGCCACGGGCGAATGCCGGTGCAATGCCCGCGCCACCAGTTCCTTGCCCGTGCCTGATTCGCCCGTGATCAACACCGTGACCACGCTCTGGGAAAGGCGCCCGATGGCGCGAAACACGTCCTGCATGGCCGGTGCCTGGCCCAGCATCTCCGGCGCCTCGGCCTGCTGGTGCTCGGCCACCTCCTCGCGCTGGCTTTCCTCTACGGCGCGGCGTATCAGTTCCACGGCCTTGGGCACGTCGAAGGGTTTGGGCAGGTACTCGAAGGCTCCGCCCTGGAATGCCGACACGGCGCTGTCCAGGTCGGAGTAAGCCGTCATGACGATGACCGGCAGGCCCGGCTGCTGCGCGCGCACCTGCTCCAGCAGCTGCAGGCCCGAGCCTCCGGGCATGCGAATGTCACTGACCAGCACCTGCGGCCCCTGATGCGCTGCGTCACCCGCGGCCAGGTCGGTCAGCGCGTCCAGCACCTCGCGCGCTTGTGTGAAGCTGCGCGTGGGCAGGTTTTCGCGCGCCAGCGCTCTCTCCAGAACGAAGCGAATCGAGGGGTCGTCGTCCACTATCCAGATAGGCTTCATTTGTTTGTGCTCCCTTTCCCTTTGCGAAGGCCGGGATCAGGGCAACGGAATGAGGATGCGAAAGTCCGTGTGGCCTGGTTCGCTCTCACAGTCGATCAGGCCATGGTGCTGTTGCACGAAGGTTTGTGCCAAGGTCAGGCCCAACCCAGATCCCCCATCCCTGCCCGTCACGAGCGGATAAAAGATCCGCTCCTTGATGGCCACGGGCACACCCGGCCCGTTGTCAATCACATGCAATTCCAATGCCAGGCGGTAGCGCTGACGCCCGAACGTGACCTGCCGGGCCACGCGCGTGCGCAGGGTGATCTGGGCATCACCCCCGGCAATGCGTGCGAAGAGGGCCTGGGCCGCGTTCTGGACGATGTTGAGCAGCGCCTGCAGGAGCTGCGCGCGGTCGCCGCGAAACTCAGGGATGGAGATGTCGTAGTCGCGCAGTATCGCCAGGCCCCGAGGGTACTCCGCCAGCACCAGGGAGCGCACGCGCTCGCAGACCTCGTGGATGTTCACGTCGCCCACCTCGTGCGGGTGGCGATGCGGGGCCAGCAGTCGGTCCACCAGACTCTGCAGGCGATCGGCCTCGTGGATGATGACCTGGGTGTACTCGGTGAGCTCGGGGCCGGCCAGTTCCATCTCCAGCAGCTGCGCCGCGCCGCGTATGCCGCCTAGCGGGTTCTTGATCTCGTGTGCCAGGTTGCGGATCAGTTCCTTGTGCGCCTGGGCCTGCTCGCGCAGGCGTTCCTCGCGGTCCTGGCGCGCCTGGGCCTCCAGCGGCCATAGCTCCACGATCACCTCGCCGCCTGGCTCGGCCAGCGCCACGTTGGCGTGCACGGGCAGGGGTTCCTGCTGCGAGCGGCGCAGCGCGGCCTCGAAGCGCAGGGCCGCAAAGTCCCGCCCGCGGGCGCCGGCCAACGCCGTCTGCAGAATGGCCGGGTCGGTCAGCAGCGCGCCAAAATCGACGCCCTCCAGTGAGCGCAGCGACAGACCCAGGGCGCCCTCCAGCGCGGCATTGACGAAGATCACTGCACCATCAGGGTGCACCACTGCAATCAGTGTCGAAACCAGGTCCAGTGCCTGGTAGCGTTGCGACTGGCCTTGGTCCGGGCTGTGCGTGCTCTTGTCCAAGATTTACTTCAGCCGCGCCAGCTCGCGTTTGATACCGGCCACGTCGGCCTCGGCACGGGCCACGGAGGCCTTGAGCTCGGTCGTACGCTCTATGTAGACCTGTGCGTTGCGCATCTCCAGAGCCGAACGCTGGGGAAATCCATCGTTGTATTCCTTGCGCAGGTCGGCCAGGCGGGCTTCGGCCTTGCGCAGCTCATCTTCGAGAATGGCGCGCGCATCGGCGTCGCGGGCACGCTGGTCGGCGGCGCCGACGCGCGACGCATTCGAGGGCGAGGCGGCTCCGGCGCCCGGGCTCGCATTTGTGCCACCAGGCGCAGCCGCATTCGGGCGTGAGCCCTGCAGCACCGTCACGTTGCCGCCCTCGACGAGCTTGCAGCCGCGCTCCTTGGCCTGGCTGGCATTGTTGGTGTACTCATTGCCGCAGCGATAGATGCGGTCCTGCGCCCAGGCGGGCTGGAGCATGGCGGCAATGACGGTCAAGGCAAGCAGGCAGTGTTTCATCAAATTCCTCATGGCATGTGCGGTGCATGCAACGCGGCGCTGAGTATCCCCCAATCATCCCAGCCCGCCAATTGCGCAGGCCCAACGCGGGCCACGAAGAAGGACCCCCAACGGCGCCCAATGTTCCTCGTCGCGCCGCGCACCATGCAAAAAGGCGGCCGAAGCCGCCCCATGAATCAACGCCGGGGGGACGAAAACGCCTCCGGGTCGATCACAGCGAGTAGTACATGTCGTACTCGACAGGGTGCGGCGCCATGCGAAAGCGCTGCACCTCGCCCATCTTGAGCTCGATATAGGCATCCAGCATGCTGTCGGAAAACACGCCGCCCTTGGTCAGGAAGGCGCGTTCCTTGTCGAGGCACTCCAGCGCTTGGTCCAGGCTGTGGCACACGGTGGGCACCAGCTTGTCTTCTTCGGGCGGCAGGTGGTACAGGTCCTTGGTGGCGGCCTCGCCCGGATGGATCTTGTTTTCAACGCCGTCCAGGCCGGCCATCATCAGTGCCGAGAAGCACAGGTAGGGGTTGGCGGACGGATCGGGGAAGCGCGCCTCGATGCGGCGGCCCTTGGGGTTGGCCACATAGGGAATGCGGATCGAAGCCGAGCGGTTGCGCGAGCTGTAGGCCAGCTTCACGGGCGCCTCGTAGCCAGGCACCAGGCGCTTGTAGCTGTTGGTGCCAGGGTTGGTGATGGCGTTGAGTGCGCGCGCGTGCTTGATGATGCCGCCGATGTAGTACAGCGCGAAGTCGGACAGGCCGGCGTAGCCGTCACCGGCGAACAGGTTCTTGCCGTCCTTCCAGATCGACCGGTGCACGTGCGTGCCGGAGCCGTTGTCGCCGGCATAGGGCTTGGGCATGAAGGTGGCGGTCTTGCCATAGGCGTCGGCCACGTTCCAGATCACGTACTTCATGACCTGGGTCCAGTCGGCGCGCTCGACCAGGGTGGAAAAGCGGGTGCCGATCTCGTTCTGGCCGGCGCCTGCCACCTCGTGGTGGAACACCTCGACCGGAATGCCCAACGACTCGAGGATCAGCACCATCTCGGCGCGCATGTCCTGCGTGCTATCGACCGGCGGCACGGGGAAGTAGCCCCCCTTGGTCGTGGGACGGTGGCCCCGGTTGCCGCTGTCGAACTTTGTGCCGCTGTTCCACGGCGCTTCGTATTCCTCGATCTCGAAGAACACCTTGCCGGGTTCGTTGGCCCAACGCACACCGTCGAAGATGAAGAACTCGGGCTCGGGGCCGAAGTAGGCGGTGTCGCCCAGGCCCGAAGCCTTCAGATAGGCCTCGGCACGCTTGGCGATGGAGCGCGGATCGCGGTCATAGGCCTTGCCGTCGCCCGGCTCGACCACGTCGCACTGCAGAAACAGCGTGGTTTCCTCGAAGAACGGGTCAATGTTGGCCGTGCTGGGGTCGGGCATCAGCTGCATGTCCGAAGCCTCGATACCCTTCCAGCCGGCGACGGAGGATCCGTCGAACGCGTGGCCGGAGGTGAACTTGTCTTCGTCGAAGTGCGACACCGGCACGGTCACGTGCTGCTCCTTGCCACGGGTGTCCGTGAAACGCAGGTCCACGAACTTGACTTCGTTTTCCTCCACCATCTTCATCACATCTGCAACGGTCTTGGCCATCAGGTTTCTCCAGGGATAGAAAAGCGCATCGAAAAAAGATGCACAAGGGAAAGCAGGTTACGTGCCAGCGCACGAGGCGCCGGCGTCACAGTTCGGAACGTCAGCGGACCTCATTGGTTTCGGGTGGCGCCGCCATGCACCGATTGCGTGCGAGACTTTAAACGGGGCATCGCATCACAGGCTACGCACCATTTCGGGGCCCATGTTCGCACCAACTTGGTGCAACGCCTGGAGAAGCGCCTGCCAGGCGGCCGGAACCAGGCTTGCCGCACCCTTGACACCCAACTCCACATGCCGGCCATGCACCGGATGATCGACGCTGGGCAGGCTGAACACCTTGATGCCCGGGTGGTCGGCCTCGATGCGCTCCATAAGCGGGGTGAGCGCCGCCTCCATGGCGCCATAGAGAACGATGGAATGCTCGGCCTGGGGCTGGCGGTGAAACCATTGGGCGCAGTAGTGCTCCAGCGCCCATTCCACCATGGGCCAGGCCATTACCGGAAAGCCCGGCACGAAATGCACCGTGCCGCCGCCCGGTCCATCACATGAGAATCCGGGAATCTTGTTGTAGGGATTGGGAATGATGCGTGCGCCCTCCGGGAACACACCCATATTCAGCCGGTGCAGGTTGTCAGGGCGCTCGGGGTCGAAGGTTTCGCCCTGCTCACGCGCCACGTCCTGCATGCGCTCGCGTATCAGCGCCGCCGCCTCGGGGTGCAGCACCAGCGGACGCTGCAGCGCGGCCGCGGCGCATTGGCGCGTATGGTCGTCGGGCGTGGCCCCTATGCCACCACAGCTGAAGACGATGTCGGCAGAGGCAAAGGCGCGCTCAAGGGCGGCAGTGATGCGCGGGCGGTCGTCGCCCACATAGTCCGCGTAGGACAGCACCAGGCCGCGGGCGCCGAGCAGTTCGATGAGCTTGGGTAGGTGCTTGTCGGCGCGCTTGCCCGAGAGGATTTCGTCGCCGACGATAACGAGGCCGAAGGAGGGAGTCATGAAGAATGCGGGTCCGATGAAGCCGGGGATGCCAGCACCGGCGGGGAAGGCATGTCTATGACGACAGGTGCGGTCGGCATGGGTCCGGCGGGGCCGCTGCCCTGCTCGCGCAGCCGCTCCAAGGCCGCCAGGCAAAAATGGCTGAACCACAGGGCAGAAAAGGCGAACACCAGCGTATAGATCCAGATAGCCACGGGCACCAGCACGAAGAAGGTCGCAGCGAAGACCACGCCCGAGGCCCATACAACGGCCGGTGCCGCGCCCAGGAAGCCCGTGAGCACGCCTATGGTCAACAGGCTGAGGCGGTGGCGCTTGAAGATCTCCTGGCGTTCCGGCTTGCTGGCATGCTCGGCCAGCGCATCGAAGGCCATGACGCGGTAGGTCAACCAGCCCCAGATCAACGGCGGCAGCACCAGCACCAGTGGCGGGACCAGCCACAGCGGCATGGAGATCAGCAGTGCGAACAAGGCCGCAATGGTCGAACCCAGGGACCACAGCACGCTGGCCACAAAGCCGCCACCGCGCTTGCGCTGCAGCTCGGAAAAGCGCCGCTCCGCCACCAGGGAAACGATGGCCGGGGCCATGAGCAAGGCCACGGCCAGCACGCAGACGATGACGATCACCGGCGTGGCCAACATCAGCACCAGCAACGGTGCCAGCACCACGGGCAAGTTGTCCACGCCAAAATGGCGCAACCAGCCCCATAGCAGGGCAAGCCAGTCCGAGCCCTCCAGCAGGGCTTGCATCCAGGCCACGGCCGGTTGCCAGTAAAAATGGCCACCACCCCAGGCCAGCAGAGTGATCAAAAGCAGCGGCAGCAGCGACAGCGCCACGACGCGCGGCAGCAGGCAGTAGGCTGCGGCACGCCAGAAGGAATCAAGAAGAGGCCCCATGCCTGCAAGCATAGCGCCATTGGCCGGTCAGGCGCGCCCCGCCAGGCGCAACAGGCCGCGCCACTGCTGAGCCCAGAAGCCGCGCCCGTAGTCGCGCAAGCGGCCATCGGGGCCGGGCTCGACCTGGTCACGCACACCCGTGGGATCGTAGCGGTGCTCGAAGTTTGCCGTGCCGAACAGCATGTCCCACCAGGGCAGCAGCACGCCGAAGTTACGTCCACCCATGGCCTGCGCGCCGGGGTGCCGCGCCGGCGCCGATTCGTGGCCGATGCCAATGGCATGGTGCAGGCGGTGAAAGCGCGGGCTGACCCACAGGCGCTCGCCCAAGCGGCCAAACCACAGGCGCAGGTTGGCATGTTGCAGGTTCTCGCTGAGCTGGGTGAGTGCCACTATGGCCACGAACTGCCCAGGCGCCACGCCTATGCATTGCGCCACGACGACGATGATGGCGTCGCGCAGCAAATCATCGAGCAGGTGGTTGCGGCTATCGCTCCACATGGTCATCTGGCGCTGCGCATGGTGCAGCGAGTGCAGTCGCCACCACCAGCCAAAGCGGTGCTGGCCGCGGTGGATCCAGTAGTCCGCAAGGTCAAACGCCAGCAGGTACAGCAGCAGGCTGACGAGCGGACGGTCGGTCACGCCTGGCCACAGGGCGTCGAGCTGGAAGGCGTGCCAGCCATGGGTGCGCAGCGTGCCAAACAGCGTGTCCCACAAGGGCGTGGCCGTGAAGAACAGCACCAGGCGGAACAGGCCCAGGCGATGGACCAGGGTGTAGATCACATCGACGCGCACGGCGGCGCGATCGCGCAGGGGCTCCACCGGGCGCCAGCGCTCCAGTGGATAGATGACGACCAGCATGACCAGCAGCTGCAGCAGTCCGACCAGCAGCCAACCGGTCGCGTCGTAAGCGTCTTCGATCACACTCGCCTGCCCGAGCGCGAACAAGACCGGTTGCACCACCGCCTCGAACAGCCATTGCTGGGCGACTTCGAACAGCTGCGACAACCAGGAGATGGGATTCATGGATGCTACTTTCCGTCGCTCCTGGCGCCGTAGACGGGATGCTCGCGCAGTGTGCGAAAGCACAGTCCGCGCTCCTTCAGGCCCTTGATCAGGGGTTCGAGCACGGCCGGCGCCCAGGGATCTTTGCGCGACCAGATGCCCAGGTGCGCCAGCAGAATGTCGCCATCATGGATGCTGCGCAGCGCCTGTTCCAGCAACACCTTGTTGCTATAGCGCTCGCTCGGCAACTCGTCACCGAGGAATCCCGCGGGCGTCCAACCTACCTGCCGATAACCGCAGGACTGCGCAAATTCCAGCAAGCGCAGCGAGGTCTTGCCTCCCGGCGCACGGAACAGCGGCAGCGGCTCCTTGCCAGTCATGGCGCGCAAGCGGTTCGTGGCGCCGTCGATCTCCGCGCAATACTGCGCCGCCGTCATCGTGAGGTCCTTGCCGGCCTGAGGCCCGGCCGATGGCCTGACCTTGAGCGCCGCGCCCTCATCTGCGCGCCAGTACACATGGTTCAGCGTATGCGAGGCGAACTCATGCCCCTCCGCGGCCCTGGCACGCCACCAGGGCACCCAGTGCGCGTCAAGGCTGGTGCCGCCGTCCTGCGTGCGCTCATCGGCGGCAAAGAAGGTGGCCCGCACGCGCTGGCGCTGCAGCACCTCGGCCACCAGGGGAGCGATGCCCATATGTCCGGTATCAAAGGTCAGGTACACGGCCCCGCTGCAACCGCTCGGCGTATCAGCTTTGCCATCGCTATGGGCGCTCCCGCCCGATGAACAAGCGCTTGCAGCCATAAATAGAACTGCGCAACCCATGCGCCTTAGCGCATGAGCATCAGGATGTGGCCTAACGCTTGGCATGCTTGAGCGTCCACACGCCGTGGGGCGACTTGCCGACACTAATCGCACGAACCACCTTGTGCTCTACGGTATCGACGACGAGCATCTTGCGTGCCCAGCGGGCGCTGACATAGATCCAGCGGCCGTCGGCCGAGACATCCATGCAGTCGGGCCCACCCGGCGCCGGATACACGTCCACCACGCGCTGCGCCTGCATGTCGATCTTGCTGATGGTATTGGCAACGCGGTTGCTCACGAACAGATGGCGTCCATCACCCGCCGCGCGGAAGGCGTGGGCTCCGGCGCCGGTTTTGATGCGCTGCACGCTGCGCGGCTGCTCGCCCGAGATGTCGAACACCTCCACGCTGTCGCTGCCCGTGAGTCCGACAAAGAGATACTTGCCATCGGGGCTGCCATACACGTCCGCCGGCATGGCTCCCGTACCGGTGCGCCACTTGATCTTTTGCGTGGCAATATCGATCGCCACCAGTTCGTCGCTGTCCTGCATGGAGGAATAGACCGTACGGCTACCGCTGTCGATCCACAGGTGGCTCGGGGTCTTGCCGGTGGCCACGCGCTGCACCAGGGTCAGTTCCTTGCCATCCCAGCGGTAGAAGTCCACATGGTTGAGCCGGTTCGCGGCTGTCACCAGCCATTGCATGTCCGGCGAAAAGCGAAGGTGGTAGGGGTCGACGATGCCACGCACAACGCGCTGCACCTGCGCCGTGGCCGGATCCACGAAGGTCAGGCTGTCGCCCAGGGCATTGGCCACGATCAGCGACTTCTCGTCGGGCGTCAGATAAAGGTGGTGCGGTTCCTTGCCCGTGGCAATGCGCGCCGTTTCCGTCCAAGTCGCGGGGTCTATGACGCTGATATCCGCCTGGAGCGAGTTGAGCACGAACACCGGTGGCTCGGCGGCATGGGCCCCAAGCGCCAGGCAGGCAGCCAAAAGCGCGCCGACCACGCGCCGCATCATCCATTCATTCACCCCGAAACTCCCTTCGTCACGGCCTGCATCACAAGGCCTCACGGACAACGCCCACGCCAGTCATGGCGTTGACCAAATCAGCATTGTGCATCGCTATTTCAGCAGTTCGAGCTCTTGCGGGCGCAACCAGCGCCACTGCCCCGGCGCAAGGTCCTCAGGGAGCTCCAACCCGCCAATGCGCGAGCGATGCAAAGCCTCCACGCGATTGCCAACCGCCGCAATCATGCGCTTAACCTGGTGGTATTTGCCCTCCGTCAGGGTCAGGTCGATACGGTTGGCGTCTGCTTGCACGCAGGCCGCCGCCCGCACCGGTTTGGGATCATCATCGAGGACCACGCCGGCCAGCAGGCGCTCGATCTGCGTTCCATCGATAGCGTGCCTTACCCTCACCTGATACACCTTTGGCACATGGCGTTTCGGCGAACTCATGCGATGAATGAACTGCCCATCATCGCTGAGCAGCAACAGGCCCGTCGTATCCTGGTCAAGCCGCCCCACGGCCTGTACGCCACTCAGTGAGCCCCTTGTCGGCCGCTGACGCAGCGGACCCGGCAGCAGCGTGTACACGCTGGGATAGGCGGAAGGTCTTTGGGAACATTCCGTTCCCACGGGTTTGTTCAGAATTACATAGGCCTTGGCCTGGTATGGCCAGTCTTGCCCCTGGACACGCAGCAGCAAACCCCGCTCGTCAAAATCCTGAGCTGGATTCAGGCAGACCCCGAGCTCCGGTGCGCCAGCAGCTTGCACCGACACCCAGCCCTGCTGAATCAGACCTGCGCAAACGCGGCGGGTGCCAAATCCTTGGGAATAGAGAATTTCTTGAAGCTGCATGGATTTAGGATCTCGTGCCTATCCTTTTTGCAAAAGCAACACGCCCTCGCACTGTTGAGAGTGGAGGGCGGTTTGGGCTGTAAGAGCCTGACGATGACCTACT
>JAFECU010000087.1 GCA_018242005.1 Pseudomonadota bacterium | reverse complement strand
GCTGCTGCCGCCAGATCAACCGCTGGGACGCAATCGCATGCCGGCGCCCGCCGTGCGCGACCAGATCCACGCCCGTTGGGCTGAGCTGGAGACGGACGATCCCCATGGATCGCTGCGCGACAGGCTGTACCGCCTGCATCAGTCCTTTCCTGACTGCCGCATTGACTCGCTGTGCCGAACCATCGATGAGTTCTCGGCCGAGCCGTCATGGCCGGTGACCGATTTTGGAACCCTCTCTTGAACGCCATCGGAGCCGCACCATGACCAAGCTCGCTCTGCTCAGCCGCAACCGCGTTTCCCGTCGCCAGAAGCGCATCAACGACCCCGAGCAAACACCGCGATCCGGCCTGCAGGTCGGCGAATTGCGGCGACTGCCCAACGTCCTCGGACAGGCTGCGCTCCTGGAATGGCTGGGACAGGCGCCCATCAGCTTCAACCGGGCCTATGTGGGCCTGGCGGGCGGCGTGCTGCAAGCCCTGTGGCTGTCGGCCGCAATGGAGCGCGTCTCCAACGCCAAGGCTCATGAGTTCGAGGTCAATGGCGATTTTGTCTTTTCCATGTCTGAGGCGGAATGCGAAGCTGCCATCGGATTGATCCGCTCGCAGCAGCACAAATGTCGGCGTGACCTGGTTGCATCAGGTCTGATCAGCGTGAACAGTCTGCCGCCTGCACCCCCCGTTTACCGTCTGCACCTCGACTGCCTGGCGCGCAAACTGCTGGCGCAGTCCGCGCCTTTGGCCGAGCACCTGGCTGCATATGAGCCACTGCCAGAGTTGCCTGCGGCATGGGAACGCCAAGCCTGAGACGGAGCCATATCGTGGCCTATCCCGTGCTCGCACCATCAACCACGGCAAGTCCAATGGCTTGCCCACGGCCCTCTATGGAGCCATTTGTAGATGAAGGCGCCGCCCTGCAGCACCTGGGTCAAGGCGGTTTCATTCAGTTCCATCCAGCCCTGTCAGAGCAACTTGGTTTCAAGGCGGCATTGTTCCTCGGCCAT
Source organism: Pseudomonadota bacterium (assembly GCA_018242005.1). Classification (GTDB taxonomy): domain Bacteria; phylum Pseudomonadota; class Gammaproteobacteria; order Burkholderiales; family Burkholderiaceae_C; genus Alicycliphilus. The sequence continues at coordinate 4,330 of JAFECU010000087.1, read as the reverse complement.
GCCCTGTACTGGAGCCGCCATCTCGGCAAGAAGGAACCGCAACGTGGTGGCTGGTTCTTCATGACCGCGCGTCAATGGGAGGATGCCACGGGCCTGACAGCGAGGGAGCAGGCCAGCGTGCGTGAGCTGCTGCTGCAAAACCATCTGCTGTTGGAGCGTGTCGCCGGCAGGCCTGCCCGCCTGCACTACCGGGTCGATCTCGCCAGGCTGGCCCAGTGGAGCGGCCTGCAAGCGCACGCCGATGGCGCGCCAGCAATCACCTGGGAAGCGTTCGCGCCCTGGCTGAAGACCTCGATCAGCTTCTACCGGCCCCTGGCCCGCATCAGCGGGTCAGTCGCCAGCGGCCTGCTGCTGTCCTATCTCTTGCGCCAGCAACGCGCAGCAGTGCGCTCCGGTGAAGCCACCTTCGAAGGATATTTCCGACTGTCGCACGAGGATGCACGCATCGCCCTGTGTCTTGGCACCAAGACCCAGCGCAATGCGCGTGAACGCCTCAAGGCGCTGGGCTTCCTGCAAGAACGAGCTGGCGGCCTGTGTCATGTGAATCTGCATGCGCTCCAGGATGCCATTGGGCATGTCGAGAAGCTCCCGCAGCCTGCCCGACTGCATGCGGTCGCCAGGCCGCCGGCCGCAGTGGCACCTTCCGCCGAAGGCCTGGCCGACGCGGTGCGCTGGCTGGCAGAAGCCGATCGACGCCCAACGACTGATCCCGTGTTGTATGAGCATCGTGTTCAGGATCAGCTACAGCTGGATCTTTTCGGGCGCTGGCTGACCGACACACCACAGGGGCAGCAGACCACGCACGTCGTGACACGCATGTTCGGCAACTCAAGCGCGAGCCCGGTGCCCGTCGATAGCCTGCATCCCGTGAATCAAATCCATGACATGGTGTCGGAAATAAGGTGTCAACCTTCTGCCCTTTTGTCGAACCATGAATCCGATGACCATACGACAAAAGGGCAAGCACCTGCCGTTTTGTCGAATCATGGTTGCCGTTTTGTCGAATCTAGCTTGCCCTTTTGTCGAACCCATATACAACAACATAACAATCAACCTACAACGACTACCGCGTGCGCCCGCGAGGACGCCTCGGGGTTCGACAAAACGGCAAGTCGTCGTCGGATTTCTGAAACCTCCCCATCCGAAGCCCGGTCGGCGCAACAGGTATCGCCCACCGCACCCCTGCCAGCAGCACCTGTAGAACTCGGCAGCCTGACTCTGCCGAAGGCGTTGGGCCAGGAATGGCACGAGGGCGTGCGCCGCACCCTGGCCACTGCACCTGCGGCCATTCACCAGGCCTTGCTGGATGAGCTGGAGGGCCAGCTCGGCCTGCAGGGCAAGACCATCCACAACCCTCCCGGCTACCTGCACGCGCTGATCCGTCGCCATGCCAGCGGCACGCTGGATCTGGCGATGGCGGACAAGGTAGCTGCCGAAAGGACACAGCGAGCACGCCACGAGCAGGCTTTGCTCAAGGCCAGGCAGGAAGCGGAACAGCCTCGACCTACAGCAGTCACCCAGGAGGCGCAAGAAACTCAACCTTCGCCAACCGTGGTTGAGGCGCGCCGCAAGCTGCTGACCCTGCGTCGCGAGATTGCGGGGAAGGGGAGGGCGGCATGAGCGCGATACGCAATTCGATGAACCGGGACAGTTTGTCCCACGTGGTAAGCCTTACCACGTGGGACGTTTTGTCCCGGCTAGTCAATCTTTAGCAAAGGAGACAGCGATGGATAGCAAGCAACTTTTCACGGAGCTGGTTCACCGCCTTCAACGCTACGACGATTCCATGGTTCTGCATGCGGTGATTCAGCAGCAGGCAGACGTTACCGAACTTCGAACCTCTGCAACTCGGATCGCCTTGGACTTTCTTGGGAATCGCGTTCAGAAGAAGCAGGTACAGCGTGCGTTGGATCGACTGACTGACATGGGCCTTCTGCAAGTCCAAGCGCACCCCAACTACCGCACCCACATCACGGTGGATCGTGAAGCGGTGCAGGCATTGCTTCGCACCCCGGTGAGCGACTACCTGCCAGGCCTGAATAGCGACAGCTTTCCGTTTTTGGATGACCTGAATGCCAGGAGGAAGGCCGAGAGCGGCGTGCTGCCGGCCGGCTGGGGCTGGCCTTCACCGACGTTATCTGAACCCAGGAAGGACGATTCCGTTGAGGCCAAGCCCGAGCCACCTGCACCAATCAAGCATCACTGATTCGCCTGGATCAGCGTTCGTCCCATTGCCCATGCCCCGCTGTCACAACCGAAATCTACCCTCATCACCATGGCCACCACTCGCAACAAGTCACCCAAGAATGCCGCAGCGTCAGCTCCCACCAGCCAGGAAGCTGCCGCAATGCCGAGCATTCCTGCGCCCGTAGGATTCGCCTTCGCCACCGAGCCCAATTCACCGTTTTCTGATGGCTACAGCATCGCCAAGGAGGAAGCGGCTCTGGCCGAGTACATGGCCGGGCCAATGAGTGAGACCGATCCCTTGTATGACAGGTACATCGAGCTGGAAGATCGCAAGGATCGGCTGGAACGGCGCAAGGTGGAGTTCGACGGCCGCAAGGGTGCTGAGTCGGTGGTGACGCGTCAGGAAGCCAGGGCCATTGACGCCCTGGGGGCACTGGTCGATGAGGAGGTCGATCAGATGACGATCCACACCAAGGAGGCCTATCGGATGTTCATGGGCCGCACGCGCGAGCCTGGCAAGGAAGCGGCCCCCATCATCGGCGGGCGGCGCGTGGCTGCGGCCTTGCGTGGGCTGTGGGTTCTGACGGGCTACGACAACCCGTATGCCGATTGGGCCTTGCTGCGCCATGAGCAGACCATCGACGAGATTTGCAAGCGCCTGCGGCGCGAAACCAAGGAAGCTGAATCAATTCTTGCCGATCTCAAGAAGAAGGGCTTGAGCTTCTCGATTCTGCAGTCCGCCGAACCCAAGGTGCTCAACCTAGGTTACCGCTCTCCGTATGGCTATGCGATTTCCACGCTGATCGTGGAGTTCGACTATTTCGTGCGCCTGCAAAAGACCCTGGCCCGCAAGACGCTGCGCTCGGATGACCAGGCACGCCAGGCGATTTCTGAACTGACGCGGTTCATTCGTCGGGTGTTCAATGAGACGGCGCGGTTTGATCGATGGCTCACCCGTGAGGAAGTCAAGGCCCTGTCTCGCAGTGACTTCATCCCGGAATCTGGGGCAGAAGCGCAGAAGCGGGTGGAGTTTGCATCAGAAGTATTCGGTATCGTTCCCAGCGAGGTCTTCACCGGCAAGCTGCATCCGCGCCACTCGCGTCGCCGCACGGGGGATCTAACGGCAGCAGAGCGTCACTTGCTACAGACCCTGGGAGCGCACCTGGACGATATAGCCCAGGGTGGGTCAGGCGCAGGGGCGGATCAATCTGATGCAGGGCTGGTGTGAGGCAAATGTGAGGAAGCTGCGGCAGGGCCGGCATGGTGTGTGTGAAAGGGCTTTTGTGTTGAAAGGGTTGGTGATGGAAAGGGTTGGTGATGGAAAGGGATGAATTCAACGGGCGGGCACCTGGCCGTGATGTCAACTTCCATGGTCGCCCTGCCGCAATGCAGGAAAGTGAGACGTGTCAAGAACGGGTTGACGCAAAGGCCCTTACGGGTAGGGGCACCCGCCCCGAGCTGCGCCAACTGGAGGCAGAGCTTGACAGGCTGGAGCAGCACATGGATGAGCTGATCGAGGCGAGCAAGCGGGTGCATGGCGGACACATCTACCTGGCACGCCATCTGCGGGCTTCAACTGGCTACACGTTTCTGCGCTGGCGCGAGGCCGGTGGCTCCAAGCGGCACCTGTCCTGGGAGCTGGCGCAGCAGATGTATTCGGCGTACCAGCAGCGCACCCGTAGCTGGTACGCGCAGCTCTCCGAGCAGGCGATGAAGGCCAACGATGAACATGTGCGCCTGCGCAAGGAGATCAGGATGATCAGGCGCCGATTGATCAGGAGTGAGCGTGCCGTGTATGCGAAGGCCATTCCGGGATCGAAATGAACTGAGGCATGGATACCCTGGTCTTGTGGCACTGGTGCAGCTGCTGGGCCTTCCTTGAACCGCACCACGAGGAATAAGTGATGCAGAACCTTTTCATTGGCAAGGGCAACCTCGGCGATTCGCCAAAGTTGAAGCATGTTGCCGGCAGGAGCGGCGATTTCACGGTGGCGTCGATGCGTGTCATGTTCGGACGCTATGGCCAGACCGAGGATGGTGGGGTAGAGCAGGTGGGTGGTTTCTGGCGTGAGGTCGAGATTTACGGCGCAAAGGCCGAGGCCTGTGCCAAGCATCTGCGCAAGGGTGCTCGAGTGCTGGTCAT
>JAFECU010000086.1 GCA_018242005.1 Pseudomonadota bacterium | reverse complement strand
GCGGGCCTCGTGCGCACCGAAGAGGCCGAAGCGTGAATCGGGTGGGGAATTTTCGATTCCCATACCTGGGGAAATTTGGGTTCCTCTTGACAGCGGTCGAACAACTGCACGCCAAGCTGGCTTTCTAGGTCGCGCATCGCACGTGACACAGGCGATTGCTCGATGCCCAGACGCTCGGCTGCCCGGGCCAGATGCAGTTCTTCCGCGACTGCGATGAAGTAGCGCAGCAATCTGAAATCCAAGGCCACCTCCTGTTCGTCTTCTTCTGGTTCGGCCTCTCGGGCGCCAGCATCTCCATCCACATCCCGCCCACTTACGCCCCGCCAGGCTTGCGATGTGCCGGCGCCCTTCCGCCAATGAGGTGCGGAGGGCGACGTTTGCGCCCGCTAGAAATCGACCGTTGGCAGCCGTCTGAGATAGCAGTTCTGCTGTTCATCGAGACCTCTTTTTCGTGCTTCCCCTCTTGCGGCCTGGCTGCACAGTGGTAAGATAGTAATAGCTTACTCACTTTTTGGGATGCAAGCAATGAGCGGACGCTCCAGGCATCTACCGGCTGATGAGAGGCGCGCGGCCACCGTCGAGGCAGTGGTCGACTTGGCTGCCGAACAGAACCCCAGCGACATCACGACCACGGCCATCGCGCAGCGCATGGGGTTGACCCAGGGAGCACTGTTCCGTCACTTCCCGACTAAAGACGCAATCCTGCAGGCGGTGATGTCCTGGGTTACGGAACGCTTGCTGGCTCGAGTAGACAAGGCCGCAGAAGGTGCTACGTCCCCCCTCGCAGCTCTTGAAGCGATCTTCAAGACGCACATCGACTTCGTGGCCGAGCACCCGGGGGTGCCGAGGATGCTCTTCGGCGAATTACAGCGGCCGGGGGAGACCCTGCCCAAGCAAATGGTGCAGACCTTGACCCGTCAATATGGTGAGCGGTTGCGTCGACTGCTCGAAGCCGGTAAGGCGCGAAGCGAGCTGCATTCAGAACTGGATGTGGACGCGGCCGTCGTCTTGTTCATCGGCACAATTCAAGGGCTGGTGATGCAGTCGTTGCTGGCGGGCGATGTAGCACGCATCCGCCGCGACGCGCCAGCCGTGTTTGCCATCTATCTCCGTGGCATCACGCACACCCGATGAAACGCCTTCCATCCTGCCGCCACGCAGTTCCTCGGTCAGCCGAGAGGCACACCACGGTCATGCGATCGCGTTGCGCCTCCAGCGCGAATCCGCGTCATTCAACACTCAGCCCGACCGCCCGGCGGAATGCACACGCACGCCGCGACGACGAAGGCCTGGGAGTTTCCCCGATCAAGTAAAGGCCATGAAGATGACCACTCATCCACAACGCAGCATCTGGCACTGGCTGATCTCCCTGCTTGCGATCGGCTTCGGTCTGCTCACTCTTCGGGAGGGCGGCGCCGTTCTGTTTGTCGACGGCGCGGCGCGCCAAGCCGCCGGCCACTATGTGCCCTTCGTGCTCTGGTTCAATTTTCTGGCCGGGTTCGCCTACATCGTCGCCGGCGTCGGCTTGTGGATGCGCCGGCGCTGGGCCGCGTGGTTGGCGATTGTCATCACGGTGGCGACCGCACTCGTGTTCCTGGCTTTCGGAGTGCATGTGGCTTTGGGTGGCGCCTGGGAGCGGCGCACGGTGGTCGCCATGACGCTGCGCACGTTGGTGTGGGCTGGCATAGCGGCCATAGCCTGGCGCCGGTCAGCGGCGAATGCGCCGGTCGCACGCGAGCACTGAGCACCTTTATCCAGCGGAAACCCATCGATGAAAACTCCAAACCTCCTTTCCAGAAAAACCCGTTGGGTCGTGATCGCCGTTGTCGTGCTCGCTCTTGGCGGCGCACTGGCGTTCTGGCTGTCGCGCGACCATGGACAACAAGATGCATTGCGCCTCTACGGCAACGTCGACATCCGCGAGGTGCAACTGGCCTTCCGTCAGCCCGGGCGCGTGATGCTAATGGCTTTCGATGAGGGCGATGCCGTCAGCGCCGGCGCGCGCCTGGCGGCGCTCGATGCGCAACCCTATCGGGAGGCCCTTGCGGCAGCGCAGGCCCAGGTGCAGGTGGCGCAGGCGGAACTCGCCAAGCTGCGCCGCGGCCTGCGACCACAGGAAATCACCCAGGCGCGCGAGGCTCTCAGACAGGCACAGGCGCTCGCCACCGAGACCGAGCGCAATTTCCAGCGCCAGAGTGGCCTGCTGGCATCTGGCGCCAGCAGCCAGCGCACGGTCGATGCAGCCCGCACGGC
>JAFECU010000085.1 GCA_018242005.1 Pseudomonadota bacterium | reverse complement strand
CGCCCGCCCAGAAGGCAGCGGCAACGGCAAAGAAGGCCGTAGCGGCCAAGAAGGCAGCGCCCGCCAAGAAGGCAGCGGCACCGGCAAAGAAGGCAGCGGTAAAAAAGGCGCCTGCGGCCAAGGCCCCCGCCGCAGCGCCTGCCCCTGCAGCGCAAACCACGCTGAACCCACAGGCCGCATGGCCTTTCCCCACGGGCGGCAAGCCGTAAAGCCAACTGGCAGCCACAGCCACGACCCGGTGCTTGCACCGGGTTTTTTTACGTCCGCCACGCGGATCCCACGGGCTACTCGGGAGTGAAATCCAGGGTGTAGTTCTGCGGGCCGCGCTGCGCGATCTTCAGGGCCCCCAGGCGGTTGCCCAGCTGCGCGCAGCGCACCAGAGGCCAGCCTTTTTCCAGGCCATGGAGCAGTCCGCCGCGCCAGGCGTCGCCGCAACCCGTGGGATCAACGACCTGCGCGGGCTTGACGGGCGCCACCGCGGTCCTGTCGCCCTGCTCCCAGACCTCGCAGCCCTCGGCGCCCAACGTGACGACGAGGCCACGCACATGCCGCGATATCTCGGCCAGCGTCCAGCCCGTACGATCGCACAGCATCTTGCCCTCATAGTCGTTCACCGCCACCCAGCTCGCCTGGTCTATGAAGCGCCGCAGCTCGGTCCCGTCGAACATGGGCAGCCCCTGCCCCGGGTCGAACACGAAGGGAATGCCCGCCGCCACGAACTCGGCGGCATGCTGCAGCATGGCCTCGCGTCCGTCGGGCGCGATGATGCCGATATGGACTCCGGCATCGGGCACGATGCGGTTTTGGTGCGCCTGCATCATGGCGCCGGGGTGGAAGGCCGTGATCTGGTTGTTGTCTCGGTCGGTCATGATCATGGCCTGGGCGGTGTAGGTGTCGTTGGCCTGGCCTACGAAGCGGGTATCTATGCCCAATTGCCGCAGCCGCGCAAGGTATTCGCCGCCATCGGCCCCCAGCATGGCCATGGGCCTGGGGTCGCCCCCCAGCAGCTTGAGGCTGTAGGCTATGTTGCCGGCACAGCCGCCAAAGTCGCGGCGCAGCGTGGGCACAAGAAAGGACACATTCAGAATATGCAGCTGCTCGGGCAGTATCTGCTCGGCAAAACGCCCCTCGAAGCTCATGATGGTGTCGAATGCCAGGGAACCGCAGATCAGTGCCGCCATAAAGAGAAAGCCTTAAAGGTAAAGAGTCAGGGATAGAAGGCCAGCAGCCGGTAGCCGGCCACCTGGTCGGCGCCTTGCGTGAGCCGCATGGTCAGGGTGCCGCTCCATGTGGCCCCGGGCGCCAGTTCCACGGGGGCGCCCAAGTCGGCGCGCAGCAGCACCCGGCGCACGACGGCCTGGTCGCGGGCATCGGTCAGCGTGAGTTCCAGCGCCGGCATGGCCACCGTGTGCGCAGAGTTGTTCTTGAGGCTTAGCTGTAACTGGTAGGCGCTGGCATCGTCACGATCCTTGAGGAAGGAGGAGCTGTCTATGACCACGGCAGCAATATGCTGAGGCGCCTGCAGCCGGCATTGCAGGGGTGCGCACAGCCCCTCCATCACGGCTCGCGCCGCTGGGTTGCGCGCCGCAATGACGTCGCGCTCCTGTACCGCGATCTGCAGGCCCAAGGCCAGCAGCAGTACCAGGCCCGCCATGGCCAATGCCACGCGCACGGCGGGCTGGCGCCAGAACGCGCCGCGCCGCGCGTCCTTCATGAATCCGGGCTCATCGGACGCGGGCGCCGCTGCCTCAGGCAGTGCGGCCTCGGGGATGGAGCCGGGCATGAGTGCCACGCCTTCGACCAAGACCGTCTCGGGGTCCTGCGCCACGGTCTCGGGCGGCTCGACCGCGGGCTCCGGGGGTGAGGCCTGCGGTTCCTCGTCGCAGGGATCGGCCGCCCCGACGCCAGACTCAGCTTCGGCCTGGGTTTCGACCCGCAATTCTTCGACCGTCTCCGATGCAACCTCGTCATCAAACTCCCGCGGCCAGCCCGAATCGTCCGGGGAGGCGCTGGGAAGCTCGTAGCCTTGTATCTCCCCTGGCGGGGAGGCTGCGGGTTCGCCCGGGGCCTCGCGCTTGAGCAGGACTGACAGCGGGGTCAGCGCATTGCCCTCATCACTCGCCCGCGGCGACGGCGGTGGATCGGCTGAAGCGGGCAGCGGGACGGTGGCATCCAGGCCGCTCAGCGGCAGCTCTGGCAGCAGAGCGCGCGACTCGGCCGAGAGCAAATGCTCTGAGGCGTCAAACACCTGCTTGCAGTGCCCACAGCGTACCCAGCCATCGGAAATCCGCAGCTGATCCGCGACCACCTTGAAGGTCGTGGCGCAAAAGGGACAGCGGGTGATCTGGCTCATGGGCTGTGGATTGTAGGTGCCCGCCTACGGCCCCAGCGCAGCATGCGCAATGCTCAACGGCCTGCCGTCATCAGGATCCAACCATCTTCGCTGTCGACCACCTGCAGGCGCAGCCAGGGCGCATACGCCTGCTGCAATTCCTCGGCCTGGCGCGCGAGGATGCCGGCCAGGACCAGATGACCGCCGACCGCCACATGGGCGCACAGCAAAGGCGCCAGCACCTTGAGCGGCGTGGCCAGGATGTTGGCCAGCACGATGTGGTACTGGCCCTGGGCCAACTCGGGCAGGCCGGCGTTGAGCTGCACACCATTGGCCTGCGCATTCCGGCGCGTGGCCTCCACGGCGGCCTGGTCGATGTCCACCGCGTCAATCGGCTGGGCACCGAACTTGGCCGCACCCATGGCCAGGATGCCGGAGCCGCAACCATAGTCAAGCACACGGCCCAGCGCCTGGCCACGTCCCTCGGCGCCCTGACGCGCGATCCAGCGCAGGCACATGCGCGTCGTGGGGTGGGTGCCGGTGCCGAAGGCCAGGCCGGGATCGAGGCGGATGCTTCGGCGCGCGGCGGCCGGCAGCTCGTGCCAGGTCGGAACGATCCAGAAGTCGGGCGTGATCTCCACCGGCTCGAACTGCGACTGGGTCAGACGCACCCAATCCTGCTCCTGCACGGCAGCGATGCCGAGCACGCTGCAGCCGTCGAAAAAGTCCTGCACCTGCAGCAGCCGCATGGCCTCATCGGCCGCCTGCCGTGCGGCAAACAAGGCCGTGATGCGGCTGCGCTGCCAGCCCTCGCGCGGCGCGGGCATGCCGGGCTCACCGAACAGGGCCTGTTCGGCATCGCTCTGGGCATCGGCATCCTCGACCGACACGCTCAGCGCCTCCAGCGCATCCAGCGCGTCGCTCAGGGTCTCGACCCGGTCCTCGGGGCATAGCAGGCTCAACTCAAACATGGGCAGGTCTTTCCGGTCAATCAATGAAAATGCCGGCATCCGTTGCCAGATGCCAGCACCTTGTTGCCTTGCGGCTCTGCGCGGCCCGTCAGCGCTTGCGCTGCGCCAGCCACTCTTCCAGGTAATGGATGTTGGTGCCGCCGGCGATGAACTTGGCATCCACCAGCAGCTCGCGGTGCAGCGGCACGTTGGTGTTGATGCCCTCGATCACCGTCTCGGACAGCGCCGTGCGCATGCGCGCCAGCGCCTGCTCGCGCGTGTCGCCGTGGACGATGATCTTGCCGATCATCGAGTCGTAGTTCGGCGGCACGTAGTAGTTGGTATAGGCGTGCGAATCAACGCGCACACCCGGGCCACCCGGCGCATGCCACATGGTGATGCGGCCCGGCGAGGGGATGAACTTGTAGGGGTCCTCGGCATTCACGCGGCATTCGATGGCATGGCCCTGGATCTGTATCTGGCGCTGGGTGAAGGGCAGCTTCTCGCCAGCTGCCACCATGATCTGGGTGCGCACGATGTCCACGCCCGTGATCCACTCGGTCACCGGATGCTCCACCTGCACGCGGGTGTTCATTTCGATGAAGTAGAACTCGCCGTTCTCGTACAGAAATTCGAAGGTGCCGGCGCCGCGATAGCCGATCTTCTTGCAAGCCGTCACGCAGCGCTCGCCGATGCGCTCGATGAGCTTGCGCGGAATGCCCGGCGCCGGCGCCTCCTCGATCACCTTCTGGTGGCGCCGCTGCATCGAGCAGTCGCGCTCGCCCAGGTACACGGCATTGCGATGCTTGTCGGCCAAGACCTGGATCTCGATATGGCGCGGGTTCTGGAGGAACTTTTCCATGTACACGGCCGGGTTTCCGAACGCCGCACCCGCCTCGGCCTTGGTCATCTGCACGGCGTTGACCAGGGCCGCCTCGGTATGCACCACGCGCATGCCGCGGCCGCCGCCGCCGCCCGCGGCCTTGATGATCACCGGGTAGCCTATGGCCTTGGCAATGCGGCGGATCTGAACCGGATCGTCGGGCAGTTCGCCATCCGAGCCCGGCACGCAGGGCACGCCGGCCTTAATCATGGCCTGCTTGGCCGACACCTTGTCGCCCATCATGCGGATGTTCTCGGGTGTGGGGCCTATGAACTGGAAGCCGCTTTTCTCCACGCGCTCGGCAAAGTCGGCGTTTTCGGACAGAAAACCATAGCCGGGGTGTATCGCTTCGGCATCGGTGACCTCGGCCGCCGAGATGATGGCTGGCATGTTGAGATAAGACAGTGGCGAGGGCGCGGGCCCTATGCACACGGCCTCTTCGGCCAGCTTCACATATTTGGCATCGCGGTCGGCCTCGGAGTAGACCATCACCGCCGTGATGCCCAGCTCATGGCAGGCGCGCTGGATGCGAAGGGCGATTTCGCCGCGATTGGCGACCAGGATCTTTTTAAACATGGACTACCTCGCGGCTCATCGCCCGCGCGCTGGCACGCGCCAGTGCAATTTGCTCCGCCCTGCCT
>JAFECU010000084.1 GCA_018242005.1 Pseudomonadota bacterium | reverse complement strand
CTTCTGCAACCACCACCCGCCGGGGAATTCCTTCCCCGATGGGGCAGGGCTATCCGGCCTTTTTTTGAAGGAGAGCCCTCATGCAAACCACCTACTTCCGCGACAGCCAAGGCTGGAACGGCAAGACCACGGTCGAGATGCCTGGCAACCAGGTACTCATCATAGAAACCAGCCGGCGTGCATTCGGCAACGGCCTGTCCACCCGGGCCGCCGTCTGGCGGCACGACGGGCGTGGTTTCAGATCGCACGCCGCCGGCCTGGCCGGTACGGGCGATTTCTACGAGCGCCTGGAGCTGACAAGCCCCAAGCGCATCACGGAAAAAGCCGTGCGTGAGCAGCACGCGGCCGTCATTGCACGCATTGACGCCATTCGTTCAAAGGTCGAGGCCTACTACAGCAAGGCCTGAATTTTTCCATCAACCCTGGCGGGGATCACTTCCCCGTGGGGAGGTGACTCCGCCTGCAATCCAAGGAGAGTCACCATGCAAGTCCAACAAGTTCAAACGTCCTACTACCGCACCGCCTATGGCTGGACGGGCCTGTCCCTGATCGAGATGGGCAACAACCAGGTGCTGCGCATCATCACAGAGAAGCGCCAGAACGAGCACGGCCTGGCGAGTTGCGCGACCTGTCACACGCGCGAGAACGGCATCCTAGCCTTCCGCTTTGGAACCCGCGGCAATGGGGACTACAGCGAAACCCTCGCCGTGTCCCAACCACCGCGCATCACGGAGGCCCGGGTCAACTCGCAGCACGGGCGGGTACTGGAAAACCTGCAGACCATCCTGGCCAGGGTCGAGCAGTTTTATGCACGTCAGGCAACGCAAGGAGCCTGAGATGCTGAACCACACGCTCTATCAGATCGAGGAGTTCTCCGACATTTGGGCCGATGCCTGCCTGCGCGACAGCGAGGGGCGGTTGATGTTCCTGTCGGTCTATGGCCGCGATGGTGTGCTGATGCAGATGCTCGCTGCGTTCGAGCTGGGGGCCTCCCAGCGTGGCGTCAATCAGATTCACCTGGTCGGCAGGGATGGCGAGCGCCACCGTGTCGATGTGGGGGATGTGAAGCGCCTGGACAAGCACGCCGGCAAGCTGCCTCGGCAGAACCTGTTTGGCCCGCTGAACCAGATGTGGTTGTTCGACAGAGGCATGCGCTCACCCGACCGCGCCAATCGCATCGGTTGGGCCTTGCACTCATCCTCGGCGGCCAGGCGCAGTGCCGAGCAGGCCGAGGACTATCGCCATCGACTGTGGCAGCTGGTCAACCTGCTCTCCCCCGTGGCGCTGCAAGAGCACTGGCGCGAGCCGGTGTTCCAGTGGTGCCGGGAAAAGCAGGCCATCCAGGCCTTGGATAGCAGGCTGTATCCAGCCCTTGGAAACATGACCGCGATGCGCGTCAGTCTCAGCGACCACTTCACCGCCTTCATCAGCAGCAGCGTCCGCATGGGCGTGCTGCGGCTGGAGGAGGGCGGTGCAGCACTGCAGGCAAGCCTCGGCCACCAGTCGGTCGAGGCCTCTCGAATTCAGGAGGCCATCGCCGCCTGAGCATCGGCGCCCACGCAGGTGGGTGCATTTTTCATCAACCCGTGCGGGGAGTCCGGCCCCGTGCTGGCTCTCCGTTTTTTTAACTGAAGGAGAGTCGAAATGGAAAACATGGAATGTGAAACTGTCGGCGGCCAACTCGAACAGGCCCTGTCCGATCCACAGCAGCAGCTCCAGGACACCGGAAACGGTGAATCCGGGCCGCAGTTGGCACTGGCACAGTTCATCGAAGAATTTGGCGACGGCCTGCTGGAGCAGGTCAAGTCGCAGAACCCTCCGGTGTTCGATCCGGCCATCGATGAGAGAACCACACTTTGGAACGCGCGCCAGACCCTTCTTGACGGGCTCAAGCGCCAGCCGTTCAAGGCCCAGGCCGATGCCGTGCATGCCACGGTGAAGCTGCTGGTCGATGAGAACCGGCCTGCCGCCGTCATCAACGCGGAAATGGGCACGGGCAAGACCATGATGGCCATCTGCGCGGCGGCCGTGATGCAACGCACGCACCCGCGTACCCTGGTCATCTCGCCGCCGCACCTGGTTTACAAGTGGCGGCGCGAGATCCTCGATACCGTGCCGGACGCCAAGGTCTGGATCTTGAACGGTGCGGATACGTTGAGGAAGCTGCTGATGCTGCGCGACGCTCTGGGGGTGAAAACCGGCAAGCCCGAGTTCTTCATCCTGGGACGGGTGCGCATGCGCATGGGTTTTCACTGGAAGCCGTCGTTCATCACGCGCAAGCAGCGCGTCGATGGGCAGACGTTCACGGTGGCGGCCTGCTCAGACTGCATGGCGCCGATCACGCGCGAGGACGATGAAGGGCATCCCATGCCCGTGTCGTCCGAGTTCGCGCAGGCCACGCTGGGCGACCGGCGTCTCAAGTGCAGCCATTGCGGCAGCGCCTTGTGGACGCTGATGCGCGCCGGCAAGCCGATCGAGTCCATGTACGACCTGGTGCTGTCCGCCCTCAAGCAGATGCCCACCATTGGCGACAAGACCGCCAGGCGCCTGCTCTCCATCTTCGGGGAGAAGGCGCTTGGCGACATGCTGGGTGACAACGTCTATGAGTTCGTCAACCTGATGGACGACAACGGCGAGCTGGTGTTCAGTGACCGGCAGGCCGCGCGCATGGAGCGCAGCCTCGCCAACTTTGAGTTCAGCATCGGAGAAGGTGGCTACCAGGCCACCGAGTTCATCAAGCGCTACCTGCCGCGCGGCTACTTTGGCCTGCTGGTGGTCGATGAGGGGCACGAGTACAAGAACGAGGGTTCGGCCCAGGGCCAGGCCATGGGAGTGCTTGCCAGCCAGTGTCAAAAAACGCTGCTGCTGACCGGCACCCTCATGGGCGGCTATGCCGACGATCTGTTTCACCTGCTGTGGCGTCTCGATCCGGGCAGCATGATCGAAGACGGGTTCAAACCCGCCAAGACCGGCTCGATGGGCAATGCGGCCATGGCCTTCATGCGTGAGCATGGCGTGCTCAAGGACGTGTACAAGGAGTCCAGCGGCCCCTCGCACCGCACGGCCAAGGGAAAGCAGATGACGGTTCGCACCAGCAAGGCCCCAGGGTTCGGCCCGGTCGGCATCATGCGCTACGTGCTGCCGATCACCGTGTTCCTGAAGCTGCGCGACATTGGCCAGAAGGTCTTGCCGCCCTACGAAGAGCAGTTCCTGGAGGTGCCCATGGCGGAAGTGCAGGGCGAGGCCTATCGCCGCATGCAGAGCATTCTGGTGCAGGAGTTGAAGCATGCCCTCGTACTGCACGACAACAGCCTGTTGGGTGTCGTGATGAACGTGCTGCTGGCCTGGCCAGATTGCGCGTTCCGTTTTGAAAGCGTGCAACATCCGCGTACCCGCAAGGTGCTGTACTCGCAGCCGGCCGTGTTTTCTGAAGGTGAATCCTCGCCCAAGGAACTGGAGCTGCTGCGCATCTGCAAGGAAGAAAAGGCCAACGGCCGCAGAGTCCTGGCCTACTCGATCTATTCCGGCACCCGTGACACCACGGCCCGGTTGAAGTCGCAACTGGAGCAGGAAGGCCTGAAGGTCGGCGTGCTGCGCGCCAGTGTGGACGCTGCCCGCCGCGAGGACTGGGTGGCCGACCAGGTGGAGCGCGGTATCGACGTAATGATCTGCAACCCCGAGCTCGTGAAAACCGGCCTGGACTTGCTGGAATTCCCGACGATCGTGTTCATGCAGTCGGGCTACAACGTCTATACCGTCCAGCAGGCATCCAGGCGCTCATGGCGCATTGGTCAGAAGCTGCCGGTGAAGGTGTTGTACCTGGGCTATGCGGGCACCACGCAAATGGACTGCCTCAGGCTCATGGGCAAGAAGATCGCCGTGTCGCAGTCCACGTCGGGCGACATGCCGGACAGCGGCCTGGACGTGCTCAACGACTCGGGCGACAGCCTGGAAGTGGCACTGGCCAAGAAGCTGCTGCACGGTTGAAACGCCAGCCTTGACCCACCTCTCGCGCAAGCGGGGGGTGGTTTTTTTTTGGGTGCGCCAAAAGCCGCATGTGAGCCAGAACCACCGAAAATTTCGCCTTGATATGTACGGCAATTCGCCGTACGATTGCATCAGGAGGATAAAACCATGCCCGTCGCCGTCTCTACCGCTCGTCTCGAAGCCCGAATCAGTACCGATCTGCACTCGATGCTCAAGCGTGCCGCCGAACTTCAGGGGCGGACCATGACCGATTTCGTGGTGTCTGCCGTGCAGGACGCCGCGCAGCGCGCTATCGAGCAAGCCGAAGTCATCCGCCTGTCTCTGGCCGATCAGGAATGTTTTGCGCAAGCCCTGTTGTCGCCACCGAAACCGGCCCCGGCTTTGAAGCGTGCCTTCGCTCGCCGTAGCAAGCTCTTGCGCACTGAATGAGCCGCGCACCGTTCCTACTTGCGCCGCTCGATGTGGCACATGACCGCAGCGGATTCAATAGTAACTCCGAGCCGCTGAATCGCTACCTGCGCGAGCAAGTCACGCAGGACATTCGCCGTCGCGTGGCTGCCTGTTTCGTGGCCTTGGCGGACGGGCAGCGCATCACTGGTTACTACACCCTGGCATCGGCAAGCCTT
>JAFECU010000083.1 GCA_018242005.1 Pseudomonadota bacterium | reverse complement strand
CATGTACCTGCTGGGCTGCGAGCGCGGCGCCTCCACGCTGGGCCAGCAGGCGCATTTCCGCGCCGAGCTGCAGGACGTGATCCGCGTGGCCCAGGCTAACGGCGCCGCGCGCGACCCGGTGCTGCGCCAGCGCATCGCCCAGGCCGCGCTGGGCCTGGACACGCTGCGCAGCCACGCGCTGCGCACCAGCGGCGAGCAGGCCGACCCGCGCGCGGCCAGCGTGTCCAAGTACGCCTGGTCCAACTGGCGCCGCAGCCTGGGCGAGCTGGCCATGGACGTGCTTGGCCCCGTGGCCGACCTTCAGGATGGCAACGCGCTGCACGACGGCCTGCGCCATGTATGGCTGTCGAGCCGCGCCGACACCATCTACGCGGGCAGCAATGAAATCCAGCTCAACCTGATGGCCGAGCGCGCGCTGGGCATGCCGCGCTGAAGCGCCGGCCCATCGTCCTTGCGGACGATGCGCGCGCGCGCGGCGGCCGTCACCATGTGGGCAGAACCAACGACTGGAACCCATGCCCATGAAGCCCTCCCCCGAATATGTTCCCGCGCACGGCCTGCTGCGCGGCAAGTCCGTCCTCATCACCGCCGCCGCCGGCGCCGGCATCGGCTTTTCCGCGGCCCAGCGCGCGGCCGAGGAAGGCTGTCGCAGCCTGGTGATCTCCGACGTGCACGAACGCCGCCTCAACGAGGCCGTAGCCATGCTGCGCGAGAAGACCGGCCTGCAAGACGTGTATGGCCAGCTCTGCGACGTGAGCCAGCAGGCCCAGGTCGATGCGCTGATCCGTTTTGCCGAGGACAAGACCGGCGGCATCGACGTGCTCATCAACAACGCCGGCCTGGGCACGAGCCGGCGCCTCATCGACATGCCCGACGAGGAATGGCACAAGGTGCTGGACGTGACGCTGACCGGCACATTCCGCATGACGCGCGCCGCGCTGCAGGTGATGCAGCCGCGCGGGCGTGGCGTGATCGTCAACAACGCCTCGGTGCTGGGCTGGCGCGCCCAGGTCGAGCAGGCGCATTACGCCGCGGCCAAGGCCGGCGTGATGGCGCTCACGCGCTGCGCCGCCATGGAGGCGGCCGAGTTCGGCGTGCGCATCAACGCCGTGGCGCCGTCGATCGCTATCCACGCCTTCCTGAAGAAGTCCGCCTCCGAGCAGCTGCTCAACGAGCTGTCGGCCAAGGAGGCCTTCGGCCGCGGCGCCGAGCCCTGGGAAGTGGCCAACGTGATGATCATGCTGGCCAGCGACTACACCTCTTACATGACGGGCGAAGTGGTCTCCGTCAGCTCGCAGAGGGCGTAAGCCGTGGCGCAGGTATTCAGCAATGCCGCCGCCGTGCAGGCGGCCGTGGGCCAGGATCTGGGTACGACCGACTGGCTCACCATCACGCAGGAGCGCATCAACACCTTTGCCGACGCCACCGGCGACCACCAGTGGATCCACGTGGACCCGGTGCGCGCCAAGGATGGGCCGTTCGGCAAGACCATTGCCCATGGTTACCTCACGCTGTCACTGGCCAACCTCTTCCTGCCCCAGCTGCTGCAGTACGAGGGGCTGAAGATGGGCGTGAACTACGGCTGCGACAAGGTGCGCTTTCCCGCCCCGGTGCCCGTGGGCGCACGCGTGCGCGGCCATGGCCTGGTGGTGGCGGCCGAACCCGTCAAGGGCGACGGCGTGCAGGTCACGGTGCGCGTCACCGTGCAGGTCGAAGGATCGGACAAGCCCGGCTGCGTGGTGGACACCATCAGCCGCCTGTTTTTCTAAGTCATTTCAAGAAAGAGACATTCCATGAGCCAGAACCCGCAAGACGCCGTCATCGTCTCCACCGCCCGCACGCCCATCGGCAAGGCCTACCGCGGCGCCTTCAATGACACCGAGGCCCCGGTGCTGGGCGGCCATGTGATCCGCGCCGCGCTTGCCAAGGCCGGCGTGGATGGCAAGGACGTGGACGACGTCATCCTCGGCATTGCCGCGCAGCAGGGCACGCAGGGCTACAACCTGGGGCGCCTGTGCACCTACACCGCCGGCCTGCCCGAGAGCGTGGGCGGCATGGCGATCGACCGCATGTGCGCCTCGGGCCTGGTGAGCATTGCCACCGCCGCCAAGGGCATCATGACGGGCGAGATGGACATTGCCGTCGCCGGCGGCCTGGAATCCATCTCGCTCGTGCAGAACAAGCACAAGAACGGCTACCGCGCCCAGTCCAAGGCGGTGCTGGCGGCCATGCCCACGGCCTATATCCAGATGATCGAGACGGCTGAAATCGTCAGCCGCCGCTACGGCATCTCGCGCGCCGCGCAGGACGAATACTCGCTGCAAAGCCAGCAGCGCGTGGCCGCGGCCCAGGCCGCCGGGCTGTTTGCCGACGAGATCGTGCCGCTCACGACGAGCAAACTGTTGTTCGACAAGGAAGGCAACGAGACCGGCCGCGAGGACGTCACACTGGCCCAGGACGAAGGCAACCGCGCCAGCACCACGCTCGACAGTCTGGCCGCACTCAAGCCCGTGTGGAAGAACGGCCAATGGGTGCCGCAAGGCGAATTCATCACCGCGGGCAATGCCTCGCAGCTGTCCGACGGCGCCAGCGCCAGCGTGCTCATGAGCCGCGCCGAGGCCCAGCGCCGTGGCCTCACGCCCCTGGGCACCTACCGGGGCCTGGCCGTCGCCGGCTGCGGCGCCGACGAGATGGGCATTGGCCCGGTGTTCGCCATCCCCAAGCTGCTGGCGCGCCACGGCCTGACGGTGGCCGACATCGGCCTGTGGGAGATCAACGAGGCCTTTGCCTGCCAGGTGCTCTACTCGCGCGATCAGCTGGGCATCCCTAACGACCGCCTGAATGTCAACGGCGGCGCGATCTCGATCGGCCACCCGTTCGGCATGTCGGGCGCGCGCCTGGTGGGACATGCGCTGCTGGAAGGCCGCCGGCGCGGCGTGCGCTACGCCGTGGTCAGCATGTGCATTGGTGGGGGCATGGGGGCGGCAGGGCTGTTCGAACTGGTGTAAACCGGCACCCGTGCTTTAGTCGAAATTGGCGACCCGTGTAGCGGTAAAAGTTACCTGACACGCGTGGGTCGCCATTAGACTTGCACCTACCCACTGCTTGCCGTCAGCCAACCATGCCCGAGATTGAGCCGCCTGCCGGCACCGACACCACTTCGATCACGCTGGATAGATTCAGCCAGATTCTGGACAAACTCTACGAGGCCGCCCTGAACCCCGATGGATGGGAAGGTTGCCTGGAGTGCATCCGCCACGAGCTTCGCGGCAACTACGTTTCCCTGATCGTGCGCACCGTGACGGCAGACGACTCCGGGTTGATCGTCTCGGTCAGCGAGAGCAAGCGCGCGCTGGAGCTCAACACGCCCAACCTGAGCGTGAGCCCCTTCACCGGCGTGCAGCCCGACCGCCTGGTGACCAACGGCGACGTGATTGCCGATGCCGAGTGGCGCGCCTCCGCGTACTACCGCGACTGGTGCGCCCCGCACGATGTTTATCACGTGATGGCGGCCGACATTGGCACACGCGAGGGCGAGGTCTACGGTTTTCGCGCGACGCGCAGTGAACAGGCCCCGCCCTTCTCGGCAGCCGACAAGGACCTGGGGCGGCGCCTCATCCCGCACATCAAGCGCGCACTCAACCTGTACCTTTCCATCCACCAGGACCGCAAGGTGCTGTCGCTCTACAGCCGGGCCATGGCGCAGTTGCTCGTGGGCGTGGTGGTGCTGGACAAGGACTGCAACGTCATTGAATGCAATCCCGCGGCCAGGTCCATCCTGGACATGCAGGACGGCCTGCGCGTCGCGGGCAACCAGCTCGAAGCCACCTACGCCAACGACAACCGTAAGTTGCAGCGCATGGTGAAGGACGCGCTGAACCAGCACGCGGGCCCGAAAGTGGCTTTGACCGAGGCCTTGTCCATCAGCCGCCCCTCGGGTCAGCTGGCCTGGGGCGTGGTGGTGCAAAGCATCTCGCCTGACCAGTGGACCGAGGGCAAGCAGCGCCCGGCGGTGGCCGTGTTCGTGCGCGACTCCGAGGGCAAGACCCAGCCCCCGGTCAAGCTCGCGCAGCAACTGTTCCAGCTCACCCCGGCGGAGACTATGCTGGCGATTCAGCTGGCCAACGGCATGTCGCTCGAAGAAGCCGCAGAGGCGCTCAACATCCGCCGCAACACGGCGCGTGCGCATCTGCGCTCCATCTTCTCCAAGACCGGCGTGCGCCGTCAGATGGAGCTGGTGCGCATCTTCCTGAACAGCGTGGCCTGGCTGGGCGCCAAGGATTGATTCGAGCCTGATCGATTTGAGCCTTTCAGGCCTACAGCGCTTGCCCATCAAGCGCTGACAGCTCCTTATTTCATAGTGACGACATGCACTTCCCGCTACACCGTGCGCCCCGCATGGTGGCCGCTGTGCATGGCGCCCTCGATATAACCCAGGGCCGCGCTGTCGCCCAGCCGCCGCACGGGCACGCTGGTCAGCGCCTGCACCTGTTCGGCCGCACCCGCGTCGGGCTCGGCGCCCAGGGCCAGCACCACGGAATCGGCTTCGGTGCGCTGCTCCTGGCCCTTGCGGTCCAGCCAAACCACCTGCTTGCGCTCAATGCGCTGCACCTGGGCCTGCAGCTGCAGCTTGCCATGGGCCTGCACGGCTTCGAAAACGCGCCAGCGGCGCACGATGGGCAGCTCCGTGCCCGGGTGCGTGCCGGGCTCGAGCACCGTGACCTCGCGCCCACGGGCGAGCAGAAACTCGGCCAGCTCCAGCCCCACGAGGCCGCCGCCGATGATGACCACGCGCTTGCCCAGGGGCATCCACAGCCTGGACAGGTTCTGCAGAGCCACCGCGCTGTCGGTCACGCCCAGCATGCCGCCGGCCTTGAACAGCGCACGCTCGGTCAGGCTGAGCTTGGCGCGCGCCACCTCGTCGGCGCGGTCGCCCGTCATCAGGCGGCGCAGCTCGTCGCCGCTCCACACATGGTTTTGCTCCGCTCCCTCGATGGCCGGGGCAGCGCGGCGCGCGCCCGTCGCCACCAGGATTTCGTCCGGCTTGATCTGGTCGAGCAGCGCCGCATTCACCGTGGTGCCCAGCCGCACGTCGATGCGCGGGTGCTTCATCTGGCGCACCAGATAGTCCAGCAGGCGGCCGTTTTCCGGGTAGGCCAGGCCGGCAAAGAACAGCGTTCCGCCCAGGCGGTCGCTGCGCTCGACCAGCGTCACGCGGTGGCCGCGCAGCGCCGCCATGCGCGCGGCCTCCATGCCAGCCGGCCCGCCGCCGACGACGAGCACATGGCGCGACTTCTCCGCCGGCGTGATGGGCGCCTCGTGCTCGTGGCCGGTCTGCGCGTTCACGGCGCACTTGATGCCGCGGTTGACGAAGATCTCGCTCACGCAGGCATAGCAGTAGATGCAGGGGCGGATGTCCTGCGCCCTGCCCTCCTGCAGCTTGCTCGGCAGGTCCGGGTCGGCCAGCAGCTTGCGCCCCATGGCAATGAAGTCCGCCTCGCCGGCCGCAATGGCCGCGGCGCCGGCCTCGGGCTCCACGCGCCCGGCGACGATGACGGGCAGGCGCACGGCGCGCTTGAAGGCGCTGGCGTATTCCAGGTAGGCGCCGGCCTTCTGCGGGATCGGCGCGTCGGTGAAGTCGCTGCCGCAGGTCAGGCGCGCATAGGCCGACACGCTGATGGCGTTCACCCCCAGTTGCTCGCACAGGCGTGCGCTCTGCAGCGCCTCCTCGAGCTCGATGCCGCCAGGCGTGTGCATCTCCTGCGCGTCCAGCCGCACCCAGATGGGATAGTCGGCGCCGACGCGCCGGCGCACCTCGGTGAGGATCTCGCGCATCAGGCGCGAGCGGTTCTCGTAGCTGCCGCCGTAGCCGTCCTGGCGCTGGTTGAAATACGGCGAGAGAAAACCCGCAATGATGTAGTTGTGCGCGCAGTGCACCTCCACCGCATCAAAGCCCGCCTGCTGCGCGCGCACGGCGGCCGCGGCATACCACTCGATCATCTGGGCGATGTCGGCCTCGTCCATCACGCGGTAGCGGTCGGGGTACGGGCCCACACCGACGAAGGTGGACAGCTCCTGCGGCGTGATGGTGCGCATCGCCGCATTGGGCGGCAGCTCCGGCGGCACCGAAGGCACCCACATCTCGCGCCCGTGGGCGCGGTCGTTGGCCGCCACCTTGCCGCTGTGGTTGATCTGAATCGCGGCCTTGGCGCCATGCGCATGAATGCGGCGCACCACCGCGGCCAGGGTGGGGATGAACTCATCCTTGGAGATGCCGAGCTGGTGCGGCTCGCTGGTGCCGCTGGGCCAGGAAACGGCCGTCGTGCCCAGGATGATCAGGCCCGCGCCGCCGCGCGCACGCGCCTCGTAGTAGGCCTGGGTACGCTCGGTGGCGTGCCCGTCCAGTCCACCGAAGTTCTCGCCCATGGGCGCCAGGGCGATGCGGTTGCGCAGTTCCAGCGAGCCGATGCGGCCGGGCTGGAGCAGGGGAGCGTAGGGGTTGGCCATGTGGGAGTCTTGGTTATGAGCGACGGCTACACCCATTGTGGGAGAACCCCGGTGCGCAACATCGTCCATTTGGACGCTTCACGCCACCGGCCTTTGCGCCAAAGTCGCTGCCAGTTCGCTGTTTTTTTGCATGAGAGAAAGCCAGACATGAAAATCCTCGTCCCCGTCAAACGTGTGGTGGACTACAACGTGAAGGTCCGCGTGAAGTCGGACGGCACGGGTGTAGACATCGCCAACGTCAAGATGAGCATGAACCCCTTTGACGAAATCGCCGTCGAAGAGGCCGTGCGCCTGAAGGAAAAGGGCGCCGCCACCGAGGTCATCGCCGTCTCCTGCGGCGTGGCGCAATGCCAGGAAACCCTGCGCACCGCCCTGGCCATCGGCGCCGACCGCGCCATCCTGGTCGAGACCCCCGCCGACCTCGAACT
>JAFECU010000082.1 GCA_018242005.1 Pseudomonadota bacterium | reverse complement strand
GAGATTGTCTAGAGTGGGTGTTTGTACTAATAAGAAATGAAAAAACAAGCAGAAAGGTTAGATGTTTTTTGTTGAATTTACGTGTCGCATCCCGGACGATCATAAGGTCGCTTGTGAAACAGATGCGGGCTCTCCTGATACCACTGCTTCATGGCCTGCATAGGCGTCTTGCTGCCCAGCGCTGACTGCGGCAGTTGGTGGTTGTACAGGGCCACATAACGCAGCAAGGTCTGCTCCATGTCCTCGCGGCTGTTGAACCTGTGCGTCTTGAGCACGTCGGCAATGCGACCGTTGAACCTCTCCACCATGCCATTGGTCCTGGGCGTTCTGGGCTTGGTCAGGCGGTGTTCGATCCCCAACTCGTCGCACAACTGATCGAACTCGTGGTTGCCGCTGGGCTGGCGCTCGCGGCTGGCAAACAGGCGATCGGTGAACTCCTTGCCGTTGTCGGTCAGCAGCTTGTGGATCTTGATCGGGCAGGCCTTGTGCAGTGCCTTCAGGAAGGACTGTGCACTGGCGGCGGTCTTGTTGGCCTTGAGGGCCACGTACACCCAGCGCGTGGCCCGGTCGATGGCCACGAACAGGTAGCGCCGACTGCTCTCGTCCTGCATCTGGGGCAGGTACTTCACATCCATGTGCACATAGCCCGGCTCGTAGCTCTTGAAGGCCTTGTGGGCCACGGTAGGCTCCTGGGGCTTGAGGGCATTGAGGTTGCCCGCGCCATGGCGGCGCAGGCACCGATCCAGGCCTGAGCGCGAGACATGGGGGCAAATGAACTCCCGCGTGACAGCCAGCAGGTCATCCAGGGGCAGCAGCAAGGTGCGCCGCAGGTGCACCACCACGCTCTCTTGCGCCGGCGTGAGCACCGTCTGCAGGCGATGGGCCGTGTGCGAGCGATCCCCAAAGACCTGGCGCTTCTTCCACTTGTAGACCGTTTGCTCGGTGATGCCAAAGCGCTGGGCCAGGACAGCGGCGGTCTCGTGGCTGGCCGCGATCTCGGCGCGCACGGCCGGTGTCGTGCGGGCGTTCTTGTGCAGGGCTATCAGCATGGCGTGGCACTCCCGGTGGCTTGCAAGGACTCTATCAACTCCCGCAATACGGCTCGGGCCATGAACAGCGGGTAGCGGTTTTCATCTATGTAATCGTCCGGGATGCGACATCTATCCGCAATGACCAGACCAAGCGCAGCGCCATCCGGCGCAATGGCCGCCTGACCTTCGACGTGTCGGGCAAGCATATCCCTGGGCCATTCACCATCCAGGCTCGGCAAGAAATCCTGGACCGCCTGCTTGCGGTGCAGGCTGAGTTTGGCGCCCAGCT
>JAFECU010000081.1 GCA_018242005.1 Pseudomonadota bacterium | reverse complement strand
GGCCCTTGGCTATCAAGTACGCCTTGGCTCGCCCTGGTTCGACTTCCTTGGCACGTCGATCTACCACCCCTGGAAGCTGTTTGAGTGGTGGTTCTTCTTCGGGGCCTATGCACCGGAAGTATTCGACACCGGCGGCGCCATCGCCGGCGCCAGCGGCATGGTCGCCGTGGGCGTTGCCATCGCCATGTCGGTCTGGCGCTCGCGCCAAGCTCGCCTCGTCACCACCTACGGCTCTGCGCGCTGGGCCAACGCGCAGGACATTCACAAGGCGGGCCTCACGCAACCGGCCGGCGTGTTCCTCGGCCAGCACGACCGCCAGTACCTGCGGCATGAAGGCCCGGAACACGTCCTGACCTTCGCGCCTACGCGCTCGGGCAAGGGCGTCGGCCTTGTGGTGCCGACGCTGCTTTCCTGGCCCGCATCCGCCGTCATCCACGACATCAAAGGCGAGAACTGGCAGATCACCGCAGGCTGGCGCTCACGTTTCTCGCATTGCCTGCTGTTCAACCCGACCGATGCAAAGTCGGCGGCCTACAACCCGCTGCTGGAGGTGCGGCGAGGCGCGCATGAGGTGCGCGACGTGCAGAACATCGCCGACATTCTGGTCGATCCCGAAGGCGCGCTGGAGAAGCGCAACCATTGGGAAAAGACTTCGCACGCGCTGCTGGTCGGGGCCATCCTGCATGTGCTCTACGCAGGCGAAGACAAGACGCTGCGCGGCGTCGCCAACTTTCTGTCCGACCCGGCCCGCCCGTTCGAGCTGACCTTACACCGGATGATGACCACGCCGCACCTCGGCGATGGGCCGCATCCGGTCGTCGCATCGGCGGCGCGTGAAGTCCTCAACAAGAGCGACAACGAACGCTCGGGCGTTCTGTCCACGGCCATGTCGTTCCTCGGCCTGTACCGCGACCCGACCGTGGCCGAAGTCACCTCGCGCTGCGACTGGCGCATCGCTGACCTGATCGCGGCCGAGCATCCGGTATCGCTGTATCTGGTGGTGCCGCCTTCGGACATATCGCGGACGAAACCGCTCATTCGCCTGATTCTCAACCAGATCGGGCGGCGCCTCACCGAATCGCTCGATGGCTCCGATGGGATCGAGCGCCGCCACAAGCTGCTGCTGATGCTCGATGAGTTCCCTGCGCTGGGGCGCCTGGACTTCTTCGAGACGGCGCTGGCCTTCATGGCGGGCTACGGCATCCGCAGCTTCCTCATCGCGCAGTCGCTCAACCAGATCGACAAGGCGTATGGGCAAAACCACTCCATCCTCGACAACTGCCATGTGCGCGTGACGTTCGCCACCAACGACGAGCGCACCGCCAAACGCATCTCCGAAACGCTGGGCACCGCCACCGAGCTGCGCGCGCAACGCAACTACGCCGGCCACAGATTGGCCCCGTGGCTCGGCCACTTGATGGTGTCGCGGCAGGAAACAGCGCGCCCGCTGCTGACGCCGGGTGAGGTGATGCAGCTTCCGCCTGACGAGGCGGTGGTGATGGTGTCCAGCGTCGCGCCGATCAAGGCGAAGAAGCTGCGCTACTACGCGGACGCCAATTTCAAGCGCCGCGTGCTGCCACCGCCCACGCCGGCGGATGGGCAGTACGCCGACGCGCCGCCGGCCCGCGCCGACGACTGGAGCGGGCTGGTGATTCCTGCTGCGCCCCCTGCGCCGGCCACGGCATCCGCCGATGGCCTGGAGAACTTGGGTTCGGCCGACGACGGTGGCCCGCGCCGCCAGCCCGAACTAACTGAGGCCGTCGCCTACGACCCCGAATTGGCCGCGCCCACGGCCGACCTTGGGCTGCTCGATGACGACGACTTGCCGCTTCCCCTTCCTCGCCAGCTTGATCCGGCCCTGCAGCGCACGGCCCGGCTGGCATCCCTGGACCCCAACGACGGAATCGACCTATGACCCAACACCGCCTCAATGTGTTCATTCAGCCAGAGCATGGCAAGCGGTTGGATG
>JAFECU010000080.1 GCA_018242005.1 Pseudomonadota bacterium | reverse complement strand
CTGGCCCATTTCCTCGGCACGGATCTGGCGCGGCCCGGACAGCGTGGCGTCCTTGTGCATGCCCATGAGCTCAATCGCCACGTCATGGGCGAGCGGGTGCGGCCGGCCCTCCTCGCGGGCGCGCGACGCCGCGCGGATGATGGCGCGCGAGATCAGGTAGCGGTCGGCACGGCCCATGCGCGCGGTTTCGCTGCTCTCGCCGCCCGTGATCATCATGATGGCGGCGATCAGCATCTCGCCGAGCAGGTCGCGCTTGTCGGTAGCGGCCTGGTCGTCCTCGCCCTCGGATTGCTCCGTGTCTGGATTCATTGCCGCTCCGGGCTGCGCCGCGTCGCTGTCGCCCAGCAGCGCGTCCATGACCGGTGCGTCGGGCAGGCCGGCGTTGATGCGCGCCTGGCGCTCTGCCGCATCGAAGGAGGTCATGATGTCCGCGTCATCGAGCAGCCGGTTGGCATGCACGAAGGGCGGCAGCGACACGTCGGCCTCGCTGCTCAGCGTCACCGAATGGGTGGACAGGCCCATGGTGCGGAAGTAGTCCAGCAGCAGGCCGAAAGAGCGCCCGGCATCGACGATCACCAGACGCGGCCGGTGGATGGCCATCATCATCATCGCCAGGTAATTCAGCGTGGCCGATTTGCCGGCCCCGGTAGGCCCGAGCACCAGCATATGGGCGTTCTTCTTGCGGTCATGCTTGTTCAGCGGGTCGATCCAGATCGGCTCGCCGCCCCGGTTCCAGAACCAGAAACCCGGATGGTTGGTGCCGCGTGCCCGCCCATAGACCGGCAGCAGCGCTGCGATCTGCGAGGCGAAGGTCAGGCGCGAGCGGCGCAGGGCGCGGTTGTCGAAGGCCGGATCGAAGTTGAACGGCAGGCCGCGCATGAAGCCGTCCAGCGGCACCAGATCCTGGCGCGGATGGATGAAGCGCAGGCCGGTGGGCACCAGCAGGGCATTCGTCTGGGATACCGCCGTCTCCAGGGCTTCGCGGTTCGGCCCGGTCACGTACAGTGTGACCATCATCGGAAACAGCTTGTCGCCCTCGACCATGCGGTGCAACACCAGCTCGCATTCGCGGTGTGTCTCCATGGCCAGGGCATTGCGCGCACGCGAGGAATCGCGGATGCGCTCAATATGGCGCTCCAGCTTGTACTGCGGCTCCACCGTGATCGAGATCGACAGCATGGAGCCGGCCGGCAGGCGGTCAAAGCGCGCGAAGGCCTCGTTGCCGCTTTGCAGCTCCGCTGAGAAATGCCCGATCTGCGGCGATGAACGCATGGACTGCAGTACCAGGGCCTTCACCGGCACGCCATCGAACTCGAACAGGCCATCCTGTACGTCCGAATAGGGCTCCGACAGGGTGAGCAGCTCGGCCATGTCCCAGCCAAAGATCGGGGCCGCACCGGCACCGGCCATGCTGCCGGCCTGCCCGGCCTGCTGGGGATCGTCGCCAGGGTAGGGCGCCAGGCGCATCAGGCCCGCATCGCTTTGCGCCCAGGGCACATCGCGGTTGAAGAAGGGCAGCAGCCATTCATAGAGGTCACGCCCGTTGCAACGGCGTGCTTTCACCCCGGCCTCGCTGAGCGTGGCGGTCAGGGTCACGGCGACGGCCTCGATCTGCGTGGTGGCGGGCGAGGGGTCTTCGGCCAGCGAGGCAAAGCGCTTGTAGAGGCAGCAGCGCACGCGCCGTTGCTGGCCGCGCCAGACCTGGCCGGTCACCTGGGTGTCGGTGAACAGGCCCTGCGGGCGCGATGCCAGGTCGATATGCTCTGCCACCTCGGACAGCACCGAGCGCGTGAACGGGGACTGCAGGACGTTGCTGGCCCGCTCCGGGTAGCGGCCGTGCTGAGCGGCGATGTAGTCGCGCAGCGCGCCATTGAGGCCGTCGATGTTGCGGTCATCGTTGAGGAAGAACTGCACGATCCAGGGCGAGGCATCGGACTCGGGCAGAGCCTGCAGCGCTTCCTGCACCTTGTTGGCATGATCGACCAGGAAGTCCAGGGCCTGGGCCTCGGTGGGCACGGCGGTCAGCTCGAAGAATACGCCCAGGGTGGAGCCATCCTTGAGCACGAAAACCTGCTCGTCGCCGTCATAGGACACATAGGGCAGCATGTCCGTGAACGATGGCGGGCGCATCGCCATGCGGCGGCGTTGCCCCACGGTTTCGCCACGCCCCGGCTTGCCGCTGCGCTGCTGGCTGTCGCCGCTGTCGCGCTCCTGCCTGGTTTGGCGGCTGCGCGTCCTGGCATCGCTCTGTGCGCCGCTGCCCGTGGATGCGCGCCGCGCACCCAGGCCGAACAGTCCAAGACCCAGTTTCTGTATCAGTTCCATGCAAGTCTCCCTGTCTGTGGGCCCGGCTCAGGGCTGGCGCGGCGGCTTGGCGCTGGTGTTCTTGGCCGCAGTCTCGGAACCCTGGTAGCGGGCATGTCCGGCGATCAAGTCCTCGGCCACCTCGCCGGGCAGCGCGTACTGGGTCTGTTCGTACATCGGAAACACGGTCACATAGCCCGGCACCGGGTACTTGCCCTTGGCCAGGTGGGGATAGACCACCATCACCAGGTCGGGATTGGGCACGCGCGCAAAGCGCTGTTGCAGCGGCTCCAGAGCCGACCAGTAGCGCTGGGTGTTGCCGTCGCCGGCCGCGATCGGGCGGGCCTGGGACTGCGAGCGCAGCCGCTCCTGGGGTGCGGCCTCGCGCCTGGCGCCGTCTCCCTGTGTGCCGCCTTCGGTCTGGCCGCGATAGATGTCCACGACCGTGGGCGAGCCGCGCGTGACCTCGTTGATCGGCGATTCGCGCGAGCCGGTGACCGAGCAGCCGGCCAGCAGCAGCGCCGCCAGCGCGCAGGGCAGGGTGGCGCCCAGGCGCCTCACATCATTCAAGACCATGGTGTTCTCCTCGGGCGAGCTGCAGGCCGCCCTGCTTGCGATGGATGAGCTTGCGTGCGTTGGGCGCCTTGTCGATCTGGATCTCCCTGTCCAGATGCACCACGAGCTGGTGGCCCGAGGGCGTGATCACGGCGTCAAAGCTGTTCTTCAGGCGCTGCAGCAGCCACTTGGAGACTTCGCTTGTGCCGCCGGCCACGGCCTGGCCCAGGGCGTAGCTGCCGGCACTGCCGGTAATCGTGCTGCTGCTGCCCTGCATGCCGCTGTAGGTGGTGCGCTGCGCCTCGGAATAGGCCTGGCCGGCAACGCCCAGCGCGCCCAGGCCGATCAGGTCGGTCAGATAGGCGGGCGCGTTGGTGACGAACTTGCCCGTGATGCAGGGATTGCCGTGCAGGTCGCTGATGAAGCCCAGATCACTGTTGCTGCTGGCGCCGGCTCCGGTGTTGATGCTGCGCGAGCCTGCGCCACGCGCGGAGACGGTCTGTATGGAGCCGTCGTTGAACACGAAGGTCACCGAGCGCACCCGGCCCTCGCTGCACGATAGCGCCATGTCGCCAATGGCAACCCCCGTCACGATCATCCCGGACACATCCCCCGGCAGCTCGAAACCATTGGCGGCCAGGTTGTCGCGGCCGATCACGGCCTTGAACTGCATCGGGTCGGTCACCCGTCCGTCGATGGGCACGCGGCCGATCAGCGCCGTCATGGCCGTGGCGCCGGCCAGCGTGGCGTTCTCCGGCAGCGTGAAATACGGCACCGGCTCGCGCCTGTCCTGGGCGGCACGCGCGGCCTGGGACGCCGGGCCATCGGCCGGCGCCGTTGTGGTGCCAGGGCCTTCGGTGTGCATGGTGCGCACATAGCGCGTCATGGGCGGCGCGTTCTGGCCCTGGCCGCGTGCCGGCTCGGTCTGCACCGCATAGCCCATGGGCGGCAACACGCTGTAGCGCACGGCACCCGCGGCCTCGGCCGTAGCCTCATCGGCCATGCCCACGGCACCAGCAGCGCCAGCACCCGCTTGCGGGGTCTTGCCCTTGACCGTATCCAGGCTGGACAGGCCGATCGTGAAGCTGTCGGCGGCCTGTGCCGCCGTGTCCAGCGCGTTATCCAGCGGCGAGCGTTCAGGCGCTGGCGCTGGGGCCGGCGCGGGCGGCGCCGGGACGGCGGCCTGGGCCGCGGCCCCGGCGGCACCGCCGCGCTCGCGTTCGCGCAGCTTCCTGTTTTCTTCGATCAGGTCGTTGTTGATCTTGATGACCTTGGCCACTTCCGAGCGCAGCTCGGCGTTGCTGGTGGTCACCGTGCGCAGGGTTTCGGTGGGCGTGTCGTTGTCCGCGCCATCGGTCTTGGGCAGTTGCGGCGTGGGCACGGCGGTCATTTCGGCGCCGGCCTTGACGCTACCGTCCCCGGCGAACTGCTTGTAGAGCACCACGCCGACGATGGTCATGCCGACGGCGGCGACGATGGGGATGAGCTTGTTGCTGGTGGTTGCCATGACGGGCCTCCTTGTCAGCGCAGGCAGGCCGCAAAGCTGCGGTCGCACACCAGGTACAGCGCCGTGGTGTCGGTGTCGCTGCCGCCCGGGCCGATACGGCCATGCTGGGCCGACGCCGCAAGCCAGCGCCCGCGAATGCCCTCCAGGGGAATCTCCAGCGGGCGGGCCGAACGGTTGGTAACGCGCACGGCGGTCACATACAGCTGCCCACTGCGCCACTGGCCAAGCGGCACGGTTTCAACGCGGGCGCCCGGTATCAGACCATCCACGGGATCGGTGTTCAGTTCCACCTGCTGCACGCCGGTCTGCGTCCAGGCCAGGCGCCGCGGCGCGTACAGCTGGCGTGCCGCATGGCGGGTCAGCTCCACCATGTCGGCGGCCTGCTCGGGCGTCGCATCGCTGCTGTCGTCGGCCGCGGCGCCGGCCTTCGCTGCGCGTGGGCTCGCGGGATCAACGACGAACACCTCCAGCTCGGCCTGCGCATCTTCCGTCCTCTTGTCGGCCACGATGTCCATCGGCAGCTGCTGG
>JAFECU010000007.1 GCA_018242005.1 Pseudomonadota bacterium | reverse complement strand
TGCCCATGGCCTGGCAAAAAGAGCTGAAGGCCGACGGCGAGCGCCTGAACCCGCGCGGCGGCGCCATCGCCCTGGGCCACCCGCTGGGCGCCTCGGGCATCCGCCTGATGACCACCATGCTGCACGCCCTCGAGGACAGTGGCGGGCGCTACGGCCTGCAGTCCATGTGCGAGGCCGGGGGCATGGCCAACGCGACGGTGATCGAGGTGTTGCGCTGAGCGTCGGACGATTCATCGGTGCACTCAAGCCACCGTCATTCCCGCGAACGCGGGAATCCAGCCTCTGCGCCGCACCATGGATTCCCGCGTTCGCGGGAATGACGGCAAGCAGAGTGCAGAGCGCCAAAACGGCGGGCGGGGCAGCACATCAGACACACAAGGAGAACCCATGAAACTGCAACAAGGAATGACCGCCCTCGTCACCGGCGGTGTCTCGGGCCTGGGCGAGGCCACGGCCATCGCCCTGCTCGAGCGTGGCCTGAACGTCGTCGCCGTGGACCTGAACGACGAGCGCGGCCAGGCGATGGCGCAAAGGTACGCGGGCCGCCTGCGCTATGTGAAGGCCGATGTGGCCGACGAGGCCCAGATGCAGCAGGCCGTGGCCGCGGCGGAGGCCTTCGGCAACTTCCGCGCCCTGGTGCATTGCGCGGGCATAGGCGGCCCGGTGCGCCTGATCGAAAAGGACGGCAGCCCGGGGTCGCTCGAGAAGTTCGTCAACATCATCCGCGTGAACCAGATCGGCAGCTTCAACACGCTGCGCCTGGCGGCCGTGGCCATGGCGAAGAACGAGCCGATTGACGGCGAGCGCGGCGCCTGCGTGCTCACCGCGTCGATCGCGGGCTATGAGGGGCAGATCGGCCAGATTCCCTACGCCTCGTCCAAGGCCGGCGTGATCGGCATGACCATCGTCGCCGCGCGCGACCTGGCGACCAAGTTCATCCGCGTCTGCACCATCGCGCCGGGCCTGTTCGACACGCCCATCCTGTCCAAGCTGCCCGACGAGATCCGTCAGTCGCTGGCCGCCTCCGTGCCCAACCCGGCGCGCCTGGGCCACCCCAGCGAATACGCGATGACCGCGCTGCACATCCTGGAGAACCCCATGCTCAACGGCGAAACCATCCGCCTCGATGGCGCGATTCGCATGCAGCCGCGCTGACAGGCAGTGAACGGCCGGGGCGCCGGTGCAGCCGAGGCGGACTCGGGAATTGGTTTTGACGACAAGCAACAAGGGGAGACAAACACCATGCCACATCCGTTGAACCGGCGCCGCGCCATCGGCGCACTTGGTGCCCTGGGCGCCATGGGTTCAGGCCTTGGCGGGGGCGCCTGGGCGCAGGACCATGCCGCCGCCGCGTACCCGAGCAAGCCGATTCGCCTCGTCGTGCCGTTTCCCGCGGGTGGCGCCACCGATGTGCTGGCGCGGCATGTCGCCAAGGGCCTGCAGCAAAGCTGGGGCCAGCCCGTTGTCGTGGACAACAAGCCCGGGGCCGGCGGCATCCTCGGCACCAAGACCGTCATCGGCTCTGCGCCCGACGGGCATACGCTGCTTGTGCACCTGGCCTCGGTGCTGCAGCAGCCCCATCTGCGCCCCAGCAGGCCGTATTCCATGGCCGATCTGGCGCCCATCACCAGCCTGGTGCGCGCGCAGCTGACGCTGGCGGTGCAGAAGGACCTGGGCGTGAACACCCTCGGCGAGTTCATTGCCCTGGTGCGCAGAAACCCCGGCAAGTACAGCCTGGGCAACTATGGCCCCGGCACCACACCGCATCTGCAGGGCCTGATGTTCGCGCGCCAGGCCGGCCTGGAGATCACGCCCGTGGCCTTCCAGGGCGGCGCACCGCTGCTGGTGGCGCTCAAGGGCAACCATGTGTCGGCTGGTCTGCTCGACGTGGCCGCGCTCCGGTCGCTGGGCGATTCGGCCAGGCTGCTGGCCATCACCGGCACCCGGCGCTGGCCCAGCCTGCCCGATGTGCCGACCTTTGCCGAAAAGGGCTTTCACTCGCTCGACGCCGAGGGCTGGATCGGCCTGTTCGCGCCGGCCGCGACGCCCGAGGTCATTCAGCAAAAGCTCAACCGCGAGGTCGCGCGCATCCTGCGCACGCCCGAGCTGACCACGGCCATCGAGGCCATCGACATGGTGGCCGTGGGCAATGACCTGCAGTCCTACCGCCGCCAGGTGCAGGCCGACGATGCGCTGTACGCGCGCATCATCCAGGAAACCGGCGTGCGGCTGGACTGAAGGCGCGCCGTGCAGATCTATCTGACCCAGGGCCTGCACCGCGCGCTGCAGCAGCACCCGGAGCGCCTCGCCACGCTCTGCGGCGCGCGCCGGCAGGACTGGCGCACGCTGGTCGCGCGCGTGGCGCGTCTGGCGGCCGTGCTGCGCGCGGCGGGCCTGCAGCCGGGCGAGCGCGTGGCCCTGCTCGCGCACAACAGCGACCACGGCGTCGAGGCCTTTCTCGCCACCTGGTGGGCCGGCGGCGTCATCTGCCCGCTCAACACGCGCTGGAGCGCATCCGAGATGGCGCATGCGCTGCAGGATGTGCAGCCGCGCCTGCTGCTGACCGATGCGGCCTGCGCAGATGCCGCCGATGCGCTGCGCAAGGCCACGCCCGCTCTGCCTTGCATGTTCCTGGGCACGGGCCAGGCGCCCGAGGGCCTGCCTGCCACCGAGGCGCTGCTGGCCGCCGCCGAGCCGCTGGAGGACCTGCGCCACGGCGGCGACGCGCTGGCCATCATTCTGTTCACGGGCGGCACCACGGGCTTTCCCAAGGGCGTGATGCTGTCGCACGCCAACCTCTGGTCGGCCACCACGGCGCGGCTGGCGCAGATGCCGGGCACCGGCACATCGCTGCTGGCC
>JAFECU010000079.1 GCA_018242005.1 Pseudomonadota bacterium | reverse complement strand
GCGTTGAGCGTTGAGCGTTGAGCGGCAGCGCAACGCCGGCTTCGCGCAAACCGCTTATCTCCAGACTTCGCCCGTCTGCAGGCGCGCCCGTACCGGCCCGCATTTGCGTTTGGCAGGTGGCCGGTAACACCGCTGCCAGCGTGGGCTTGCGCGCAAACAAACACGTATTCAAAATGAAACTTACGATTCGCCCCCTACGCTCGTAACACAGGCAAGCGCCGCAGGCATTGCGCCACGTCAACCGACAAAAGCGCATCGCATGTACAGAGCACAGAAAGGAAACTCCAATGGATAGTGCCATCCTGAGCCTGCTGGGCGCCTTCCTGCTATCGATCATCGGCCTGTTCGGCTTCATCTGGTCACTGCGCAAGGGCCTGCTGGTCGAAAACCCCAGGGCCGCCGCCGCGATCTTTGCGGCGGGCGAGATCGGACATACCGACGATCCGGCACTGGGCGAGGCCCAGCAGAAGCACTTTCAGGCCGTGGCCGCCGAGCCCGGCGACTCCACCCACCTGCCAGACGCACAGGAGCTAGAAGACCGGCTCGACGCCGATCGGTCCAGCGCCTTCCCGGTCTTTATGTTCATCGCATTCGCCTGCATGTGGCTGCTGTTTGGCGGCATTGCGGGCCTGACCGCCTCCCTCAAGCTGCACATGCCCGACTGGCTGGTGAGCGAGGCATGGATGACCTTCGGCCGCATGCGCACCATGCATCTGACGGCCGTGCTCTACGGCTGGATTACCAATGCCGAGCTGGGCATCATCATCTGGCTCATGCCGCGCCTGTTGCGCACGCCGTTGCTGGGCCCGATGTGGATCATGCTCGGCGGCGCCCTGGTCAACGTGGCCATCGCCAGCGGCGTGGGGGCCATTGGCGCGGGCTGGACAGACGGCCTGGAGTACCTGGAGATTCCCTGGCAGATCGGCATCTTCTTTGCCGCCGGCATGATCTGCATCATCGGCCCGGTGATGTACACCCTGGTCAACCGCAAGGTCGAGTCGCTGTATGTCACCACCTGGTACCACACGGCCGCTCTGCTGTGGATCACCATGCTGTTCATCGTGGGCAAGGTGCCGGGCGTGCAGTTCGGCGTGCAGCAGGCCGCCATGAACTGGTGGTACGGCCACAACGTGCTGGGCCTGTGGTTCACGCCGGTCGGCGTGGGCGCCATCTACTACTTCCTGCCCAAGATCATCGCGCGGCCCATCCGCTCGTACAACCTGTCCATCCTGGGCTTCTGGACTCTGGCCTTTTTCTACGCCCAGGTCGGTGGCCACCACCTGGTGGGTGGGCCCGTGCCAGGCTGGCTGATCACCCTGTCCATCGTGCAGAGCATGATGATGATCATCCCCGTGCTGGCCTTCTCCATCAACATGGCCCTGACCATGCGCGGGCGCATGCACCTGGCGAAATATTCGCCGGTGCTGCGCTTCATGATGTTCGGCGGATTCATGTACCTGCTGTCGTCGCTGCAAGGCTCTTTCGAGGCGCTGCGCTCGGTGCAGGTGGTGGCGCACTTCACGCATTTCACCGTGGCCCACGCCCACCTGGGCGCCTATGGCTTCGTCACCATGGTGCTGTTTGGTGCCATCTACTTCATCATGCCGCGCATCGTGCACTGGGAATGGCCATTCCCGCGCCTGATCTCGCTGCACTTCTGGCTGGCTGCGATCGGCATCCTGATTTACTTCTTCTTCCTGACCTATGGCGGTTGGCTGCAAGGCACGGCCATGCTGGACCCGGCACGCCCGTTCATTGAATCCGTCACCGTCACCCTGCCCTGGCTGAAGTGGCGCAGCTTCGGCGGCGGACTCATGGTGGCCAGCCATCTGGTCTTCGTCATCCACTTCCTGGCAATGGTGCTGCGCTTCGGCCCTGACCGTACCGGCGCCGCACTCTTCTCGCACCAACCCAAGGCCAGGGAGCTCGCTCATGGAAAATGAAGTCAAACTCGCCGCGGGCGCCATGGTCACCTTTGCCATCGCCGTCTCGGCGCTGGTGATCGTGCCCTACATCCAGGTGCACGACGTCAAGGCGCCCGAGGGGCTCAAGCCCTATACCAGCGCCGAGCTGCGTGGGCGCTCCGTCTACATCTCCAACGGCTGCATGTACTGCCACAGCCAGCAGCCTCGCTCGACCAGCTTCGCCCCGGCCGATCTCAAGCGCGGCTGGGGCCGTGCCTCGGTGCCGGGCGACTACGTGTATGACAGACCCGCCCTGCTGGGCAGCATGCGCACCGGACCTGACCTGTTCAACATCGGCGTGCGCCAGCCCAGCAAGGACTGGCAGCTGGGCCACCTGTACCAGCCGCGTGCCTATGTGCCCGAATCCATCATGCCGTCCTACCCCTACCTGTTCGACATCAAGGACAAGGTCGATCCGGGCGAAGAGGCGCTGAACCTGCCGCCAGGCACAGCCCCGGCGGGCAAGGTGGTGGTGCCCAAGCCCGAGGTGCTGGACCTTGTGAAGTACCTGCAGTCGCTCAAGCGTGAATATCCTATTTTGCCGCCCGAGCCCCACGAGGCCGCGGGCGCCAAGACATCCTCTGCGCCATCGGCCGGCAAGCCGGCGTCCGCATCCTGAAAGGACCATCACGATGAGCCAAGACCCGGTCACGCGCGCACAACGCCGCGAAAACGAAGACCCCGAGGAAACCATCCGCCCCATGCCGCTGGTCGTGCTGGTGCTGGCAGTGTTCATGGCGCTGTGGGGCGTGGGCTACATCCTGTATTCCGAACCCCTGGACAACTCGCAGTGGGGCGACCAGCGCACACGCGCCGAGCTTTCCGGCCCTGCGCCGGCTGCCCCGGGTGCGGCCGTGGACGGCAAGGCACTGTTCGCAGCGAATTGCGTCGCCTGCCACCAGGCCACGGGCCTGGGCCTGCCGGGCGTGTTCCCGCCGCTCGACGGTTCGGAATGGGTACAGGGCGAGCCGCGCGTGCTCGCCAACATCCTGCTGCACGGCATCACGGGCGAAATCACCGTCAAGGGCAACAAGTTCCAGGGGTCGATGCCCAGCTTCCAGCAGCTGAGCGACGCCGAGCTCGCAGGTATTGCCAGCTTCATACGCAGCAATTGGTCCAACAAGGCCGAGGCACTGAAAGCCGATCTGTTTGCCACGGAGCGCAAGGACGGCAACCGGACCACGCCATTTGAGGGAGAGGCAGCGCTCAAGGCCCTGCAAAAGTGAACCCCACATGCTGCTGCTGCGCACGGCCCTGCTGAGCGCCACCCTGGTGCTGTGCGGCTGGGCCTCGGCGCGCTGGCTGACCTACGACTTCCAGGTATGGACCGACGAGGGCGCGCGCCGCCTTGAGGTGGCGCTGCACCCCGTCAAGGCGCCCCCCGTGACAGTTCAAGGGCCAGCTGTCACGGCCCGCGACCTGCCCACGCTGCTGATCGATGGCAGAGGCGTCACCGTAGTGGACTTTTTCTACGCCCACTGCGAGACAGTGTGTCTGTCGCAGGGCAGCAGCTTCCAGCAATTGCAAAGCGCCCTGCAGGCCGACCAGACGCAGGGCCATCCAGCCGGGGTGCGGCTGCTGTCCATCAGCTTTGACGGCGGTCGCGACGATCCTGCCACCCTGGCCAGCTACGCACAGGGCCTGCGCGCCGACCCGGCCCTGTGGCGATTTGTGCGCGTGCCGGATGCGGCACAGCAAGCGGCGCTGCTGCAGCGCCTGGGCGTGGTGGTGGTGCCCGATGGCCGGGGCGACTTCGAGCACAACGCCGCGCTGCTTGTGTTCGACGCACGCGGCCACATGGTGCGCATCTTCGACCTGGCTGAGCAACAGCTCGCGCTGGACTACGCCCGCCACCTGGCAGGAGGGGCGAAATGAAGCCCCCCGCCTGGTGCACAGCCCCACGCCAGAGCCTGGCTGGCCTGCTGCTGACCGCCTTGCTGGCCAGCCCCCTGATGCGGCAGTGGATGGAGGCAAGCATGTCGCGCCACATGCTGCTGCAGTTCCCGCTATGGCTGCTGGCGGGCGCCCTGCTCGCTGCAGCCCTGCCCGCGCGCGCGCGCCGTGCCATCGCCGGCTGCAACGCCCATGGCATTGCCGGGCTGCTGGGGCTGGGCATGGTGCTGGCGGTGCTCATGGTGCCGCGCGTGCTCGACCTCGCGCTGCGCGACATGATGATCGAGGCCGCCAAGTGCACCGCGCTGCTGCTCGCGGGCGCCCTGCTGCGCCTGTCCTGGCGGCCAGCGGGGCTGGTGGTGCAATGCTTCTTCCTGGGCATGCAGTTACCCATGATGGTCGTCGTCGGCCAGCTCTACATCGATTCGCCCCTGCGCCTGTGCAACGCCTACCTGCTGGACGACCAGGAACGCCTGGGCCGCTGGCTCATCGCCGTGGCGGCCACATTGGCAGTGGCTTGGCTGGCTCATGCCGCATGGTTGCTGGTGCGGCACGAGCAGGCACAGCTGGCGCGCGAACATGAATTGCGCTGAAACCCTTTGTGGACAGGTGCAAGCAGCTATTCAATTTGATAGTGACGCCAAGGGAATAAAATCCTCCCATCCTCCGAACCATTGCCTATGACGGCATCCCACGGGATGCCGTTTTTCATTGCCATGAGCGACTCCCCTGCACAACCCGGCCTGCAATCCCTGTCCAAATCCTTTGAACCGGCCGCCCTGGAAGCCCACTGGGGGCCAGAGTGGGAAAAACGCGGCTACGGCGCCGCCGGCGTGCGCGGAACCGGTCAGGCCGATGCGGCGGCGCCGTCATTTGCCATCCAGCTGCCCCCGCCCAACGTGACGGGCACACTGCACATGGGCCACGCGTTCAACCAGACCATCATGGACAGCCTGACGCGCTACCACCGCATGCTCGGCTGCAACACGGCGTGGATTCCGGGCACCGACCACGCCGGCATTGCCACGCAGATCGTGGTCGAGCGCCAGTTGCAAGAACAAGGCGTGAGCCGCCACGACCTGGGGCGCCCCGAGTTCGTGAAGAAGGTGTGGGAGTGGAAGGAAAAGTCCGGCAACACCATCACCACGCAGATGCGCCGCCTGGGCGACACCGTGGACTGGGGCCGCGAGTACTTCACCATGGACGACAAGCTCTCCAAGGTCGTCACCGAAACCTTCGTCAAGCTGTATGAACAAGGCCTGATCTACCGCGGCAAGCGCCTGGTCAACTGGGACCCGGTGCTGCAGTCGGCCGTCTCCGACCTGGAGGTGGAGAACGAAGAAAAAGACGGCTCGCTCTGGCACATCGCCTACCCCCTGGCCGACGGCAGCGGCCAGCTCGTCGTGGCCACCACCCGGCCCGAGACCATGCTCGGCGACGTGGCCGTGATGGTGCATCCCGAAGACGAGCGCTACGCGCATCTGATCGGCAAGAGGGTCAAGCTGCCATTGTGCGATCGTGAAATCCCCGTGATTGCCGACGAGTACGTGGACCGCGCCTTCGGCACCGGCGTGGTCAAGGTCACGCCCGCGCACGACAACAACGACTATGCGGTCGGCCAGCGCCACAAGCTGCCCATGATTTGCGTGCTCACGCTCACCGCCACCATCAACGACAACGCGCCCGAAAAATACCGCGGCATGGACCGCTTTGCCGCACGCAAGGCCGTGGTGGCAGACCTCGAGGCCCTGGGCCTGCTCGTCGAGACCAAGAAGCACAAGCTCATGGTGCCGATTTGCACGCGCACCGGCCAGGTCATCGAGCCCATGCTGACGGATCAATGGTTCATCGCCATGAACCAAGTGGCCAAGGATGGCACGGGCGACGCCACGGGCAAGAGCATCGCGCAAAAAGCCATCGACGCCGTGGCCAGCGGCCAGGTGTCCTTCGTGCCCGAAAACTGGGTCAACACCTACAACCAGT
>JAFECU010000078.1 GCA_018242005.1 Pseudomonadota bacterium | reverse complement strand
GCAACACTCCTTGCGATGCCCCATACGCCGCCACCATAATGCGCCTGCGAAAAGTCTTGTTACCGGCGCAACGGTTTGAAATGTCGCGCATCCATCGACGATGCCGCGCTCAACCGGAAAACCAGGGCAAATCTTTCGTAGGAAATGGGGCAGGGTAAAGCATCAATGCGTCGGCCGGATGAGCCGGTTTGCATCCAGATAAAGCTCATGCGTTCCGCGTCAGCGCCCTGACCTCGCAGCGCGCAGGCATCGGCTTCTCATGTCATGCGGATTGCCCCAGAGGCATGCTCCTATCGCGGGGCCGCATCGTGGTCGGATTGCGATGCAAATCGGGTCTCGCGCAAGATCCAAAACGCATCGACCAACCAATCGTCCCTAAGTCATTTCGGGCGTTGATCACCACCAAACGGCGAGCCTGCCACCCGCTCCGCACGGTCGATGAAGTCACGCAGCGGTTCCAGGATGTCACCCTGCGGCCGCAGCAAATACGTCGTCAACGAAGCGTCCTGGTCCGCAAGTGGCCGGGCCACCACGTCGGCTTGCGTGCAGCCTTCGAAATGCGCCGCGCTGCAGAAGCCCACGCCATAGCCTGCGGCGACCAGCACCAACATCAGCGAATGGGTGCTGACGTACTCGGCCACCGCCGGCTGCACGCCAATGGAGCGGAACAAATGCTCGCGCTGCTGGTGGCAACCGTCGCACGCCTGCGGGTCAGACAGCACCAGCGAATACCTCACTACCTCCTGCAGCGGCACTTCCTTGTACGCCAGCAGCGGATGCCGCGCTGGCAAGGCCACCAGGAACGGATCGCGCCACAGTGGCGCCGCCACGATTTCGCCCTCCACATGCCCTACCGACGCCAGGCCTGCGTCGAACATACCCACGCCCAATCCGTGCAGGAGTT
The DNA here is from genome assembly GCA_018242005.1 of Pseudomonadota bacterium. Classification (GTDB taxonomy): domain Bacteria; phylum Pseudomonadota; class Gammaproteobacteria; order Burkholderiales; family Burkholderiaceae_C; genus Alicycliphilus. The sequence continues at coordinate 4,182 of JAFECU010000078.1, read as the reverse complement.
GGGCCAGCGGTACCTCCGTCAACCGGATGCTGACCTCCGGCGCTTCCTGTCGGCACAGCGCGAGCAGCGCGGCTAGGCGCGTGCGTCCGATGTCGCCTGCCAAGCCGATGAGCAGCGTGCCGTGATAGCCCGCCGCCGCATCCCGAACGCGGGCCTGGGCTTGCTCGCAGGCCAGCATCACGCGCAGCGCATCTTCCAGGAACACGCGCCCGGCCACGGTCAGCCGCACGCCACGCCCGTTGCGGTGGAGCAGCGTCACGCCCAGGTCCGCCTCCAGCCGGCTGATCCGGCGCGACAGCGGCGACTGTTCGATGTGCAGGCGCTTGGCAGCCCGGCCAAAGTGCAGCTCCTCGGCCACTGCGACGAATGCCTCGATATGACGCAAGTTCATGTTTTCTCCCTATCTGTGGGGCCACTGCCTATGGCCCTGGTCGCAGTTAAGGAGAAGAATGCAGCCGTTGCAATCACCCCTCGCAGCTCGCGATGCCTACCGGATGCATTGACCAGCAACGTGCCAACTCGATCACGCCTGCTGGGCTGCCGACATCATGGAACAAGTATGTTGATCAGGCTCAGACGGAATAACTGTGAGCATCAACTCCTCCCGTAGTGCCGTGACTGCTGCACTACAGATGCTTATCCCAAAGTGGCTCACGTCTTTCCGCCAGCCTCATGACCGAGCTTGAGCGCATCAATACGCTGGTTGAGGGTTGGGTAAGAAAACTCGCCGACGCGAACATCGACCAAGCGGCCAGCCGCGTTAAAGAACAGGGTTGTTGGTAGGCCTTTTTGGCCCATTGAGCGGGCAACTTCGCCCTGCGTGTCAATCAACACATTTCGTAGCGACAGCTTGCTTCCTGCAAGAAATTGCTGGATCTTGGCCGGTGCCTCCCCTTGATTGAGAAACACGATGTTGATGTCAAGATGCTCGTTCTGAGCGCGCTCGAAGACGGGCATTTCGCGCCGGCAAGGTGGGCACCAGGTGGCCCATAGATTGACCACCGTAGGCTTTCCGACGTAGGACTGCAGCGCGATTTGGTCGCCCTTTATGGAGAGCGTGTTGAAATCCGGCAGGAACTGCCTTTCGCGAAACGGCAAGGCCAGGACCACCGTTCCGGCGATCCAAATCGCACTTGCAGCAGTCAAGCCCGACAGCAGGGGCTTCCTTATTGTCGGGAAACGTAAAACGACCGTCGCGGCATAGAGCCATGCTGCAAGTAGCCCAGCCCAGGGAGACCATCCTCCATCGCGAAAATCAAGAACGCTCCATGGCGTGCTGGAGTAGGCTTCATGGTACTGGAGCACAAACCCCAAGCGAGCGCAGATCGCGCTGATGAACAGACCGCGGTAAATTCGACTCTCTACTTCGACTCCGGCGTTGCGCCCAAGCCAATTTCCGACCAACAAAGCGATTGTCAGGACGAGCGCAGCGAGGACCAGGCCGGGCGGCAGTGACACTGGTCCGATCTGAACGGAATGAATCAAGTTCTAGCTCCCGCCTTGAACGAGCGGGCCGAAACATCCGCTCGCCAGCTTCTGGGCAGGAGGTGGCTCTTTCATGCCGATGGGCGGCCTTGCATATCGCACGGTTGGTGTGCCCTCAGGTCACCTGCAAGGAGCCCCTCGCATTCATGAGAAGCTCAATGACATCCGGCGCCGTGATGACTTCGAAGCGCGGGTCCATCTGCTCGGCCGTCAGACCGTTGTGAACCATGCAAGAGCCGCAGATGGCGATGCGACCACCTTTTTCGAGGTACTTGGCCAGCAGGTCTGCCACGGGCTCGAACGGCTTGCCGATCGCCATGCCCGCCGTGGCCCCGGGCTTGCCGAGTTGGACGGCTTCGACCATGAGGATGATGGTGGCCGTGTGGCCTTTGAGCAAGGCGTTGAGCGCCATGGTGAAGGTCACGGTGACCTTGTTCGGATTGCTTGCGCCGTCGAAGACAGTCGCGACGAAATCAGTGGTCTGCATGTTCAGCTCCTGGTTGGTATGGGGGTAGAGCGGGGGTGGTTTGCGGATGAGGTTGTGGAAGCCGCTTCCAAAGTGCTCATGCCGAAGCCTTCAACTGTCGGCTTGCATCCTTGAGCGCGCTTTGCACCAGTTCTTCGATGCTGGGGTGGTAGTACGGCATCGCCAGCAGGCTCTCGACCGTCTCGCCGCGCTGGATGGCCCAAGCCAGCAAGTGGGCCAGATGTTCCCCACGCGTGGCGAGCAGACCGGCACCTAGCAGGCGCCCATTGCCGCGGTCCACATACAGGCGAACGAGGTTGCCTTCGGCACCCATCACGCGCGATCTACCATTGGCGTCGCCTTGCGCGGAGCCGATGACGGTATGGTCGAGATTCAGCGTGTCGTAGGCTTGACCGACCGTCGCGATGTCGGGGTCGCTGAACACGATCGCCAGCGGCGTGCGGCGTGGCGGGAGTTCGGCAAGGGGGGCGCCACCAAGCGATTGCGCAGCGGCACGCGCTGCGATCAGTCCTTCATCGACGGCCTCATGCATCAGCGGCCGAATGGCACTCACATCACCGGCGAGGAACACGAGGGACGAGCCGGCACGCAGGGTCTTGGCATGCAGGACCGGCTGTCCGCGTGCATCAAGCGGCACGCCTGCCAGTTGCAGCTCCAGACCTTTGACATTGGGACGGCGACCCAGTGCGGCCAGAACGACGTCCACTTGTTCGACGGCGTCGCCGCTGCGCAGCTCGATTGATTGCTGCCGGGCAGTGGCTTCGACGGGCCGCCCCAGCCACATGGTGATATCGCCGCTGAAGTGCTCGATGGCACGCGCACCGATCTTGGGGTCGGTGATGCCTGCGGGCAAGGTCTTCATGTCACCGGCGACCACTCGAACCCCGAGCCGCGACAGCGCCAACCCCATTTCCAGCCCGATGGCGCCCAATCCCAACATTCCGACGCTCCCGGGAAGGGTGTCCAGGTCGAACAGACTATCCGTGGTGAGCAGCCGATCGCCCAGCGCCGCAAGAGCCTGCGGAACAACCGGCCGGGAGCCGGTGGCGACGATGAACGCCTGAGCGTGAATGGGCTGGCCGTTGACGTCCACGGTGTCGGGACCGGTGAAACGCGCCGTTCCCGTGAGAAGCCGATCTCCTGCTACCTCGCGGGTGCGCTTGGCGGTGCTACCAGCGAGCAGGTCGCGCGTCCTGCGGGCGTGGCTCCACAAGTCGTCAGGAGTGGCCGAGCCCGCAGGTGCGGCGGCCTCTTTCAGCAGCGCGCGCAGGTTAGCCCACTGGTGGCCGGCATGCAGTGCTGCCTTGGAAGGCATGCAACCCACCCGGGCACAGGTCGTGCCCAAAGGGCCATGGTCGATCAGAACGGCGGACAGGCCGAGGCGACGCAATTCGCTGAAAGCCGTGAGACCGGCAGTGCCAGCTCCGATGATGGCAATGTCGGTGGTGATGGACGAGGGCATGCTAGGGGTTCTCCTTCGTTGTGTCTGCGTCGTGGCAGCGGGTCTCGGCAGACCACGGGTTCGACGTAGAAATGGCCAGGTCGTTGGACGACGGCGCGTGGTACTTGAGCCAGAAGGCTTCGCGACAGGTCGAGTTGAAAGTCACTCGCGCAGGCGTGATCCGCTCGTCGGAATGCCCATCTGAAACAACCTCGTAGGTGATCCAGCATTCCGGGCAGATATCGGCATCGACCGGCACCGAGTCCTGTTCGGTCGTGCAGAAGATCGTGGCGCCATCGGTGAACCGATAGGTGACCGCCTCCTGGGTCACTTCGAACCCATCCTCCTGCCAGCTCGACGCATCGCGCGTCATGCTCTCGATGCAGATCGAGCTGCGGCGCTGGCGGATCGCTGCGATGTAGCTGGCCAAGTGCCGCATGTCGGCGTTCTATTGCTCTGCCGGCAACGAACTGGGAGGCGTTTCAGCCATGAACTCGTCGAAGGCGGCCACGGCGTTGGCTGCATACATCGCAGAGGGGCCACCCCCCATATAGACCGCCACGCCCAGGGTCTCGTGTACTTCGGCTTTCGTCGCCCCCAGACGGGCCAAGGCCTTGGCATGAAAGCCGATGCAACCGTCGCAGCGTGTGGCGACGCCAATCGCCAGTGCAATCAACTCCTTGGTCTTGGCGTCCAACGCCCCATCGGCGATGGCGGCTTTGCCCATTTCCGCAAAGCTCTTCATGACCTGGGGAGCGCTAGCACGCAG
>JAFECU010000077.1 GCA_018242005.1 Pseudomonadota bacterium | reverse complement strand
CCTGCTCGGCCTGCGACAGGCGCGAGAACAGCGGCAGCACCTCGGCGCTTCTGAGCACCGGCGAATGCTGCAAATGCTTGCGCAGATGGTCGGCGGCCTCGCGGATCTCGCGCTCGCCGGGCAGAAAGATCAGGATGTCGCCGCCCGCCCCAGCCTGCCAGAGCTCATCGACGCCATCGGCAATCGCATCGTTGAGGTCGTAGTCCTTCTTCTCCTCAAACGGCCGCCAGCGCATCTCCACCGGATAGGTGCGCCCCGACACCATGATGACCGGCGCCGGGCCAGACACGGCGCCCCCACGCTCCCCCACTGCGTGTGGGTCGCTGCCCCCCGAGGGGGCCGCGCCTGGCTTGGGGCGGCCCGGCGCCAGGCGTATGCCCTCAAAGTGCTTGGAAAAACGTTCAGCATCGATGGTGGCGGAGGTGACGACCACCTTGAGGTCTGGCCGCTGCGGCAGGATCTGCTTCAGATACCCGAGCAGAAAATCGATGTTCAGGCTGCGCTCGTGCGCCTCGTCGATGATGAGCGTGTCATACGCTTTGAGCAGCGGATCGGTCTGCGTCTCGGCCAGCAAAATGCCGTCGGTCATGAGCTTGACCGAGGCGCCTTTTTGCAGTGTGTCGGCAAAGCGTACCTTGTAGCCCACCACCTCGCCGGGCGGCGTTTTCAGCTCCTCGGCAATGCGCTTGGCGACGCTGCTGGCCGCTATGCGCCGCGGCTGGGTGTGGCCGATCAGGCGGCCGCGCTCGCCCTCGGGCGCATTGCACCTGCCGCGCCCGAGCGCCAGGGCGATTTTGGGCAGCTGCGTGGTCTTGCCCGAGCCGGTCTCGCCGCAGACGATGATGACCTGGTGATCGCGCATCGCAGCCATGATTTCATCGCGGCGGGCGCTGACGGGGAGCTGGTCGGGAAAGGTGATGACGAGAGGCATAGGGGCGGCAATTATCCCAGCCCCGGCCAGGCGCGCCGCGGCAGCGGGGCTCAGCGCAGCACCTGAAAGTAGCGCGCCAGCGGCTCACGCACGGTGCGCGTGCGGTTCACGGGGGCCTGCGCGTCCTCCCAGCCCAGGGCCATGCCGCAGACCACCAGATCGGTCGCCGGCAGGCAGAGCGCCTCGCGCACGATCTGCGGGTAGCTGGCCAAAGCCCCTATGGCGCAGCTGGCCAGGCCCTGTGCCTCTGCGGCCAGCATCAGCGCGTGCAAACACATGCCCAGGTCCATGAAGCCGCCGGCGCCGAAGTCGCGCTCTATGGTGATGACCAGGGCCACGGGGGCGTCGAAGAAGCGGAAGTTGCGCTCGAACTGCGCCGCCCTGCCCGCTTCGTCGCCCCGCGCCACGCCCAGGGCGCCATAGAGCGCCTGGGCGGCGGCCACCTGGCGCTTGCGCAGCTGCATGGGCATGGGCCGTGGAAAGTAGCCATAGTCCTCGGCCTGCGGAACCTGGTCGCGCCAGGCCCGGCTGAGCGCGGCGCTCAGGCGCTCGCGTGCGGCGCCCTCCACGGCCCAGAAATGCCCCGGCTGCAGGTTGGCGCCGCTGGGCGCCAGGCGCGCGGTGACGAGCAGGCGCTCGAACAGCGCGGACGGCACGGGCCGGTCCAGATAGGCGCGCACCGAATGGCGCGACTGCGCCAGCGCCTCAAAGCCATCGGCGGCCGGCGCCATGGGTTCGGGTCTCAACATGGCATCACCTCCACCCAGGTCGCCGTCCCGAGTCCACCCGCGCCCGCAATGCAGGCCATGCCGCGCCGTGTCCCTGCGCCGGCCATGGCCGAGAGCCGCGCCAGCACACGCACCAGCGCAATGGCACCCGAGGCGCCAATGGGGTGGCCGCGCGCCAAGCCGCCGCCGCCGTGGTTGATGGCCTCGGGCGACAGGCCTAGGGCGTCGCAGAAGGCCAGTCCCTGGGCGGCAAAGGCGTCGTGCAGTTCCAGCGCGTCGAGCGCCTGCAGGGGCCAGCCGCTGCGCTGCCCCGCGGCGCGGGCCGCATCCACGGCGCAGAGCATGGGCCGATCGGGCGCGCCGCCCACGCTGGCGGCCCCACACCAGCGAGCGCGCGGCCGCAGCCCAAGGCGCTCGCAGGCGGCCGGCGTGGCCAGCAGCAGCAGGGCCGCGCCGTCAGCCCGGGGCGACACGGCCGCGGTGCTCAGGCTGCAGTCCATGCCATCGGCGGCCTGGCCCGCGGCCACGGCGGGCATGCGCGCCAGGCGCTCGGCCCGCAGGGCGCGGGGATAGGCGTCATGGCCGAGGCCGTTGATGGGCACGATCTCGCCCGCCTGCGCGGCGCGTGCCGCCAGCGCGCGTGCATGGCTCAAACGGGCGTAGCCGTCCTGTGCGGCGCGCGGCAGGCCCAGGCGCCGCGCACCGTCGAGCGCGGCCTGCAGCATGTCGGGGTCGCGCTCGCGCCAGGGGGTGAAGGCCGCTTGCTCGTAGGCCACGGGCGCGCCGCCATCGACGGGCCGGTGCAGCCGCAGCGGCGCGCGGCTCCAGGCCTCGGCCCCGCCGGCAATCACCACCTGCGCCTGGCCCAGGGCCAGCAGGCCACAGGCATGGGTGATGGCATCGAGGCCCGCGCAGCATTGGCTGTCCAGCGTGATGGCCGGGGTGCGCTCATCGAGGCCCGCGGCCAGCGCCAGCACGCGCGCCGGGTTGCCGCCCGCGCCCAGGGCGTTGCCCAGCACCAGCGAGTCCACCGCCCCGGGCGGCAGGCCGGCATGGTCCAGCAGGCGCGCGACCAGCGGCGCTGCCAGCTCGTGCGGCTGGCAGCGGGCCAGCGCGCCGCCCACGGGCGCCACGGGCGTGCGCGCCCAGGCCAGGATGGGAATATTCATGGCCAGGCCCGCAATGCCGGTGCCCCGGTCGCCAGCGCGCGGCCTATGGCCGCATGGTCGGTCTTGCCACTGGCGGTCTGCGGCCAGTCGCCCCGCCACAGCCACCAGTGGCGCGGCGCTTTGAAGGGCTCCAGCGCCGCGCGGCACCAGGCGGCCAGATCCTGCGCTGGGGGCGGCGCGACGCCGTCCCTGCATTGCAGCACGGCATGCACGCGCGCGCCGCGCAGGCCATCGGCCAGGCCTTGCAGGCTGGCCTGGACCACGCCGCCGTGGGCGAGCAGGCGCGCCTCCACCTCCTCGGGAAACAGGTTCTTGCCCTGGGTGACGAGCATGCGGTTCTCGCGCCCGCACAGGTGCAGCAGGCCATTCGCGTCCAGATAGCCGAAGTCGCGCACCGACAGCCAGTCGCCCACGCGCAGCGCCGCGGTGGCATCACCGGGGTTCACGTAGTCCATGAAGAGCATGGGGCTGCGCACCCAGATCAGCCCCGGCTGGCCGGGCGCCAGCGGCGGGCTGTGCGGGTGCGGGCCTATGTGCAGCTGCACGTTGCTGAAGGGCCGGCCCACGGCCTGGGCGGGGGCGGTGGGGTCGGCGTCCATCCAGGCGATGTAGCTGGCCTCGGACGCGCCATAGAACTCCACGATGCGCGCACGCGGAAACAGCTGGCGCAGCGCGGGCGTGCGCTCGCGCAGCCAGCGGGCGCCGCTGATCAGCACCAGCTCCACGCCCTCGATCGGCGCCAGCCGCCGGCGCTCGGCGTATTCCAGCAGCAGCACCAGCTGGCTGGGCACGGCCACCAGCTGCGGCGTGGCGCCCGATGTCAGCGCATCGAGCGCACGCGGGGCGGAAAAGCGTTCCTGCAGCACCGCGCCCGCGCCCGTCCACAGGCCGAGCAGCGCGCCGAACAGGAACAGCGAGTGCGACATGCGCCCCGGCGCCAGCACGCGCGTGGCGGCCGCGGGGCCAAAATCCCGCAGGCTGACGCGAAAGCTCTCCACCCAGGAGCGGTGGTGGCGCATGAAGCCCTTGGGCAGGCCCGTGCTACCCGAGGTGAAGCCGATGTAGAACGGCGACAGCGGCGTGGCAACGTCATGCCGCCCGCCCTGCGGCAGCCGTGCTGCCATGGCCTGCGCCACGCCATCCGGCCACTGCGCATCCCCCATGGCGGCGCAGCGCCCGCTGGCGATGATGCCCAGAAGGCCCACCACGGCGTCGAGCGCGCTCGCATGCCCCGGCAGCAGCACGGTGGCGGGCGCGCCATCGGCGTCGAGCCTGCGCACCTGGGCCTGCACGCGCGCATGCAGCTGGGCAAAGCTCAGCCGGCAGCTCTCGTTGGCCAGCGCCAGGGCGTCGGGCCGCTCGCGCGCCCAATGCGCAATGGCCCCGTGCACCAGCGCAAACGGCTCGGGCAGCGCGGACTCATGCAGCGGCATGGCGCGGTCGAGGCAGCTCAACGCTCACGCCCGCCGAACTGCCAGTCCGGCAGCGCCTTGGCCACCGTGTGCACGACCACGGCGCAAAGCACGCACTTGACCAGGTCGCCGGGCACGAACACCAGGTCGGCCATGAATGCCTTGTCCAGCGGCATCTGCGCCAGCAGCACCAGGCCCGCAATGCCCATGGCATGCAGGAACACCAGGCCACCCAGCACAGAGGCGACGAAGGCACTCATGGCCGTGCGCAGCGGCCGGCCCTGGGGCAGCAGGTGCATGAGTGCACCCGTCACGCCCGCGGCCAGCGCATAGCCCATCAGATAACCCGCCGACGGCGCCATGAACACGCCTATGCCGCCGCGCCCGCCCGACAGCAGCGGCAGGCCCACGGCCACAGCCACCAGAAACAGCGCAATGGCCTGAAAGCCCCGGCGTGCGCCAAGCAGGCATCCCGCAAGCATGATGCCCAGCGACTGCAGCGTGATGGGCACGCCCAGCGGCAGGTCGATCTTGGGAACCAGCCCCATCACCGCCATGAGGGCGGCGAACAGCGCCACCAGCGCCATGGAGTGGGAGGCCTTGCGGGATACGACAGTGGTCATGACAAATCCTTGGAAGAAAACAATGGTTCACCCGCCCAGGCGGGCGTAGAGGGCATCGGCCACGCGCCGCGCGGCCTGCAGCATCTGCACCGAGAGCGGCGCAATCAGTCGCAGGCCGCCGGGGCGGCCCGTGCGCAGGCGGTGGGCCTCGTCGAGCCGGCGCCACTGCACGAAGAAATGCTCGGTAAAGCGCAGCATCAGCGCCATCTGCAGCGACCAGCGCTCGGGCCGCAGGCCCAGGCGCGCGAGCGGCGCCATCCATGCGTCGAGCACCAGCAGCAGGTCCGTGGGGCGCGTGCTCACCGTGAGCGCCACGCCCAGTGTGGATGCGCAGGCCAGGCGCAGGGCGCTCACCGCAGCCACGTCGGACCGGCCCATCCACAGGTGAAAGACGGCCACCAGGCCCGCTGCGACCAGCACCGAGACCATGAGCCGGCGCGCCACCCGCGTGGCCCGCCCCAGGCTGGCCCACAGCAGTGCGCAGCCCAGGCCGGCAAGCCCCAGCATCCACGGCGCCCGCAGCAGAAACAGCAACGAGCCCAGAATGGCCATGCAGGCCAGCTTGCGGCCCGCGCCCCAGCGGTGCAGCCAGGTGAGGTGTTCGCTGTAGAGACTGCCCATGCTGCCTAGGCCGCCAAGCGCACGGCGTGGTGCGCGGCGCGCGCCGCCGCACGGGCGTGGGCCACTTCCTGCGCCACCGCGGCCTCGTAGGCCGCGCAGACCTCGCGCCCAGGCCCGTCGCCACGCACCCGGCCGGCATCGAGCCAGATCACGCGCGGCCAGTCGCGCACGGGGTCGAGCACATGGGTGGACACCAGCACCTGCTGCGCGCAGCCCGCAATGTCGTCGGCCAGGCGCGCGCGCCCCGGCAGGTCCAGACTGGCAAAGGGTTCATCAAGCAGCAGCGTGCGCGGCCCGGCCAGCTGCAGCGCCAGCCAGCAGACGCGCTGGCGCTGGCCCTGGCTCAGGCTGCCGACGGCGCGTGCGGCCCAGTCGCCCAGGCCACGCTCGGCCAGAAAGCCGCGGGCGCGCGCCAGGGCCTCGCGCCGCGGAAGGCCCAGGGGCTGCAGGCTCAGGGCCAGCTCCTCCTCCACCGTGGGGAAGATGATCTGGTCGTCGGGGTTCTGGAACATCATGCCCACGCGCCGGGCGCGCGGCTGCCCCTGGGGCAGCGCATGCAAGTCCTGGCCTTGCGACAGCACCTGACCGCCGTGCGGCTGTTCCAGCGCGCACAGCAGGCGCAGCAAGCTGGTCTTGCCCGCGCCGTTGTGGCCTATGAGGCCTATGCGCTCCTCATTGAGCGCCAGGTTCAGACCGGCAAACACCTCGCTGGCCCCGCGGCGCAAATGCAGCTGCCGCAGCTCCAGCAGGGGTGCGGCAGAGTTGGGCACAAAAGCGACAGCGGGCATTCGGAATATCCAAAGCAGGTATTCCGCCAATTCTAACCAGCTCAATTTCCTTCATCTAACAGCGAAAAACATTCATTTTTCGACAACGTCGTCTATCTATAGCGCAAAACACGCGCCCAAATGCATTCAACTTTCGATAAAATTGGCGCCTGATATGGTGCGTTATCCACGTGCCGGCGCAAATTTCATCAACGCATCTCTTTTTGTCGTCATCTGCACGCATTTTTCCAGCGGTTGCAGGCAATCGATCACGCAGGAGCCGTGGTGCGACGCGCGCATGCACCGACAATAGGCGCTCACCTTATCGCCTGCCGCCTTTTTCCAAATCATGACCACACACTCCGGCGCGCTGGAGCGCCGCAATCTGGGCCTGCTCGTGGCCGTCCAGTCACTGGGCGGAGCTTCGCCTCCCATCATCATTTCGCTCGGCGGACTCGTGGGACAGATGCTGTCAACCAACCCGACCGCATCCACCCTGCCCGTGAGCCTCTACCAGCTGGGGCTGGCCCTGTCCACGCTGCCCGCGGCCTGGCTCATGCACCGCGCGGGACGGCGCACGGCCTACCTGCTGGGCGCGGTCATGGGCGTGCTTTCGGGCTTGGTCGCGGCCCGGGGTATCAGCCAGTCGGACTTCATGCTGTTCTGCCTGGGCACTGCGATGGCGGGCTTCTACGGTGCCTGCGTGCAGAGCTACCGCTTTGCCGCCATAGACGCCGTGGGCGAGCCGGCACGGCATGCGGGCGCCATCTCGCGTGTCATGGTGGGCGGCCTGATCGCCGGCATCATCGGCCCGCAGGTGGTGATCTGGACGCGCGATTCCCTTCCCGCCACGCCATTTGCCGGCAGCTTCTACAGCCAGGCGGCACTGGCATTGCTGGCGTTGCCGCTGCTCATGCTGCTGCGGCTGCCGCCCGCGCCCCCGCGGGCCGCGGCGCATGGTGCGCGCGACCTGTCCCAGATCGTGCGTACACCGCAGTTCATCGTGGCTGCCGCTGCAGGCGTGGTGAGCTACGGACTCATGTCATTTCTGATGACGGCCGCGCCCATGGCCATGGTGGGCTGTGGCCACAGCGTGGGCGAGGCGGCGCTGGGCATACAGTGGCATGTGCTGGCCATGTTCGGCCCGAGCTTCTTCACGGGGCGACTCATCGAGCGCTTTGGCAAGCGCCGCATCACGGCGCTGGGGCTGGTGCTGATCGCGGCCTCGGGCGCGCTCGCCCTCATGGGCCTGGCGCTCACGCATTTCTGGGGCGCCCTGGTGCTGCTGGGCCTGGGCTGGAACTTCGGCTTCATCGGCGCAACCGCCCTGCTGGCCGAGGCCTACCGTCCGTCCGAGCGCGCCAAGGTGCAGGCGCTTAACGACTTCCTGGTGTTCGGCACCGTCGCCGTGGCCTCGTTCGGTTCGGGACAGCTGCTGCACAGCGTGGGCTGGAACGGCATCAACGCCGGCATGCTGCCCGTGGTGGCCGTGGTGCTGGCCATGCTGGGCTGGCAGGGCTTGCGCCAAAGGCGGCAGGCACGCACGGCTTGACTTGCCGGCACAATACGCGCGATGAGACTTCTGCACACCATGCTGCGCGTTGGCGACCTTCAACGCTCCATAGACTTCTACACCCAGGTGCTGGGCATGCAGTTGCTGCGCACCTCCGAAAACGCCGAGTACAAGTATTCGCTGGCCTTCCTCGGCTTTGAGGGTGGCAATCCCGGCCAGGCCGAGATCGAGCTGACCTACAACTGGGGGGTTTCGGACTACGAAATGGGCACAGCCTACGGCCATATCGCCCTGGGCGTGCCCGATGCCTACGCGGCCTGCGAAAAAATCAAGGCCGCCGGCGGCACCGTGACGCGCGAAGCCGGCCCGGTCAAGGGCGGCACGACGGTGATTGCCTTCGTGACGGACCCCGACGGCTACAAGATCGAGTTGATCGAACGCAGGGACACTGCCGGCACGGGCACCGGCCTGCGTTGATTCACTTCTGCGGTGGATCCCGCTCCGGATCGGAGTTCGGGGTGACGTTCTTTCGCGGAGATGGCGGCGGCTTACTCTTCAACAGAAAAAGCTGCTTGAGCCTTCATTTTTATAGCTGCCAGCGCTTTCCACACAAGCGCTACAGCCTGTTTCCTACAATTTCTGCGACTGCGGCGCCAAAGCCGCCGTCGCGCGCGCCAGCGCGGTGATGCGCGGCCAGTCACACTGCTCCAGCGCATCGACCGGTGCCAGCCATGACCCCCCTACGCAGGCCACGTTGGGTAGCGCCAGGAAATCCACCGCATTTGCCGGCTGAATGCCGCCCGTGGGGCAGAACACCACGTCTCCAAACGGCCCCTGCCACGCCTTGAGCATGGCCACACCGCCGGCCTGCTGCGCTGGGAAGAACTTGAGCGCGCCAAAGCCCTCCTCCTGCGCCGCCATGATCTCGCCGCCCGTGGCCACGCCCGGCAGCAGGGGCAGACCGGCATCGCGGCAGGCACGGCCCAGCGCGGGCGTGAAGCCAGGGCTGACGGCGAAGCGCGCACCGGCGCGGGCCGCGGCCTCTGCGTCGGCGCTGCTTCGCACCGTGCCGGCGCCGACCACGGCCTCGGGCACCTCGGCGGCGATGGCGCGCATGCAATCGAGCGCCTTCGGGGTGCGCAGCGTGACTTCCAGCATGCGTATGCCCCCGGCCACCAGCGCGCGCGCCAGGGGCACGGCGTGGCGCAGTTCGTGCAGCACGATGACGGGAATCACCGGCGCATCGCGCATGACATCGAGTGCTGTCAGCAGCTTTTGCGTCACAGCCATGTGCAGGCTCCCGCTTCTGCGCTGAGCGCGTTGCGCCGGAAGCCGGCAAACAGCTCGCGCCCCCAGCCATGGCCGTTGCCCTCGCGCAGCTCTGGCGGCATGGCGGCCGGTGTGCGCGCCTGCCACTGGGCGGCATCGACCAGCACGTCGAGCCGGCCGGCCACGGCATCGAGCCGGATGATGTCACCGTCGCGCACGCACGCCAGCGGGCCGCCGGCATGCGCCTCGGGCGACGCGTGGATGGCGGCGGGCACCTTGCCCGACGCGCCGCTCATGCGCCCGTCGGTCACCAGCGCCACCTTGTAGCCCTTGCCCTGCAGCACGGCCAGTGGAGGCGTGAGTTTGTGCAGCTCGGGCATGCCGTTGGCTTGCGGCCCCTGCCAGCGCACCACGCAGACCACGTCACGATCGAGCTCGCCCGCCTGGAAGGCCTGCAGCAGCTCGCCCTGCGAGGAAAACACGCGCGCCGGCGCCTCGACCACGTGGCACTCCTGCGGCACGGCGGAGACCTTGATCACGCTGCGGCCCAGGTTGCCCGACAACAGCCTCAGGCCGCCCGTGGCGCTGAAGGGGTCGGCCACGGGACGCAGCACGCCGTCATCGCGCGACGCACCAATGGCGCGCCAGTGCAGGCGATGTTCGGCGTCGCCGTCGGGCGAGCGCGTGTACTCGCGGATGCCGCCGGGCCGCACGGTGAGCACGTCCTCGTGCATCAGGCCGGCGTCCAGCAGCTCGCGGATCACATAGCCCGGGCCGCCTGCGGCCTGAAACTGGTTCACGTCGGCGCTGCCGTTGGGGTACACGCGCGCCAGCAGCGGCACGACGGCGGACAGGGCGGAAAAGTCATCCCAATCGATCGCAATGCCCGCGGCGCGCGCCACGGCCACCCAGTGGATCAGGTGGTTGGTGGAGCCGCCCGTGGCCAGCAGCGTCACCATGGCGTTGACAATGGCGCGCTCATCCACCACGCGCCCGATGGGCGCGCATGGCGCGCTGGCGCTGCCCAGCACGGTGCGCACGGCCTCGCGCGTGAGCTCCTGGCGCAGCGCCTGAGCGGGGTTCACGAAGGCCGTGCCCGGCACATGCAGGCCCATGGCTTCCAGCAGCATCTGGTTGCTGTTGGCCGTGCCGTAGAAAGTGCAGGTACCCGGCGAATGGTAGGCGGCCATCTCGGCCTTCAGTAGTTCTTCACGCCCAACCAGGCCCTGTGCGGCGTGCTCGCGCACCTTGGCCTTGGCGCTGTTGGACAGTCCCGAGGTCATGGGCCCGGCGGGCACAAACACCGTGGGCAGGTGGCCGAACTGCAGCGCGCCCACGAGCAGGCCGGGAACGATCTTGTCGCATACGCCCAGCATCAGGGCGCCATCGAATACATCGTGGCTCAGCGCCACGGCCGTGGCCATGGCGATCACGTCGCGTGAGAACAGACTCAGTTCCATGCCCGGCGTGCCTTGGGTGACGCCGTCGCACATGGCGGGCACGCCGCCGGCCACCTGGGCCGTCGCGCCGCGCCTGCGCGCCTCGTCCTTGATGAGCTCGGGATACTGCGCCAGCGGCGCATGGGCCGAGAGCATGTCGTTATAGGACGTGACGATGCCGATGTTGGGTGCCTTCTGAGTCACCACGCGCAGCTTGTCGTTGCCGGGCATGCCGGCGAAGGCGTGGGCCACATTGGCGCAGCCCAGGCGATCCGCGCCGCGGTCACGGCGCGCATGGAACTCGAGCTGCCGCAGGTAGTCGCCGCGCGTGCTGGCGCTGCGCCGGCGGATTCGTTCGGTGACCGTGTGGACGGTGTCGTGCAATGGCATGCTGGACCCGCGCTTACCTGGCGCTGCGTGCCTGTTGAACGGCGGCATTCACCTCGTCCCAGGTCTGCTGGCCCACGGACTTGGCGATACCGGCGTTCACGCTGACGAGCTTCTCGCGCATGCGGTTGGTTTCCTGGGGCGACAGCTCGTTGACCTGCATGCCCTTGCCCTTGAGGTCGGCGAGGGCCTTGGCAGCCTCCTCGCGCGTGTCCTTGCGCTCGAAGTCGCGGCTCTTGATGGCGGCGTCCTGCAGCACCTTTTTCTCGGCGGCGGACAGGCCGTCCCACCACTTCTTGCTCACCGTCACGATCCACGGGCTGTACACGTGGTTGGTCACCGTGAGGTATTTCTGCACCTCGTAGAGCTTGCTGGAGACGATGGTGTTGTAGGGGTTCTCCTGGCCATCGACGGCGCGGGTCTCCAACGCGGTGAACAGCTCGGAGAACGGCAGCGGCACCGCATTGGCGCCCAGGGCCTTGAAGCTGTCGAGGAAGACATTGTTCTGCATCACGCGCAGCTTGATGTCGTTCAGGTCTTCCAGCCTGACCACGGGACGCTTGCTGTTCGTGAGGTTGCGAAAACCGTTTTCCCAGTAGACCAGGCCCACCATGCCCTTGGCTTCGAGCCTGGCCTTGATCTTGTCGCCCGCGGGGCCGTCGAGCACGGCATCGGCCTCCTTGGCGCTGTTGAACAGGAAGGGCGTGTCCCAGATCGCCATTTCGGGCGTCAGGCCGACCAGCGTGGCGGTCGAGCCGACCATCATCTCCTGCGCGCCGCCGATCAACGCCTGCTGCATCTGGGTGTCGGAGCCCAGCGAGGCGTTGCCGATGGCGCGCACCTTCATCTTGCCGCCGCTGGCCTTCTCCACCTCCTGCGCGAACATGCGGGCGGCGCGGCCCTGGTTGGAGTTGTCCACCAGGCCAAAACCAAAGCGCACGATGCGCGGCTTGAAGTCCTGCGCCTGTGCGACGCCGGTGGCGACGAGGGCGGCCACGAGGCCTGCGAGAGCAAATCGGATACGCATGGAAAGTCTCCTTGGGTCAGTCAGGGGAAAAAAATGGATTGGCAGATCAGTTCATCCAGCGCAGCGGCGTGGTGATGAAGGCGGGAAACAGTGTGAACAGAATGAGCAGCAGCACATAGACTGCAAGGAACGGCGTCGTGCCCTTGATCACCGTCTCCATGCGCAACCGGCCCACGCCGGCGACCACGTTCTGCACGGTGCCCACGGGTGGGGTGATCAGGCCAATGCAGCCCACGTAGATGAACATGAAACCGAAGTACACCGGGTCTATGCCCGCCTTGACGGCCAGCGGCGCGCATACCGGGCCGAAGATCAGGATGGTGGGCGTCAGGTCCATGGCCGTGCCCACCACCAGCAGGAACACCATCATCAGCGCCATGAACAGCACAGGATTGCCCATGACGCCCGCGAAGCTGTCTGCCAGCATGTTGGGCAGGTCGGCCAGCGTGATCATGTAGGCCGTCACCGTGGCGGCGCCGCACAGGAACATGACCACGGCAGTGGTCTTGCCCGCAGCGAGGAACACGTCGTACAGCTGGGCCCAGGTCAGCTCGCGGTACACGAACATGGACACCAGCAGCGCATAGACGGCGGCAACCACGGCGGCCTCGGTGGGCGTGAAGATGCCGCCGCGCAGGCCGCCCAGGATGATGACCGGCATCATCATGGCCCAGAAGCTCTTGGCCAAAGCCTTCATGCGCGAAGCCCAGCCCACGCGCGCCATGGCGGGCAGGTCGTGGCGGCGGGCGATCCAGCACCAGGCACCGATGAGGAAGACACCCATCAGCAGCCCAGGCGCCACGCCCGAGAGGAAGAGCTTGCTGATCGAGGTATTGGTCGTCACGCCGTAAATCACGAACGGCATGGACGGCGGGATGATGGGTGCGATGATGCCGCCCGAAGCCAGCAGGCCCGAGCTGTAGCTCATGGGGTATGTCTGCTCGCGCATCATCGGCAGCAAGATGGTGGCCAGCGCTGCCGTGTCGGCAATGGCCGAGCCGCTCATCGAGGCCAGCAGCACGGCCGCGCCGATGACCACGAAGCCCAGGCCGCCACGGATATGCCCCACAAAGGCGCGCGCCAGGTCGATGATGCGGCGCGAGAGGCCGCCGGCATTCATCAGCTCGCCGGCCAGGATGAAGAAAGGCACGGCCAGCAGCGGGAAGTTGTCGAAACCCGCCTGCAGGTTCTGGGCCAGCAGCTGCGAGTCGAAGAAATCCAGGTGCCACATCAGGGCAACGCCCGTGAGCACCAGCGCATGGGCGATCGGCATGCCGATCACCATGCCGCCTATGAGGACCAGGAGGAAGATGGCGGTAACGATCATGGTGTTGCGACCCCGCCTATTCCACCGTGACGTCCGCGTCACCACCCTGCGCGGGCGGCTCGCCGCGGCGCAGGTCCACGACAAGGCCGGCGAGCAGCCCAACTGCCAGCACCAGCGTCGCTGCCGCTCCCAGCGCCAGCGGATAGCCCAGCACGGTGCTGTAGCTCGCCATGCCCGCGACCACCTGCTCCCACGAACCCTTGAGCAGCAGCAGCATGCCGCCGGCCACGAGCGCCTGGCTGCACCAGAACAGCAGGGAGCGCGCCCTGCCCTGCAGGCGCGAGGTAAGCATGTCGAAACCCAGGTGCTTGCCCTCGAAGGCCGCCACGATGCTGCCCACGGCCACCAGCCAGACGAACAGAAGGCGCGAGATTTCTTCGTACGACACGATGCTGGTGGAGAACAGGTAGCGCAGCACCACGTTGACGAACACGGCCACCACCATGCCGGCCAGCGCCAGCACCATGAAATGCTCGGCCAGGCGCTGCACCAGCGGCTTGCGCTGCACGAGCAGCCTGGGCGGCAGCGCCATGGCGGAAGTTGACGGATTGCTCATGTGTTTTCTCCAGTGAGGGAAGAAGGACGGCGGCGGGCGGGCTGGCCATGCAGCCAGCGGGCGACGGCCTGCGCCAGCTCGGCCACGGGGCGTGTGGCGTCCAGCGTCAGCACCCCCGGCTCGCCCTCGGGCGACTCCAGCGTTCCGAACTGGTCGGCCACCAGTGCCGGCGAGAAGAAATGCCCGGCACGCGACTGCACGCGCTGCAGCGCCTGCTCATAGTCCAGCGCCAGGAACACGAAGCCCACGTGCGGATTGCCGGCGCGCAGGCGATCACGGTACTTGCGCCGCAGTGCCGAGCAGGTGAGCACCACGCCCGGCGCACCCGGCTGGGGCACGAGCAGAGTGGCCAGCCGATCCAGCCAGCCGGCACGGTCGGCATCGGTCAGCGCCACGCCCGAGCGCATCTTGGCGATGCTCCGCGGCGCATGGTGAGCGTCACCCTCGTGCAGCGTCCAGCCCAGTGCCTCGGCACAGGCCTCGCCTACGCTGGACTTGCCGCAGCCCGACACGCCCATGACGACGATGGCATCTGATTGAAAATTCAAGATAGCGCTATCTTTATGTGTT
>JAFECU010000076.1 GCA_018242005.1 Pseudomonadota bacterium | reverse complement strand
CGGCGTCCTGGGCCATGCGCTCGGGGTCTTGCGTGTCCACGGTCACGCCGTCGATGGGCGCGGCGACGCCCGCGCGGCGCGAGGCCAGTACCAGGGCCATGCGCATGGGCAGCAGCTCGGCCTCGTCCGCGCCGCAGACCATGCCGGCATCGACCTGGAAGTCCAGATGGCCAAAGGCCAGGCGCGCCACCTGGGGCGCGGCGGCCAGCGCATCGAGGGCGGCCAGCCCCGCGACGGACTCGACCAGCGGCAGCAGCGCCGCCCCGGGCCCCGCGGCCTGGGCCACGGCCTGCAGCGCCTCTACGCGCTCGGCCTTCGGGCTCACGGCACCGGCCATGCCCTGCGCCGTGAGCCGCGCGAGCGCCTGCAGGTCGTGCGCAAACCACGGCGTGCCCTCGGCGTTGATGCGCACCAGCAGGCGCGCGCGCTCGGCGTCAGACAGTTGCGCCACGGCCTGCAGCAGGGCGGCGCGCGCGCCGTCCTTGTCGGCCGGGGCCACGGCGTCCTCCCAGTCGGCGATGACCATGTCGGCGCCGCTGGCCAAGGCCTTGGGGATGCGCTCGGGCCGGGTGGCGGGGACGAACAGGAAGGAGCAGGCCTGGGCGAGCAAATCCTGCGCCGTCATGCCGCGCCCCCGGCGAGCAGCGCGCCCACGCGCGGCCATTGCGCGACCTGCCACAGGCGGGTGACGACGGCCTGGGCCTGGCCGCCATCGACGGCCCCGCCATAGGCGGCCAGGCGCAGCGCCTTGGCGGTGATTTCCTCGCGCGAGAGGGTGTTGCCGGGGTCGCCCTTGGGTTCGTCGACGCGGCCGTGCAGCACGCGGCCATCCTGGGTCTGCACGGTGACCTTGCCTATCCAGCGCTGCGGGTAGGCGGTGTCCACCTCGGCGTCGAGCACCATCGTGACCTTTTCACGCAGAGCGACGGTCGCGGGCGCGAGGAACTCGGCGTCGAATTCGGTGAGGCCCGCATGGCCGAAGCGCGCGGCCAGGGCCAGCACCGTGCCCATGCTGAATTTGCTCTGATGCACCGTGGTCGGCGCCGTCACGGGCCCCAGCACGTCGATGGCGCCCTGGTGCACATGGCAGGTGACCCGGGCGATGTCGGCGATGGCCAGCCGGTGCTCGCGCATCACCTGCAGGAGCGCGTCGGCCGCCGGGTGGGTGTGGCGGCAGGACGCATGCCATTTGAAGCTGGTCTCGGCCGTGGCCCAGCGGGTGCCGAGACCCTCGGTCAGCTTTGCGGGGTTCGCGTCCTGCGACATGCCGGCGGCCATGCCCTGGGGGCCGGTGAAGATGTCCTGCGCGCCGGTGAAGCCGTCCTGGGCGAGGTACGCCGCCATCAGACCCGCGGCCGCGGCGTGGGCCGTGTGCAGCTGCTTGCTGTCGGCGGCGCTGCGCAGGAACTCCCACAGGCCCGCCGACTGCGTGCCGGCCGAGCCGAAGGCGTGCTGCATCTGCGCGGGCGTGAGCTGGAGCAGCCGCCCCACGGCCGCGGCCGCGGCCAGCGTGCCCGCCGTGGCCGTGGTGTGGAAGATGCGGTAATGGCTGCGGCCCAGGAACTCGCCCACGCGGATGCCGACCTCATAGCCCGCGACGCAGGCGGCCATGAGTTCGGCGCCGCTCGCGCCCGTGGCCTGCGCCACGGCCAGCGCCGGCGGAAACACCACGGCCGCCGGGTGGAACACCGAGCCGTTGTGCACGTCGTCCTGCTCGGCGAAATGGCTGGCGGCGGCGTTGGCCAGCGCGGCCATCATGGGCGAGCTGGTCGCGCCCTGAGCGATGACCTCGCTGGGGCCTTGCGCCGGGCCCTGCGACAGCGCAAAGCGCGCGATGCTCATCACGGGCCGCGCCTTGCAGCCGGCCAGTACGGAGCCGAACCAGTCGACCCACAGGTCTATGGTGCGGTCCTGCACGGCGGGTGGCACGTCCGCCCATTGCAAGGTGGCGGCGAACTGGGCCAGGGGGTGGATGGTGGCTTGGGGTTCTTGTTTCATGGGGGCTTCGGGGTGGGATCAAAGGCTTGTGGGCGGTTGCTCCCTCGCCCCCTTTGGGGGAGAGGGCGGGGGTGAGGGGAACAGGGCGGCGTATGCGGCGCGGGCCACCACCCTCACCCCTGCCCTCTCCCGCCAGCGGGAGAGGGAGCGTTGTTCAGCGCGTCTATCTGTTCGGCCGTCCACCCCAGCTCGGCCAGGATGGCGGCGTTGTGCTGGCCCACGGCGGGCACGGCATCCATGCGGTAATCGAACGCGCTGTTCACACCGGGCGGCAGCAGCGCGGGCACCTCGCCTGCGGGCGTTCCCACGGTGCGCCAGCGCTCGCGTGCCGCCAGCTGCGGGTGGGCCCACAGGCCGGCCATGTCGTTGACGCGCGCGTTGGCGATGCAGGCTTGGTCCAGGCGCTCGACCACCTGGGCGGCGGTGAGCGTCGCGAACTCCTGTTCGATCAATGCCTGCAGTTCGGCGCG
Source organism: Pseudomonadota bacterium (assembly GCA_018242005.1). Lineage (GTDB taxonomy): Bacteria > Pseudomonadota > Gammaproteobacteria > Burkholderiales > Burkholderiaceae_C > Alicycliphilus. The sequence goes on along the minus strand of JAFECU010000076.1, from coordinate 3,971 downwards.
GTGCTGGTTGCGCTGGGCGTTGGAGCAAAAGCGCGCATCGCCCGCCACCTCGGGCCGCCGCAGCACCTGCTCGCAAAAGGCCTGCCATTCGCGCTCGTTCTGCAGGCCCAGCATCACCGTGCCGCCATCGCCCGCTGCAAAAGGGCCATAGGGGTAGATGCTGGCGTGCGATGCGCCGGTGCGCGGCGGCGGCGGGGCGCCGTCAAACGCGTAGTACATGGGATAGCCCATCCACTCGCCCATGGCCTCGAGCATGGAGACGTCGATATGGCTGCCTTCGCCCGTCCTGCCGCGCAGCAGCAGGGCCGACAGGATGTTGGTGTAGGCATACATGCCGGCGGCGATGTCGGCGACCGAGATGCCGGACTTGGACGGCGTCTCGGGCGTGCCGGTGACCGACAGAAAACCCGCCTCGCTCTGGATCAGGAGGTCATAGGCCTTCTTGTCGCGGTACGGTCCATCCATGCCATAGCCGCTGATGTCGCAGACGATGAGCCTGGGGTTGTGGCTTTTGAGCGCCTCATACGACAGCCCCATGCGCGCGGCCGCGCCGGGCGCGAGGTTCTGCACCAGCACGTCGGCGGTCTTGATCAGTTGCAGCAGCGCGGCGCGGGCCTCGGGGTGCTTGACGTCCAGCGCCAGGCTTTCCTTGTTGCGGTTGAGCCAGGTGAAGTGCGACGACTGGCCCTTGACGCGCTGGTCGTAGCCGCGCGCGAAGTCGCCCGCGCCGGGGCGCTCGACCTTGATGACGCGTGCGCCCAGGTCGGCGAGCTGGCGCGTGGCAAAGGGCGCGGCGACCGCGTGTTCCAGGGAGATGACGGTGATGCCGTCGAGGGGGCGGGTCATGAACAGGGCTCCGGTGCAATATCAAAAGCAGGACGGGGTGGCTGTTTCTCCCTCGCCCCCTTCGGGGGAGAGGGCAGGGGTGAGGGGGCTGAGCCGTGCATGAACGCTGGCTACCACCCTCACCCCCGCCCTCTCCCGCCAGCGGGAGAGGGAGTGAACGGGGGTCAGAACGAACGCGGCAGCTTCAGGATGTGTTCGGCCACGTAGGAGTAGATCAGGTTGGTCGAGATCGGCGCCACCTGGTACAGCCGCGTCTCGCGGAACTTGCGCTCCACGTCGTATTCGCAGGCAAAGCCAAAGCCGCCGTGGAACTGCAGGCAGGCGTTGGCCGCCTCCCAGCTGGCCTTGGCCGCGAGGTATTTCGCCATGTTGGCCTGGGCGCCCATGGGCTCGTGCCGGTCGAACAGCTCGCAGGCCTTCCAGCGCATCAGGTTGGCGGCCTCGACCTCGATGTAGGCATCGGCAATCGGGAACTGCACGCCCTGGTTCTGGCCGATGGGGCGGCCGAACACCTGGCGGTCGCGCACATAGTTGGTCACGCGGTCCAGGAACCAGTAGCCGTCGCCAATGCATTCGGCGGCGATCAGCGTGCGCTCGGCATTCAGGCCGTCCAGGATGTACTTGAAGCCCTGGCCCTCCTGGCCGATCAGGTTCTCCTCGGGGATCTCCAGGTCCTCGAAGAACAGCTCATTGGTCTCGTGGTTGACCATGTTGGGAATGGGGCGCACGGTGAGGCCCTTCTTTGGCCGCTGGGCCGCCCCAAGGCCAAAGGCGGCCCCCTCGGGGGGCAGCGACCCTTGCGCAGCAGGGGAGCGTGGGGGCAGTCCCTGCGCCTCATGCAGGTCGACCATGAAGATGGACATGCCCTCGCTTTTCTTCTGCACGTCGGCCAGCGGCGTGGTGCGCGCCAGCAGAATCATCCAGTCGCTGTGCTGCACGCGCGAGATCCAGACCTTCTGGCCGTTGACCACGTAGCGTCCGTCCTTCTTCACGGCGCTGGTCTTGATCTTGGTGGTGTCGGTGCCGGTCGTGGGCTCGGTCACGCCCATGGACTGCAACCGCCATTCGCCGCTGGCAATCTTCGGCAGGTATTTCTCCTTCTGCGCCGCGCTGCCATGGCGCAGCAGCGTGCCCATGTTGTACATCTGGCCATGGCAGGCGCCGCTGTTGCCGCCCGCGCGGTTGATCTCCTCCATGATCACGCTGGCCTCGGTCAGGCCCAGGCCCGAGCCGCCGTACTCATGCGGGATCAGCGCGGCCATCCAGCCGGCCTTGGTGAGCGCATCGACGAACTCGGCCGGGTAGGCGCGTTGCTCGTCCACCTTGCGGAAGTATTCGTCAGGAAACTGCGCGCACAGCGCGCGGATCGCGTCGCGGATCTCGTGGTGGTTGTTGGAGCTGGTCTGTTCGATCATGATGGTCTTTCAAGTGTTTTTGGCCTCCAGCGCCCGTCCATCAAGCGCTGGCAGCTATTGAATAGATAGTGATTCAGGCCAGCACGGCCGTGGCTTGCATCGTGAGCGCGCCCTCGTGGTCCTGCGCCCACAGGTGCACGGTGCGGCCGTCGGCATCGGGCCTGCCGTGCACGGAGAACGGATGCAGGTCGGTCGTCGGCCGCACCGCGCGAAAGTCAAAGCGCGCGAGCCGCGCCTGAGGCCGCTCGCGCCGCAGCAGCTCGAGCAGCAGCGTGGCGATCAGCGGCCCATGCACGACCAGGCCCGCATAGCCCTCGACCTCGGTCACGTACTTGCGGTCGTAGTGGATGCGGTGGCCGTTGAAGGTCAGGGCCGAATAGCGAAACAGCAGCACCGGGTCGGGCGTGATGCGGCGCGACCAGGCCGCCTGGCCGGCCAGGGGCGGCTGCTGCGGCGCCGGCGCCGGCGCGCCCGGCGCGGGCTCGGCGCGGTAGACGATGTCGTGCTCCTCGGTGAGCGCCAGGCCCTGCGCGTTGTGGTACTGGTGCTCGACCAGCACGAACATCAGCTCGCCCGTGCGCCCCGCCTTGTGCGTGACCGAGCGGATGGTGGAGCGCCGCTCGACCTGCTGGCCCACGCACAGCGGGTTGTCCGCCTGCCAGGCCAGGCGCGCCCCCGCCCACATGCGCCGCGGCAGCGGCACGGGCGGCAGAAAGCCGCCGCGCTTGGGGTGGCCGTCGGGCCCAATCTCGCTGGCGCGCGCATGCGACAGAAAGAACAGCCAATGCCAGGCCGGCGGCAGCTCCGTGCCGGCGGCGGGCGGCGGGTCGCCCTGGTCGAGCGTGGCCGCCAGGGCGTGCACCGGCGCGGGCACGAGGCTGTCGCTCAGGGTCTCGCTCCTGCCCTGCCAGGTCTGCAGATGGGCCAGTTCGGTGGCGTCTATGGTGGTATCCGTCATGGCCGCCATGGTCGCGGCGGATGCGCGGCCGTGCAATCCACGTTTGTGAAACCGTGCCTTCCGTGTCCATGAAGCCCCACCCCGATGCCGGCGCGCTTTCACGCAGCCAAAGCCCGGCCTAGCGATTGCCAAATGGCGCGCGCCGGCCTTTGCGGTCATGCTTGCGCGCTGATCGACAACGAACCCATAGGACGACGAACATGGCGCAGCAGATGGTGCAGGACAAGGTGGTGGTGGTCACGGGAGCCGGCGGCGGCATCGGGCGCGACATGGCGCTGGCGCTGGCCGCGGCGGGCGCCAAGGTGGTGGTCAACGACATCGGCACCTCGACCAGCGGCGAGGGAACGGACGCCGGCCCCGCGCAGAAGGTGGTTGAAGAGATCAAGGCCGCGGGCGGCCAGGCCGTGGCCAACACCGACAGCGTGGCCGAGGCGGCTGCCGCCGCGCGCATCGTGCAATGCGCGGTGGACCACTTCGGCCGCATCGACGGCGTGGTGAACAACGCCGGCATCCTGCGCGACCGGTTCTTCCACAAGATGAGCCTGGACGAGTGGGACGCCGTGGTCAAGGTGCACCTGTACGGCAGCTACTACATGGCGCGCGCGGCGGCCAACCATTTCAAGGAGCAGGAAAGCGGCGCCTTCGTGCACATGACCTCCACCTCGGGCCTGATCGGCAACTTCGGCCAGGCCAACTACAGCGCGGCCAAGCTGGCGCTCGTCGCCCTTTCTAAGAGCATCGCGCTGGACATG
>JAFECU010000075.1 GCA_018242005.1 Pseudomonadota bacterium | reverse complement strand
ATCGCCGGCAACGTGGCCACGCCCGAGGCCGTGATCGACCTGGAGAACTGGGGCGCCGACGCCACCAAGGTGGGCGTGGGCCCGGGCAAGGTCTGCATCACCAAGCTCAAGACCGGCTTTGGCACGGGCGGCTGGCAACTGTCGGCCATGAAGTGGTGCGCGCGCGTGGCCACCAAGCCCATCATTGCCGACGGCGGCATCAGAAGCCACGGCGACATCGCCAAGAGCATCCGCTTCGGCGCCACCATGGTCATGATCGGCTCGCTGTTCGCAGGCCACGAAGAGTCCCCCGGCAAGACCGTGGAGGTGGACGGCGAGATGTACAAGGAGTACTACGGCTCCGCCAGCGACTTCAACAAGGGCGAATACAAGCATGTCGAGGGCAAGCGCATCCTCGAACCGATCAAGGGCAGGCTCGCCGACACGCTGACCGAGATGGAGCAGGACATCCAGAGCTCCATCAGCTACGCCGGCGGCAAAAAGCTCATGGACATCCGCAAGGTCAACTATGTGATCCTCGGTGGCGACAACGCGGGAGAGCATCTGCTGATGTGAATTTTTGCAGCGGCTTTTCTGGCAACACAGAAAAATGGTGCATAATCCAGGGCTGCGCTGCAATGCGGCGCCTCTGAAAAGAGAGGGCTCTTAGCTCAGTTGGTAGAGCAGCGGACTCTTAATCCGTTGGTCGAGTGTTCGAGTCACTCAGGGCCCACCAGCTACACACACAAAACCTCGCTATCACTATGGTAGCGAGGTTTTTTTTTGGCTCAAACAGCGTGTCCCATTGATGCCGACGGCCAAGCTTGCCTCTTGAATCAAGGCGCATCAACGCATATCAGTACCTGAGCCTCGGGCGCGAAACCTTGGCCGATCGGCGCCTTCAAGGCGACTCTGGCCTGTATCGCGCACGGGCTCTCAGCGCGCCGGCTGGGCCTGTTCGATCGTGGCCAGCGTCGACTGGTAGGTGGGCAGCCGCGGACCGCCCAGGTCCACGGCCCGCTGCGCGGCGGCGCGGGCGTCGCTCGCCTGGCCCAGCTCGTGCAGGGTCTGGGCCAGATTGTTCCAGGCATCGGCCGAATCGGGATGGTCCTTGCTGGCCCGATCGAAGGCGCTTCGTGCCGCAGGCAGATCCCCCCGGCGGTAAGCGGCATTGCCCAACGCCATCCGGGCGAAGAGGTTGTCGGGCCAGGCCTGCAGCGCGCGCTCGTAGGCGCGTTGCCCCGCCTGCGGCGCCACACGCTCCAGCACTGCCGCCGCAGCCACATAAGCGCGCTCGGCGGCCGTGGCGGGCAGTTCCTGCGGCGGCAGGGCCACGAAGGCCCAGCGCTGTGCGCGCGTCCAGCTGCGATCGAAGTCCCGCAGGGACAGGACCAATCGCTGCACCGTGCCCGAACGCAGCACCACTTCGTCCCTGTCCAGGTCATAGCCGATCACCACCGCGTAATGCCATTGCGGCCAGAAGTCCCAGCGCAGGTTCTGCAAGACCAGCACCGGATGGCCCGCGGCCACCTCGGCGAGCAGGTCTGCGAGTCGCGGCGCCAGCACATAGGGCAGCAGGGCAGCGCGCCGGGTGGCCCCCAACATCTCCGGCTGAAGGCTGCCCCGGCGCGCCGGGACGTAGACCTGTTCGATCAATTGCTGGGGCGTGCGCGGCACGCCAGCGTGCACCAGCACCGTGGCCAGGGCGGCGGGGCCGCACTGGTAGTCGTCCTGCGCAAAGAAAGGCACCTCCTCCAACTCCACCCGCGACGGCCGCCCGGGCACAGCGAGCGACTGCGGTGGTCGCGAGCCCGGCATCGGCAGGCCGGCGCAACCCGACAAGGCCGCTGCGGCGGCCAGCAGCACCCCTCTGCGGCGGATCGTCAAATCGCGACCACGACCAGGATGGCCACCAGAAGGATGAGGATGATGTCGGTTTGGCTCAGTGACGCACCGGCGGGCATGCCCTCGATGCGCTCGGCCATGGCATGGACCTCCTGCTCGCTCAGCGCAGCGACGCGGTCGGCCGTCACCAGACCGCTCACGCCCATGGCCTCCAGGCGCTCCTTGACGTTTGCACGCTCGACGAAACTGCGGATCTTCTCGCGCTCAAGTTCAACCTGGCTCGGGGTAGCCATGGCCTCGGTTCCGACGAGTTCCGCACGCACCAGCGGGGTTTGGACCAACAGGGACAAGGCAATGATCGGCGCCAGGGCACCGGGACGAACGAATTTTTTGAACTTTGCTTTCATGAGCTTCTCCGGGGAAAGCGCCATGTTAGGCAGAAGCGCAAGCTCGGCCGGACGGCCCAAGGTAACAGTTTGAAGCGACGGCATGACTCTGCAACGGCGGTCAGTGCGCGAGTTGGTCGCCAGACGCCGTGCGGCTCCCCGTATCGGAGCGCCTGCGATGACGTCGCGAGCCAATTGGCCCTGGGTCGACCGCTTGTGATCTTCAAGAACGCCTTATGGAGCTTGGCATTTTCGGCTTCAAGGGCGTTCACCCGTTGGGTGAAAGCGCCATGCACCCACCCGCATCATGCGCCGGCCGTGCCACGCCGCCTTGCTCATCTGGGCGCACGGATGGGCGAATCAACAGACATCACCGCCTGAGCCAATGGAATTGAACCTAAAACGGCAGTTGACCGCTTGCCATTGTCTGGTACGCCGCATGGAGACTGAGTTTGACCGCCTCGTTTGCCGTCACCTGATGGGTGAGCACGCTACGCGCCCGCCAGCACCGCGCTCGAAAGCGCCATGCGGCCTTGCTCCTCCTTGCGGGCAGTAGCCCGGCGCGTCGTCGCCCCCGCCGGGCGCGGCCCAGCCAGAGGTTGGCACACCGATCACGATACCGGCGGGCGCGTCCAGCTGCTGTTCTTAGGTCGAAGGATTTGCGCGGCCGGCCGGTTCGGCTCGCTCTCCCTTCCGCTCTCTGGGTTTCAAACCATTTTGGCCGGCAGCGCCTATCTGCACAGCGCAAGGCGCTCTTCTTTCAAGAGCAACCGGACATCGAAGCGCGTCCCGCCTCGGTGATCGCGGCCATCCAGCGGCCATCCTCCTGCCACACGCGCACCCAGCCGGGGCCGCGCCTGCCGCCCAGCGTGGCGTCACCCATGAAGCTCAGCTCGCGCAGCACGGCACTGGCGCTCTGGCCCAGGCGTTTGGACAGGCGCGGCAGGGAGACGCCTTCGCCCGCCTCCGCCAGCGCTTGCAAGATGGCATCCCTCACTCCGGCACCAGCATCACCGGGATGGACTTGGACGTGGGCGTGCCCGCCGCCAGCGCCACGGCCGACAGCGGCACGAGGGGGTTGGTTTCGGGATAGTAGGCGGCGAGGTTGCCGCGCGGAATGTCGTAGGCCACAAGCCGAAAGCCCGCCACGCTGCGCTGCTGCCCGTCGTCCCAGACGGTGTGGATGTCCACCAGGTCGCCATCCTTCAGGCCCAGGGCGCGGATGTCCTCGGCATGGATGAAGACCACGCGGCGCTGGCCATAGACGCCGCGGTAGCGGTCGTCCATGCCATAGATGGTGGTGTTGTACTGGTCGTGCGAGCGCGTGGTGAGCAGCGTGAACACGATGCCGTCCGCATGGCGCGCGCGAGCGCGGTGCGCGGGCGTGTCGCGCGGCACGGCGTGGGCGACGAAGGCCGCCCTGCCGCTGGCGGTGTTCCACACACGCTCGCTGGCCGTGTTGTAGAGGCGGAAGCCCCCGGGCACGGCCACGCGGGCGTTGAAGTCGTGGAAGTCGGGGAAGACTTTCTCGATCTCGTCGCGGATGCGCGCGTAGTCCTCCACCAGCCAGAGCCAGGGCACGCGGCTCCTGTCGCCCAGGGTCGCGACGGCCAGGCGCGCGACGATGGCGGGCTCGGACAGCAGATGCTCGGACGCGGGCGGGTTGATGCCCATGCTCACGTGCACCATGCTCATGGAGTCCTCCACCGTCACGCCCTGCGCGCCCTGCGCCTGCATGTCGATCTCGGTGCGCCCCAGGCAGGGCAGGATCAGCGCCTCACGCCCATGCACCACATGGCTGCGGTTGAGCTTGGTGGCCACATGCACGGTCAGGTCGCAGCGGCGCAAGGCCTTCCAAGTCTCGTAGGTGTCGGGCGTGGCGGCGGCGAAGTTGCCGCCCAGGGCGATGAACACCTGCGCCTGGCCGTCGCGCATGCGCGCGATGGCCTCCACGGTATCCACGCCGTCGGCGCGCGGCGGCGCAAAGCCATAGACATCTTCCAGGCGGTCGAGCAGCGCGGCCGGGGGCTTTTCCCAGATGCCCATGGTGCGGTCGCCCTGCACGTTGCTGTGGCCGCGCACCGGGCAGGCGCCGGCGCCCGCGCGGCCCAGGTTGCCGCGCAGCATGAGCAGGTTGACGATCGTCTGGATGGTGGCAACCGAATGCATGTGCTGGGTGATGCCCATGCCCCAGCAGGCGATGACGCTGCCCGCGCCGATGTAGACATCGCCCGCGCTGCGCATCTGCGCCTCGGCGAGGCCGGACTCCTGCTCCAGCACGGCCCAGTCCTCGGCGCGCAGGTCGGTGGCCAGGGCGTCAAAGCCGGTCGTGTGCTGCGCGATGAAGGCGTGGTCGAGCACGCCGCCCCGGGCGTCCTCCTGCTCGATCACGTGCTTCATGATGCCCTTGACCGCCGCCATGTCGCCACCCACGCGCAGCTGGCAGTAGTGCGTGCTGATGGGCGTGGAGCCAAGGGTGGCCATCTCCAGCTTGTCCCGTGGGTCGGCAAAACGCTCCAGCCCGCGCTCGCGCAGCGGGTTGAAGCTCACGATGCGCGCGCCGCGCTGGTGCGCCGCGCGCAGCTCGCCGAGCATGCGCGGGTGGTTGGTGCCGGGGTTCTGGCCGAAGATGAAGATGGCGTCGGCCCGGGTGAAGTCATCGAGCGTCACCGTGCCCTTGCCCACGCCGATCTGCGGCTTCATGGCCGAGCCGCTGGGCTCGTGGCACATGTTGGAGCAATCGGGAAAGTTGTTGGTGCCGAACTGGCGCACGAACAGCTGGTAGAGAAAGGCGGCCTCGTTGCTCGTGCGGCCCGAGGTGTAGAAGATGGCCTGGTCGGGGTCGGGCAAGGCGTTCAAGTGCCGCGCGATGAGTGCAAAGGCATCGTCCCACGCAATGGGCCGGTAACGGTCGCTGGCCGTGTCATAGACCATGGGATGGGTGAGCCGCCCCTGGTCTTCGAGCCAGAAGTCGCTTTGCGTGGCCAGCTCGGTCACCGTGTGGCGCTCGAACAGCTCCGGCCCCGCGCGCCGCGCCGTGGCCTCGGCCGCCACCGCCTTCACGCCGTTTTCGCAGAACTCGAAGGCCGAATGGTGGTTGCGGTCCGGCCAGGCGCAGCCGGGGCAGTCAAAGCCGTCCGGCTGGTTGGCCGACAGCAGGGTCTTGGCGCCCTTGACCGGAATCTCCTGGCGCAGCAGCGTGTTCTTGACGCTGTTCACGGCGCCCCAGCCGCCCGCGGGGCCCTTGTAGAACTGGATTTTCTGGTCGGACGACATGGGACGGCCTCGGCGGGGATGCGCGGTGATCGCGGCGTCAGGAACTCTTGCTGATGGTGATGGTCGGGAACTTGGCCGAAAAGTCCTTGGACTGCTGGGCGATCTTCACCGCCACGTCGCGCGCGACCTGCTTGTAGATCTGCGCCACCTCGCCGTCGGGGTCGGCCACCACGGTGGGGCGGCCGCTGTCGGCCTGCTCGCGGATCTGCAGCGCCAGCGGCAGCGCGCCGAGGTAGGCCATGCCGTATTCCTGCGCCATCTTTCTGCCGCCGTCGGCGCCAAAAATGTGCTCCACATGGCCGCAGTTGCTGCACACATGCACGGCCATGTTCTCCACGATGCCGAGGATGGGCACGCCCACCTTCTCGAACATCTTGATGCCCTTTCGGGCGTCGAGCAGCGCAATGTCCTGCGGCGTGGTAACGATGACGGCGCCGGTGATGGGCACGCGCTGCGACAGCGTGAGCTGGATGTCGCCCGTGCCCGGCGGCATGTCGACGATGAGGTAGTCAAGGTCCTTCCAGTTCGTCTGGCGCAGCAGCTGCTCGAGCGCCTGCGTGGCCATGGGGCCGCGCCAGATCATGGCCTGGTCCGGCTCCACCAGAAAGCCGATGGACATGACCTGCACGCCGTAGTTTTCGAGCGGCTCCATGTTCTTGCCGTCCAGGCTCTCGGGGCGGCCGCTGATGCCCAGCATCATGGGCTGGCTGGGGCCGTAGATGTCGGCATCCAGCACCCCCACGCGCGCGCCCTCGGCCGCCAGCGCCAGCGCCAGGTTGGCGGCCGTGGTGCTCTTGCCCACGCCACCCTTGCCCGAGGCCACGGCGACGATGTTCTTCACGCCCGGCAGCAGCTGCACGCCACGCTGCACGGCGTGGGAAATGACCTTGCTGCTGATGTTGACCGACACGTTCTGCACCCCCGCCAGCCCCCTGGCCGCGGCGATGAACTGCTGGCGCAGGGCCGGCACCAGGCTCTTTGCGGGGTAGCCCAGCTCGACGTCGAAGGCGACGTCGCCGCCGCTGATCTGCACGTTGCGCACGGCGCGCGTGCTCACAAAATCCTTGCCCGTGTGCGGGTCCTGGACGCTGGCGAGTGCCGCCAGCAGGTCCTGCTCTGTCATTGCCATGGCTGTGTTGCTTGCTGAAACCAAAACGACCGAGTCTAGCGAAGCGGCCTTGGCACTCCCGCCCCTGGGCCTATAGGCGTCGCAACTGGCTCCACACGCTGCGCAGCATGCCAACGAAGGTCAGCAGCCAGGCCAGCATGGCCGCATGGAAGAACAGGCGTGGCAAGGCATCGAGAAAGCCGAACTCCATGGCCTGGTCCATCTGCCAGGTACAGGCCGCGTACATGCCCAGAGGGAACACCGCGCCCCAGTACAGCGGGTCGTAGCGCACTGGAAAGCGGCGCACGCCGTGGCGCCAGACGCCCAGCACCAGCAGCATGGGAATCCACCAGGTGCCCGATGCCCAGTAGAACACCGTGAAACCCTTGAGGAACGGCAGCAGCGACACCAGAAAAGGTGCCTGCGGCGCGTTCAGGATCAGGAGCGACCCGGCCAGTGTGGAGATGGCCATGGCTCCCATGTTGATCCAGTAGGGCGGCGACAGGTCACCGGGCGAGAACGGAAAGAACAGGTAGCGGTAGACGATCAGCGCCATCAGCCAGATATAGAGCATGCCGCCCCAGAGCCACATGGACAGCGCCAACAGGTTGAGCTCCAGCCGCAGGGGCTGGCCTATGCGCGCGGCCAGCAGCGCGCTGCAGACGGCCAGCGCCTGCGTGGACACCACGGCCAGCAGCCAGGCGCCGCTGATGCCGCGGTCCAGGGTGGGCTTGTCGTCACGTATCGTGAAGGCCGTGAAGATGGTGTAGGTGAGCAGCACCCACAGAAGCGCCGCCAGCGCCCACAGCGCAAAGCCCAGAACCACGTCGCCCAGCAGCACGATGGCCTGGCTCGCCATGATGCCCGTGGCCGCCACCATGGTGAAGTAGCCGGCGCCGCGCGCGTGGTCCACCATGTCGCCGAAGAAACGACGCGGGTGGCGCCAGGCGCGCAGGCCATACAAGACCCATAGCACCAGATACTGCACGGCATTGAGCGCCAGCAGCGCGCGCGCCAGCAGCGGCCAGCCCTGCATGTCCGCGGCCAGGGACACGATGCCCGTGGCCATGACCAGGCCGAAGTAGGCGGGCGAGAGCTCGCGCAGCCCGCCCTGCCCTGCCTGTCCGGCTGACGTGGCGGCGGGCTCGCTCAACGCAGCTCCAGCCGCGCGGGTCCTGCCTGAACGCCGCCGATGACCGCGGCGCGCCCGAAGCCCTCGCGCTCGAACACCGCCAGCACCGCGTCCACGCTGTCCGGCGCGCAGGCGACCAGCAGGCCGCCCGAGGTCTGTGGGTCCGTCGCCAGCGCCTGGGCCGTGGCCGGCAGGCCATCGGCCAACCGCACGTCGGTGCCATAGCCGGCCCAGTTGCGGCCGCTGGCGCCGGTCACGAAGCCCGCGGCGGCCAGATCGGCCACGCCGGGCAGCAGCGGCACGCGCGCCCAGTCGATCTGCACCGTGGCCCCGGCGCCGCGCGCCATCTCCAGCCCATGGCCGGCCAGGCCGAAGCCCGTCACGTCGGTGATGGCGTGCACGCCGGGCAGCTCGGCCAGCAGCGGGCCGGGGGTGTTCAGCCGCGTGGTGCTGGCGATCATTTCGCGGTAATGCGGCTCGGACAGCTGCTCTTTCTTGAGCGCCGCCGAATACACGCCCACGCCCAGCGGCTTGCCCAGCACCAGCACGTCGCCCGGCCGCGCGCCGGCGTTCCTGCGCACGCGCTCGGGGTGCACCAGGCCCAAGGCGACCAGGCCGTAGATGGGCTCGACCGAGTCGATCGTGTGGCCACCCGCAATCGGTATGCCCGCCGCGCGGCACACGTCCTGCCCGCCGCGCAGGATGGCCCCGATGACGTCGAGCGGCAGCTGGTTCACCGGCATGGCGACCAGCGCCAGTGCCATGATGGGCCGCCCGCCCATGGCGTACACGTCACTCAATGCATTGGTGGCGGCAATGCGGCCGAACTCGTAGGGATCGTCCACGATGGGCATGAAGAAGTCGGTGGTTGCCACCAGCGCCTGGCTGTCGTTGAGGCGGTAGACTGCGGCGTCGTCCGCCGTCTCTATGCCCACCATGAGCTCGGGCGGCATGAGGCCCGCCACCCCGCTGGTCTTCAGGATCTCGGAGAGCACGCCGGGCGCGATCTTGCAGCCGCAGCCGCCGCCATGCGACAGCGAGGTGAGGCGGGAAAAAGCGGGGGTGGCACTGGCATTCATGGCGGTAAAGGACAATCAGGAAAAACCGCCGCATCATCCCAGATTCACCACCCGTGTCCCACCACCGCCCCATACGCCCGGCCGACCGCCACGGCTTCGACGCCATCATCGATGCGCGCTCGCCCGCCGAATTCGCCGAAGACCATATCCCCGGCGCCATCAACTGCCCGGTGCTCGACGACGCGGAGCGCGCCACGGTCGGCACCATCTACGTGCAGCAGGGCGCGTTCGAGGCGCGGCGCGTGGGCGGCGCCATGGTCGCGGCCAACCTGGCGTGCCACCTGCGCGAGCAGTTCGCCGACAAGCCCCAGGGCTGGCGCCCGCTGGTCTACTGCTGGCGCGGCGGCATGAGGAGCGGCTCCATGATGCAGTGGCTGCGCCTCGTGGGTTGGGACGCACAGCAGCTCGCGGGCGGCTACAAGGCGTTTCGCCGCCATGTGATGGACCAGATCGCGGCGCTGGTGCCGCGGCTTGAACTGCGCGTGCTCGTGGGCGCCACGGGCAGCGCCAAGACGCGCGTGCTGCAGGCCCTGGAGGGCCTGGGCGCGCAGGTGCTGGACCTGGAGCACTGTGCGCGCCACAAGGGCTCGCTGCTCGGCGCCCTGCCGGGCGTGGCCCAGCCCTCGCAGAAAAACTTCGAAACCCAGATCGCCACGGCGCTCGAAGGCATGGACCTGTCCCGCCCCGTCTACGTGGAGGGCGAGAGCGCGCGCATAGGCCGCCTGTCCCTGCCCGTGCCGCTGGTGCAGCGCCTGCGCGCCGGCGCCTGCATAGAGATAGCGGCCACGCCCGAGGAGCGCCTGGCCTACCTGCTGCGCGACTACGCCTACCTGGGCGACGACCCCGAGGCCCTGGCGAACCGCCTGGGCGCGCTCACCGAGCTGCACGGCAAGGAGGTTGTGCAGCGCTGGCAGGCCTGGGCGCGCACGCATGAGCTGGCGCCCCTGTTCGAGGAGCTGATGCGCCTGCACTACGACCCGCACTACGGACGCTCTCAGGCGCGCAACTTTGCGCGGTGGGATGAACGCCAGCGGGTGAGCGCGCCGGATCTGTCGGCCGAGGGCATCGCCAGTGTGGCGCGGGGGGTGCTGGCGCTGGGTTGACTGCTGGCCCCGTCGCCTGAGGCTGGGAGTCTTTTGCCCATGAGCGCCAGGCGCTTCACAAAATGTAGCACCAGGGAGCCAGCCCCCGCCCTCTGATGGGACACGTCGGGGGAAAAGGTCCGCCGCTTCAGGGCTTGAAGCTGTCCACCGCCTGGCGGCCCACGGCGGAGTCGTCGGTGAACAGTGCGTCCAGGCCGGCTTTCAGATAGGCCTGTATCTCCGCCACGCTGTTGCCGCGGGCATTGGGGTCGCTGACCGGTGCGCCCTTGAGCGAGGCGGGCAGGAAGTTGTTTTCCGGCCTGAACGTCCAGCTGTGCACCTTCAGGCCGGCGGCCTTGGCGTTCTTGATCAGGTCGGTGGGCTGGCCCAGGCCCGTGGCCGCGCCGGATGAGTCGCGCACGAAGGGAATGATCAGTTCCTTGTAGGGCGCCACGGCATGGGCGTAGGTGGCGATTTCCTTCAGGCCGTCGGGCGTGATCATGTCGGCATAGGTTTTGGTGTTGGACGCGCCCTGCACCACAAAGTCATAGGGCCGGCCGCTGTTGCTGACCAATTGCACCAGGCGCACGGTGCTGAGCCGGCTGAGCTCCTTGAGATTGCCGACTTCGAACGATTGCACGATCACCGGTGCGCTTTTGTTGTTCCAGCCGTTCTTCTCGAGCGTGGCCAGCAGCGGCTTTTCCAGCGGCAGGCCGATGGACTGGAAGTAGCTGGGGTGCTTGGTTTCGGGCTCGATGCCGATGGTGCGGCCCTTGATGGCCGACTGGGCCTTGGCCAGATCGATGATTTCCTGCAGCGTGGCGATCTCGAACTGGTCGTTGTACTTGGTATTGGCAGGGCGTATCGCCGGTATGCGCTCGCGGGCGCGCAGGGTCTTGAGCTCGGCCAGCGTGAAGTCCTCGATGAACCAGCCGGTGATGGCGCTGCCGTCTATGGTCTTGGTGGTCTTGCGGCCGGCGAATTCCGGCCGCTCGGCCACGTTGGTGGTGGCCTCACGCACCGTGCCGTCGGCGTTCAGGATGGCGATGGCGTTCTCGTGGCGGGAAACCAGCACGCCGTCCTTGGTGATGACCAGGTCTGGCTCGATGATGTCGGCGCCATCGTCGATCGCCTTCTGGTAGGCCGCCAGGGTGTGCTCGGGGCGCAGTGCGGACGCGCCGCGATGCGCTATCACCGCACGCTCGGGCGGCCAGAAGGTGGTATCGCCCCCACCACCGCAGGCAGACAGGCTGGACGCGGCGCCCATGGCGAGAACAAGCTTGGCGAAGGCAGCGGTACGAATCATGCAAAAGCACCCAGAGATAGTGGAAATGCCGCGAGTCTAGGGAGCATGTATGACATGGCAATGACGGCGCTCATGGGGTCACGCCAATGGGGGTCAGATTCCAATTGATTGCAATTGGCTCAAGTAGCGATATCCATTGATTCGCCCTTCCAGGGCACGCGATCCACGCGCAGCCCGTCATCCCCGCGAAGGCGGGGATCCAGGCGCTACAGACGCCGTTGATTCGTTGTTGCTGTGGATCCCCGCCTTTGCGGGGATGACGGCGGTTGACTCATCATCAGAAATCGCTACTTGAGCCTTTCAATTTCATTGGCCGGTCCGGGCGTAGCACCCGACCACAAAGCAGCGCGCCCCATGGACTGCCAGTATCTCTGGGCAATGGCGCTCCATTGCAGGCCCTTGGCAACCTGGGTGCTGATGATTTTTTCGGTACCATCGTTGCGATTCATGCGGCCTCCGGGAGAGATTGCCAAGGAAAACAAGGGGTCACCACCGCACAGGCAATGCTTGTCCCCGGGTAGCCCCCCTGAACGCACACCCGTGATGCCGGCCTCATATCGGGCATCACGCCTTTGTGCTCAAGTCGGTCGGACACATCAGGACGTCGAGCCTTGGAACACGAAGAGCTGCGGGCTGCTCGGATCACCCCACAACACACCAAGAAAGCCCCCCGTGAAACTGAAGATGGCCCCGAACTCGGGCTTTGCGATTCTGCTGCGCTCGCCCTGGTGGATCAGCTTTGCCATTGCCGCAGCCATCGTTCTGGCCTGCGCCGCGCTGCTGCCGGCCCATCTCGCGCCGTTTGCCGCCATAGGCGCGGCGCCGATTGCCGTCGTGGGTTGCATCGCCGCCTGGCGCCAATGGCGCGCGCCCAGCGCAGCGCGCGTGCAGGCCGTGCTGCAGAATGCCGGCGCCATGCCCTGGCGCGAGTTTGCCGACCGCCTGGAGCGCGCCTGGCGCGCCGAGGGCCAGCAGGTGCAGCACACCGACGGCCGCGGCAGCGACCTGCGCATCACCAAGGACAACCAGGTCGTCCTCGTGGCCGCGCGCCGCTACAAGGCCGCCAGCCACGGGCTGGAGCCGCTGCGCGAGTTGCAGGCCGCCGTCCAGCGCGAGGGCGCGCGTGCCGGCGTGTATGTGGCGCTGGCGGGCATGGTGAGCGAAAATGCGCGCAGCTTCGCGCGTGACAACGGTCTGGTGCTGCTCGAAGGCGATGCGCTGGCCACTCTGCTGCTCAAGGCCGAGGCGAAAACCACGTAACCCAGGCCAGTGCCTCCATGAACACCGCCGCAACACAGCACGCCACCACGGCGCTGGTGCTCACCGGCGGTGGCGCCCGCGCGGCCTACCAGGTGGGTGCTCTGCAGGCCATTGCTGCGCTGCGCGCGGCCTGCGGCGAGCGCCGTGGGCCCTCGCCGTTCGCCATACTCACGGGCAGCTCGGCCGGCGCCATCAACGCCGCGGCCCTGGCCAGCGGGGCCGACCAGTTCGACCACAGCGTGCGCCGCATCGCCCGAGTGTGGGCGAGTTTTCATGCGCAGCAGGTCTACCATGCGGACTACCTCAACGTGCTGCGCCGCGGCGCGCACTGGCTGACGCTGCTGTCGCTGGGCTGGGCGCTCACGCGCTGGCACCATATGCATCCGCACTCGCTGCTCAACAACGCGCCGCTGACGCAGTTGCTGGCGCAACTCGTGCCGCTGGCGCGCGTGCCGCACCTGATACGCGCCGGCCACCTGCGAGCGCTGGCCGTCACCGCGTCGAGCTACAGCTCGGGCCAGCATGTGGCCTTCTTCGACGCCGGCGACGCCCAGCAGCCCTGGGCGCATTCACAGCGCAAGTCGGCGCGTGGGCCCATCACCCATGCGCACCTGCTGGCCTCATCGGCCATTCCGCTGGTGTTCCCGGCCGCGCCCCTGCCCATAGACGGGCATATCGAATATTTTGGCGACGGCTCCATGCGCCAGACCGCGCCGCTGGCCCCCGCCATCCACCTGGGTGCCGAGCGCCTGCTGGTGGTGGGCACGAGCCGCAGCAGCGCGCCGCCCCTGCACTGCGGCGTGGGCACGCAGCAGCCCTACCCCGCGCTGTCGCTGGTGGCGGGCCAGGCGCTGTCCAACATCTTCCTGGACGCACTGTCGGTGGACATCGCCCATGTGCAGCACATCAACAATGTGCTCTCGCTGCTGACGCCCGAGCAGCGCAGTCAGGTCCCGCTGCGCCCGCTGCAGCTGATGGTGCTCGAACCCTCGCGAAGCCTGGACGAATTGGCCGCGCGCCATGTGTGCGAGCTGCCGCGCACCATTCGCGCCCTGCTGAACACCCTGGGCGTGCATGCCGACCGGCCCGACGGCGGCAATGGCGCCCTGGCCAGCTACCTGCTGTTTGAGCGCGGCTACACCCGCGCCCTCATGGCCCTGGGCCGCAGCGACACCCTGGCTAGGCGCACCGAGGTCTGCGCCTTCTTCGGCTGGCATGACCGCGGCAACCCGGTGCGCCTGCCCAGCTACTGAACTGCTGTTGACCCGAGGCACCCTAAAATCGCGGGTTCCGCCCCGAAACCCCGGGGCGGCTGGAGAGCCCCCCGATGACCGCACGCAAGATCTTCATCACCACCGCCCTGCCCTACGCCAACGGCAACTTCCACATCGGCCACATCATGGAATACATCCAGGCCGACACCTGGGTGCGGGCCCAGCGCATGCATGGCAACGCGGTGAACTTCGTGGGTGCGGACGATGCCCACGGCGCGCCCATCATGATCGCCGCCGAGAAGGCGGGCAAGACGCCCCAGCAGTTCGTGGCCGACATCGCCGCCGGGCGCAAGCAGTACCTGGACGGCTTTCACATCGCCTTTGACAACTGGCACAGCACGGACGCGCCCGAGAACCATGAACTGGCCCAGGCCATCTACCGTGACCTCAAGGCCAACGGCCTGATCGAGACGCGCACCATCGAGCAGTTCTTCGACCCCGAGAAGAACATGTTCCTGCCCGACCGCTTCATCAAGGGCGAATGCCCGCGCTGCCACGCCAAGGACCAGTACGGCGACAACTGCGAGAGCTGCGGCGCCGTGTATGCGCCCACCGAGCTGATCAATCCGTATTCGGCCCTGTCGGGCGCCAGGCCCGAGCTGAAAACCTCCGAGCATTT
>JAFECU010000074.1 GCA_018242005.1 Pseudomonadota bacterium | reverse complement strand
GCGGCCGACTTCGCCGGTGGCAAAGGGAGGCATGTTGTAGTGGAACAGGAAGCGGTCTTCAAACTCGCCGGCCAGCGCGTCGATGCGCTGCGCGTCGCGCTCGGTGCCCAGGGTGGAGATGACCAGCGCCTGCGTCTCGCCACGCGTGAACAGGGCCGAACCGTGGGTGCGCGGCAGCACACTGTTGCGTATCTCAATGGGGCGCACGGTGCGCGTGTCGCGGCCGTCGATGCGCGGCTCGCCGGCCAGGATCTGGCCGCGCACGATGCGCGCTTCGATGTCGAACAGCATGTTGTCCACCTTGACGCCGTCAAACGCCACGCCCTGCTCGGTCAGGCCGGCCTTGGTGGCGGCGTAGGCTTCGCGGCAGGCTTGGGTGCGCAGCTGCTTGTTGCGGTTCTGGTAGGCGGCGCGCAGTTTGTCTTCGGCCAGGGCGGTGACTTGGGCGATCAGGGCCTCGTCCTTGGCTTCGGGCTGCCAGTCCCACACGGGCTTGCCGGCATCGCGCACCAGCTCGTGGATGGCGTTGATGGCGATCTGACCCTGCTCGTGGCCAAACACCACGGCGCCCAGCATCACGTCTTCAGGCAGTTGCAGGGCTTCGGATTCGACCATCAGCACGGCGGCTTCGGTGCCGGCGACGACCAGGTCCATCTGGCTGCTCTTGCGCTGCGTCTGGCCGGGGTTGAGCACGTATTCACCGTTGATGTAGCCCACGCGCGCGGCGCCGATGGGGCCGTTGAACGGGATGCCAGACACCGACAGCGCGGCGGAGACGGCGATCATGGCGGCGATGTCGGCGTCCACTTCGGGGTTGAGCGAAATGGTGTGGATGACCACATGCACTTCGTTGTAGAAGCCCTCGGGGAACAGCGGACGGATGGGGCGGTCGATCAGGCGGCTGGTCAGCGTTTCCAGCTCAGACGGCTTGGCCTCGCGCTTGAAGAAGCTGCCGGGGATCTTGCCGGCGGCGTAGGTCTTCTCGATGTAGTCCACCGTCAGCGGGAAGAAGTCCTGGCCGGGCTTGGACGTCTTGCTGGCGACCACGGTGGCCAGCACCACGGTGTCGTCGATATTGACCAGCACCGCGCCGGAAGCCTGGCGCGCGATCTCGCCGGTTTCCATGGTCACGGTGTGCTGACCCCATTGGAAGGTCTTGGTGACTTTGTTGAACATCGTCATAGTGGTTTGCTCCTTGAAGAAGAGCTGCTCGCGCACAAGCAGCATGAATTTGGAGACAAAACAGATCGCGATGCCATTCCAGATCAGCGCTATCAGCTACTCAATCAATAGCAAGTGCCGATGTGGAATGACACAGCTTCGCTCTGTCTGTGCTCCAGGGGAAAAAGTAAAAAACGCCTGAGCCAGCGAACCAACTCAGGCGTTTGCGTGCCGTGCAGTGTTTACTTGCGCAGGCCCAGCTTGGCGATCAGGGCGGTGTAGCGGTCAGCGTCCTTGGCCTTGAGGTAGTCCAGCAGCTTGCGGCGGCGGCTCACCATGCGCAGCAGGCCACGGCGACCGTGGTGGTCCTTGGCGTGTTGCTTGAAGTGAGGGGTCAGCTCGTTGATGCGGGCAGTCAGCAGTGCCACTTGCACTTCGGGGCTGCCGGTATCGTTTTCGGCGCGTTGGTTGGCCTTGACGACTTCGGCCTTGATGGAAGATGCGATCATGATTTTTTCCTGAAGCGGAGCGCCATGGCTGGCTGCCCCTGGTTTTACTTGCGCCGGCGGCTGGAATGACCCCCGGCGTGCGTTCTGCACCATGCAAAACCGGCTGATTATAGCGCGCATCGGTTTTCTGCCCCACCCGGGCGGTTCCGGATGCGCATGGCAGCGGCCAGGGCCGCATGATGCGGACTACACACACAGGCGCCGTCGCGCCGGAGGGAGGCACAGTGAACCCATGGCATACACGCACACACACCTGCGCCCTGGCGCTGGCGGCCGTCGCCCTATGTCTGCTGGC
>JAFECU010000073.1 GCA_018242005.1 Pseudomonadota bacterium | reverse complement strand
GATGCGGCGTCGTAAAAATACATACGCCGCTTCGCTTTGTGACAGGGTTTTTCCGGGGTAAAATCTCAGTCTGTCTGGAAAGCCAAAACCGTTTTTCCGGTCCTCATGCCATCCAGATGCATACAGCAGCCGTCGTGGTGAAATTGGTAGACACGCTATCTTGAGGGGGTAGTGGCGAAAGCTGTGCGAGTTCGAGTCTCGCCGACGGCACCAATCACAAGAAGCCGCCTCCGTGGCCCATGTAGTGGGATATGCGAGGCGGTTTTTCAGCGGTGAGTACATCCTCCAGATGAGCCTCGATCAATACCTCCCAGTTCTCCTGTTCATCCTGGTCGGCATCGGTGTTGGCGTTGTGCCGCTACTGCTGGGCTATATCCTGGGCCCCAACCGCCCGGATCCGGCAAAGAACTCCCCCTACGAATGTGGCTTCGAGGCCTTTGATGACGCGCGCATGAAGTTCGATGTGCGCTACTACCTCGTGGCCATTTTGTTCATCCTGTTCGATCTGGAGATCGCCTTTCTCTTTCCATGGGCTGTGGCATTGCAGGATGTGGGCGCGACGGGCTTCGTTGCCGTCGTGATCTTCCTGGCCATTCTGGTCGTAGGCTTTGCCTACGAATGGAAAAAGGGCGCCCTGGATTGGGAATGAGCGGCGCTACACAAGGAATGACGCGATGATTGAAGGCGTGATGAAGGAAGGCTTTGTCACCACGAGCTACGACGCCGTGGTGAACTGGGCCAAGACCGGTTCCATTTGGCCCGTGACCTTCGGTCTGGCCTGCTGTGCGGTGGAGATGATGCATGCCGCCGCCGCCCGCTATGACCTGGCGCGCTTTGGTGCCGAGGTGTTTCGTGCCAGCCCGCGCCAGTCCGACCTGATGATCGTGGCCGGCACGCTGTGCAACAAGATGGCGCCCGCGCTGCGCAAGGTCTATGACCAGATGGCCGAGCCGCGCTGGGTGATCTCCATGGGCTCCTGTGCCAATGGCGGGGGGTATTACCACTACAGCTATTCGGTGGTGCGTGGCTGCGACCGCGTGGTGCCCGTCGATGTGTACGTGCCGGGCTGCCCGCCAACGGCCGAGGCGCTGATCTACGGCATCATCCAGTTGCAGCAGAAGATCCGCCGCACCCAGACCATTGCGCGTGTTTGAGGGGATTTGATGACCGACATTGCCATTCATCCTGAAAAGCTGCGAGACGCCGTGGCGGCGGCCCTGGGCGACAAGCTGCGCGACATCACGCTGGCACTGGGCGAGGTCACCGTGTTGGTGGCCGCGGCCGACTACCTGGCCGCTATGGAGATTCTGCGCTCCGCGCCGCAATGCCGATTCGAGCAGCTCATGGACCTGTGCGGCGTGGACTATTCGACCTATGCCGAGGTGGGGACGGACGGGCCGCGCTACGCCGTGGTTTCGCATCTATTGTCGGTGTCGTTGAACCAGCGCGTTCGCGTCAAGGTGTTTTGCCCTGACGATGACTTCCCGGTCATCCCCTCCGTCACCGAGATCTGGAGTGGTGCCAACTGGTTCGAGCGCGAGGCGTTTGACCTCTATGGCATCGTCTTCGACGGCCACAATGACCTGCGCCGCATCCTGACCGACTACGGCTTCATCGGCCATCCGTTCCGCAAGGACTTCCCGCTGTCGGGTCATGTCGAGATGCGCTACGACCCCGAACTGCGTCGCGTCGTCTATGAGCCCGTCACCATCGAGCCGCGTGAGATCACGCCGCGCATCATCCGTGAAGACAACTATGGAGGCCTGCACTGAGGCGTGGGTTCGCCGGGGTGTCCAATCATGGCTGAAACCAGGAACTATTCCCTGACGGTCGGGCCGCAGCACCCTGCGGCGCACGGTGTGCTGCGCCTGGTGCTCGGGCTCGACGGCGAGGTGGTGCAGCGCGCCGACCCTCATGTC
>JAFECU010000072.1 GCA_018242005.1 Pseudomonadota bacterium | reverse complement strand
TGTATGCATCTGGATGGCATGAGGACCGGAAAAACGGTTTTGGCTTTCCAGACAGACTGAGATTTTACCCCGGAAAAACCCTGTCACAAAGCGAAGCGGCGTATGTATTTTTACGACGCCGCATCACCTCACTTCGTGGGGATCTGCGCGGCACCCGATGCAGGCACTGCCGCAGGCACCGCCGACGAGGCCTCCGCAGCGGGCGCAGGAGCGCTGGCAGGCGCAGCGGCGGCCGGTGTTTCCAGCACGCTGCCCGTGCTTGCCGGGCGCTGGTTGCCGAAATAGGCCAGTGCCAGCGTGGTCACGAAGAACACGGTTGCCAGGACGGCCGTGGTGCGCGACAGGAAGTTGGCGCTGCCGCTGGCGCCAAACAGACTGCCCGAGCTGCCGCTGCCGAAGGCGGCGCCCATGTCGGCGCCCTTGCCATGCTGGATCAGGATCAGGCCGATCATCGCCAGCGCCGTCAACATCTGAACGGCCAAAATCACATTTACGATTGCATTCATGCTTGGTTAGCTCCTCATTTCGTAGCTGCTTGCACTTGAATAGCGCGCGCCGCAGCAATAATTTGCAAAAAGTCTGCGGCCTTGAGCGAGGCTCCGCCCACCAGGCCGCCGTCGATGTCGGGCTGCGCCAGCAACTCGGCCGCGTTGGCGGCATTCATGCTGCCACCATAGAGCAGGAGCACGCGATCGGCACGCGCCGTCGCCGCCGCCAGCTGGGCGCGCAGCACGGCATGCACCTGCTGGGCCTGCTCGGGACTCGCCGTGCGGCCCGTGCCTATGGCCCAGACGGGCTCATAGGCAACCACGATTTCGCTGATGCACGGGCCGTTGGCGTGGATCACCGCCGCCAGCTGGCGCTTGACCACGGCCTCGGTCTGGCCGGCCTCGCGCTGCTCCAGCGTTTCGCCGACGCAGACAATGGGCGTGATGCCCGCCGCCAGCGCGCGCTGGGCCTTGGCGGCCACCACGGCATCAGTTTCGCCGTGGTATTGGCGCCGCTCGGAATGCCCGACGAGTGCATAGCGCGTGCCGAAGTCGCGCAGCATGGCCGCCGAGACCTCGCCCGTGAAGGCGCCCGATTCATGCTGCGACACATCCTGCGCGGCCAGCGCGATCGCCGAGCCGGCGACAAGCGCCTGCACCTGCGCGAGATAGGGCGCCGGCACGGCCACAGCCACATCGCACGCCGGGCTGACCGCGCCTTCGCGCAAAGCCTGCAACAGGGCAGCATTGGCCTGGAGGCTGCCATTCATCTTCCAGTTGCCCGCAATGAGTTTCTTTTTCTGGGTCATGTCGTCCACCTCAAAACAATCTTGCCAATATGTTGGTTCGACTCCATCAACGCATGCGCCTGCGCCGCATCGGCCGCAGCAAACTGGCTGTGAATGACGGGCTTCACCACGCCCGACTCCAGCAGCGGCCAGACCTGCTCACGCAGGGCCTGGGTGATGGCCGCCTTGAAGGCTACGGGGCGCGGGCGCAGCGTGGAGCCGGTAATGGCCAGGCGCTTTCTCAGAACCAGGGCAGCGTTGAATTCGGCCTGCACACCGCCCTGCACGGCAATGATGACGATGCGCCCGTCCTCTGCCAGGCATTCGACCTCGCGCGCCACGTAGGATCCCGCCACCATGTCGAGCACCACGTCGACGCCGCGCCCCTCGGTGATGCGCCGCACCTCGGCCACGAAGTCCTGCGTCTTGTAGTTGATCGCCTGGTGCGCGCCCAGCGCCAGGCAGGCGGCGCATTTTTCATCGCTGCCCGCCGTGACGATGACCGTGGCGCCGCGTGCGCGCGCCAGCTGTATGGCCGTCACGCCTATGCCGCTGCTGCCACCCTGAACCAACAGGATCTCGCCCGCCTGCAGGCGCGCGCGGTCGAACACATTGCTCCACACGGTGAAGAAGGTCTCGGGCAGCGAGGCCGCCTGCACGTCGTTCAGCCCCGCGGGCACCGGCAGGCATTGCGCGACGGGCGCCACGCAATACTCGGCGTAGCCGCCACCGGCCACGAGCGCACACACGCGGTCGCCCACCTTGATGCCAGCCTGCACCATGGCGGCAGCATCTCCGGATTCAACGACGCCGGCCACCTCCAGGCCTGGCAGATCAGAGACACCGGGTGGCGGCGCGTAGTGCCCCTTGCGTTGCAACACATCGGGGCGGTTCACGCCGCTGGCCGCCACGCGAATCAGCAGCTCGCCCGCGCCAGCCTGTGGCAGCGGACGCTCGACAAGGCGCAGCCCGTCGGGCGGGCCAAACGCCGCAATCTCCACCGCATGCATCACGTTCTTCATGGGAATACCGAGTGTTCAGGCTCTACCGCTTATGGATAAAGCGTTGGCAGCTCGCTTTTCAATAGTAAATCCAAGCCCCGCCCCTGGGGCGGGGCTTGGCCTTATTGCTGCTCCGAATTGCCGTTGTCACGACGCTCGCGACGTTCGCCACGCGGTTCACGGGGCTCGCGCTCGGGCATGCCGGCCGGGCGCTCGATCAGCGCCTTCATCGACAGCTTGATGCGGCCCTTGTCGTCGGTCTCCAGTGCCTTGACGCGGACGATCTGACCTTCGTGCAGGTAGTCGGTGACCTTCTCCACGCGCTCGTGGGCAATCTGGCTGATGTGCAGCAGGCCATCCTTGCCCGGCAGCACGTTGACCAGAGCGCCAAAGTCCAGGATCTTGGTGACCGGGCCTTCGTAGATCTGGCCGACTTCGACCTCGGCGGTGATCTCCTCGATGCGGCGCTTGGCCTCGTCGGCCTTGGCGGCCTCGGTGGCGGCGATGGTGATGGTGCCGTCTTCCTCGATGTTGATCTGGCAGCCGGTCTCGTCGCACAGCGCGCGGATGGTGGCGCCGCCCTTGCCGATCACGTCGCGGATCTTCTCGGGGTTGATCTTCATGGTGAAGAGCTTGGGCGCGAAGCTGGAGATCTCGGCCTTGGCCTCGCCCATGGCTTCTTGCATCTTGCCCAGGATGTGCATACGCGCTTCCTTGGCCTGGGCCAGGGCGACTTGCATGATTTCCTTGGTGATGCCCTGGATCTTGATGTCCATCTGCAGTGCCGTGATGCCGGCGGTGGTGCCAGCCACCTTGAAGTCCATGTCGCCCAGGTGATCTTCATCGCCCAGGATGTCGGTCAGCACGGCGAACTTGTTGTCTTCCTTGATCAGGCCCATGGCGATGCCGGCGACGTGCGCCTTCATGGGCACGCCTGCGTCCATCATCGACAGGCAGCCGCCGCAGACGGATGCCATGGAGGACGAACCGTTGGACTCGGTGATCTCCGACACCACGCGGATGGTGTAGGGGAACTCTTCCTTGCTCGGCAGGCAGGCCACCAGGGCACGCTTGGCCAGGCGGCCGTGGCCGACTTCGCGGCGCTTGGTCGAGCCCATGCGGCCGACTTCGCCGGTGGCAAAGGGAGGCATGTTGTAGTGGAACAGGAAACGGTCTTCAAACTCGCCGGCCAGCGCGTCGATGCGCTGCGCGTCGCGCTCGGTGCCCAGGGTGGAGATCACCAGCGCCTGCGTTTCGCCGCGCGTGAACAGCGCCGAGCCGTGGGTACGCGGCAGCACGGAGTTGCGGATTTCGATGGGGCGCACGGTGCGCGTGTCGCGGCCGTCGATGCGCGGCTCGCCGGCCAGGATCTGGCTGCGCACGATGCG
>JAFECU010000071.1 GCA_018242005.1 Pseudomonadota bacterium | reverse complement strand
CGATGGGGGCGAGCATCGTTGCGCAATGCGGGCAATAGCGGTGTTCGTACTGCTGCATGTGCGTCAGGCTGGAAAGACGCCAGTGGACAGGTAGCGGTCACCCCGGTCGCACACGACGAAGACGATGGTTGCGTTCTGCTCGCGCGCTGCAATCTGCTGTGCTACCCAGCAGGCGCCAGCGGCCGATATGCCGCCAAAAACGCCCTCCTCGCGCGCCAAGCGACGCGCCATATCCTCGGCGTCGTCCTGGGTCACCAGCACCAGCTCGTCGACCATTTGCGGATCATAGATTTTTGGCTGGTATTCCTCGGGCCACTTGCGTATGCCCGGGATGCGCGAGCCCTCGCGGGGCTGAGCGCCGATGATGCACACGCCGGGATTTTTCTCGCGCAGGTAGCGTGATACCCCGGTGATCGTTCCTGTGGTGCCCATGGCGCTCACAAAGTGGGTGATGCGCCCGCCGGTCTGCTCCCAGATCTCGGGGCCTGTGGTCTCGTAGTGGATGCGCGGGTTGTCCTCGTTGGCAAACTGGTCGAGCACCCTGCCCTTGCCCTGCGCCACCATCTGGTCGGCCAGGTCGCGCGCGTATTCCATGCCGCCGCTCTTGGGTGTGAGGATGAGTTCGGCGCCGTAGGCCTTCATGGTCTGGGCGCGCTCCACGGACAGATCCTCGGGCATGACCAGCACCATGCGGTATCCCATGACGGCTGCCACCATGGCCAGAGCAATGCCGGTATTGCCGCTGGTGGCCTCGATCAGCGTGTCGCCGGGCTTGATCTCGCCGCGTTCCTCGGCGCGTCGGATCATCGACAGGGCCGGCCTGTCCTTGACCGACCCCGCGGGATTGCTTCCTTCGAGTTTGCCCAAGACGACATTGCCCCGCGCCATGTTGTCATGTGCACCGATACGCTGCAATGCGACAAGCGGCGTGCCACCTATGGTGTCCTCAATCGTGGGATAGGTCTTCATACGGCGTTACTGTGCCATAATTTGCGACTTCGCTTTTTTTAAATGCCCGGGTGGTGAAATTGGTAGACGCAGGGGACTCAAAAATAGGGACTTCTACGTAGGTCTTGCTTGAGTCCGCCGTCTGCCAAGCCACATGGGACAAGGGATTGAGTGATGAATCGCCTCTTGATCGAGATGCCAGCATTTCGAGCCAGGAGTCAGCTAGAAGCCAGGACGATGCAAGCTGGCTCCCAGTGAGGAGT
>JAFECU010000070.1 GCA_018242005.1 Pseudomonadota bacterium | reverse complement strand
GCTCCACGCGCGCGCCCTGGGGGGAATGGGCCGAGCTGCGCGGGTTTTCTTGAAGCGCCTTTGTAAATCTTCCGTCATCCCCGCGAAGGCGGGGATCCATGTACTACCCAAACCGTTGATGTGCCGCTGCTGTGGATCCCCGCCTTCGCGGGGATGACGGGTTCTACAGACATTGCATGCGTTACGGGTGTCGCTCCCGGCGTTTGACGCCAAGGCCTCGGACTACGGCTTGATGGCGATTTTCAGCACCCCGTCACGCTGGTGTGAGAACAGGTCGTAGGCCTCCACGATGTCGTCCAGTTTGCGCTGGTGCGTGACCAGCAGCCCCAGGTCCAGGCGGTGGGCGGCGATCACGTTCATGAGTCGGCGCATGCGTTCCTTGCCGCCGGGGCACAGCGCAGTGCGTATGGTGTGGTCGCCCAGGCCCGCGGCAAACTGCGCCAGCGGGATGGAAAGATCCTCCGAGTACACGCCCAGGCTCGACAGCGTGCCGCCGGGCTTGAGCACCTGCATGGCCTGCGCGAAGGTGGCCTGTGTGCCCAGCGCCTCGATGGAGCTGTCGGCACCCTTGCCCCCCGTGAGCTTCATCACTTCGCCAACCACGTCCACGTTGCGGAAGTTCAGCGTGACGTCTGCACCCATCTTCTTTGCCACCGCCAGGCGATCGTCATTGCCATCCACGGCAATGATGGTGGTGGCCCCCAGCAGGCGCGCACCGGCCGTGGCGCACAGTCCGATCGGGCCCTGCGCCAGCACCACCACCGTGTCGCCGATCTTGATGTTGGCGTTCTCTGCGCCCTTGAAACCGGTGGACATGATGTCCGGGCACATCAGCACCTGCTCGTCGGTGAGGCCGTCGGGGATGGGGGCCAGGTTCGCCTGGGCGTCGGGCACCAGCACATATTCGGCCTGGGTGCCGTCGATCAGGTTGCCAAAGCGCCAGCCGGCCGTGGCCTTGTAGCCGTGGCAGCCGCACAGGCCGCGCGGCACCAGGTAACTGCCGTCCTGGCTGGCGTAACCATCCTGCGCGGCGTAGCTGTTGAAGTTGGGGCAGATGGCGCCGGCGATGACGCGCTGGCCTTCCTGGTAGCCCTGCACGGCGCTGCCGAGCTTTTCGATCACGCCCACGGGCTCGTGGCCCACGGTCAGGCCTTTTTCGACCGGGTACTCACCCTTGAGGATGTGCACGTCCGTGCCGCAGATGGTGGTGGTGGTGATGCGGATCAACGCATCGTTGGGGCCCACCTCGGGGATGGGCTTGTCGGCCAGCTCGATGCGGCCTTTTTCGACGAAGACGGCGGCTTTCATCATGGCGGTCATGGTGGGCTCCTTTCGTGTGAAAAAGCCACCATACGCCGCGCTTGCGGCCCTGGGTGAACACCGCAGCAGGCCGCTCGGGAATGATCGGTGTCAGCGCACCGCCGACTTCGGCCGGAAGGCCTTGCAGATCTCGGGGCGGGTCTCCAGGTAGGGCCCGCCGACCAGGTCTATGCAATAGGGCACGGCGGCAAAGATGCCCGGCACTTGGCAGCTGCCGTCGGCGTTCTTGAGGCCTTCGAGCGTCTCGGCGATGGCCTTGGGCTGACCCGGCAGGTTGATGATCAGGCTGCTGCCGCGGATCGCCGCCACCTGGCGCGACAGGATGGCCGTGGGCACGAAGGCCAGAGAGATCTGGCGCATCTGCTCGCCAAAACCCGGCATTTCCTTGTCGGCCACGGCCAGCGTGGCCTCGGGTGTCACGTCGCGCAGCGCGGGGCCGGTGCCGCCGGTGGTCAGCACCAGCGAGCAGCCGGCATCCACCAGCTCGATGAGCGTGGCGCTGATGCGCTCCTTCTCGTCGGG
Source organism: Pseudomonadota bacterium (assembly GCA_018242005.1). Lineage (GTDB taxonomy): Bacteria > Pseudomonadota > Gammaproteobacteria > Burkholderiales > Burkholderiaceae_C > Alicycliphilus. Next base: position 2,530 of record JAFECU010000070.1, on the reverse strand, counting down.
GATCAGGCGCGGCTCGAAGGTGATGGGGTTGTGCAGCGCGCGCTTGAGCCAGTCGTGCAGCGCGGGCAGGCCCTTGTCCTCGTAGGTGCCGCTGCTCGCGCGGTCGCTGATGGAGACAATGCCGATCCTGACCGGCGCGTACTCATGGGTGCTATGGGGCATGGCCGTCCTCCTCGTCATCGGTTGGGGATTCATTGTCCGACAGCGCGGCGCCCATTTGCTCGCGCACCAGCTGGAATAGTTCACGGTAGGCGCGGCCCTTGCGCGGTGCCAGGCCCTGGGATACGGCGGCCTTGTCCACGGGTGGCGCGTCCTTGCGGGCCTGGCGAATCAGCGCGCGGATCTGCTGGGTGTCCGTGGCCGGATACTGCTGCATCCACAGGGGCAGGGCGTCGTCGCCGGCAATCAGGCGGTCGCGCCAGTGCTCGGCCTGGTGCAGCGCCAGCTTCTCGGCGGCCGAGCCGCTGCGCTGCTCGTCCAGCGCCGCCTGGATGGCCGCCACCTCGTCATCGCCCAGCTTGCGCATCAGCTTGCCGATGAACTGCATCTGCCGGCGCTTGCCCTCGAAATTGGTGATGCGCCGGGCCTCGGCCAGCGCATCCTGCAGCTTTTCGGGCAGATCCAGGCGCGCGAACAGGTCGGCGCGCAGCGTGAGCAAATCGGTGCCGAGCGCCTGCAGCGCCTCCATTTCGCGCTTGAGGTCGGTCTTTGTGGCACCGGTGGTGCCCTTGAGTTCGGCCTTGAGTTGCAGGTCCAGCTCGCTGCCTTCGGCAACGAAATGGCCCTTCACAAAATAGCCTTTTTGGGGTTTGCGTGACATGGTGGGGCGGGGCAGAAACAGTGCCGCAACGGCGTTGGCCGCGCGGTGATTGGGCGGCAAGTATCATAGCCGCCGCTATGAACACACCCAGCTCCAGCGCCCCGGGCGCCGCCTCCTCGCAGCACGCAACTACCCAGGCCGAAAGCGGCTTCAGCTACACCCGTGAATTCTTCGAGGGCCTGGTCGACCATGCCCTGGCCCACGCCAAAAAGCTGGGCGCCAGCGACGCCGGGGCCGACGCCTCCGAGGGCTGTGGCCTGTCGGTCAACGTGCGCAAGGGCGAACTGGAGACCGTCGAGCGCAACCGCGACAAGTCCCTGGGCGTGACCGTGTACCTGGGCCACAGGCGCGGCAACGCCAGCACCTCGGACTTTTCGCCCGCGGCCGTGGAGCGCACCGTGCAGGCTGCGTTCGACATCGCCCGTTTCACCGCCGAAGACCCCGTGGCCGGCCTGCCCGACGAGGCCGACATCGCCCCGCAGGACAGCCACCGCGACCTGGATCTGTTCCATCCCTGGGCCATCACCAGCGAAGAGGCCGCGCAGCTGGCGCTGCAGTGTGAGGCAGCGGCCCTCAAGACCCACAGGCGCATCACCAACAGCGAGGGTGCGGGCGTGTCGGCCCAGCAAAGCCATTTCTTCAGCGCCCACACGCGCGGCTTTCGTGGCGGCTACGCCAGCTCGCGCCACAGCATCTCGGTGGCGCCCATCGCCTCCCTGCCCGGGCGTAATGCGGAGATGCAGCGCGACGCCTGGTACAGCTCCATGCGCAACGCGCAGGACCTGGCCACGCCCGAGGCCGTGGGCCGCTACGCCGCCCAGCGCGCCCTGAGCCGCCTGGGCGGCCGCAAGATCCCCACCACCGAATGCCCGGTGCTGTTCGAATCGCCCCTGGCCGCCGGCCTGCTGGGCGGCTTCGTGCAGGCCGTGAGTGGCGGCGCGCTGTACCGCAAGAGCAGCTTTCTCGTCGATTCGCTGGGCAAGCAGGTGTTTGCCAAGCACATCGACCTGAGCGAAGACCCCTTCGTCCTTGGCGGCAAGGGCAGCTCGCCCTTCGACGACGAGGGCGTGCGCGTGGCGCCGCGCCAGGTGGTCAAGGGCGGGCGCGTGCAGGGCTACTTCCTGAGCAGCTACTCGGCGCGCAAGCTCGGCATGAAGACCACGGGCAACGCGGGCGGCTCGCACAACCTGGTGCTCACGTCGCGCCTGACGCAGCCGGGCGACGATCTGGAGGCCATGCTGAAAAAACTGGGCACGGGCCTGTTCGTCATCGAGCTCATGGGTCAGGGCGTGAACTACGTGACCGGCGACTATTCGCGCGGCGCCAGCGGTTTCTGGGTGGAAAACGGCCAGATTGCCTACCCCGTGCATGAAATCACCATCGCCGGCAACCTCAAGGACATGCTGCGCGGCATCGCCGCCGTGGGCGCCGACGCCTACAACTACGGCGCCAAGACCGTGGGCTCCATCCTCATCGAGCGCATGAAAGTGGCGGGCAGCTGACGGACATGGCGATTTCGTCGCTACGGAAAAATGAACCCGCCACCCCGGCGAAATGAACCCGTCACCCCGGCGAAAGCCGGGGTCTAGGAGCCTGTCGGACTTGGAAATCGTCGGCTGCAAATCGACCGCAGCGGCCCATTTTTCACCGTCTTTTTGCCCAATAGCTCGGCTATTGGGCTGCAAATCCGGCAAAAACTGGTCTCGCTGG
>JAFECU010000006.1 GCA_018242005.1 Pseudomonadota bacterium | reverse complement strand
CTGCTCTTCGAGCTGCTGGCGCACGCGCTGCACCTGGTCCAGCGGCAGCCAGGCCTGGGCCCACAGGCCCCAGGGCAACTCGGCCTTGAGCACCTTGATGGCCGCGTGCTTGAGCTCGGGCTGCAGCGATTGTGGGCAGCGCGCGCCACTGGTCAGGGCGTTGACGCCGGCCAGGCGCCGGCCGGTGCTGCTGGCGCCGCCCAGGGCCTCGTCGCCCCAGTGCATGGGCAGAAAGACCTGGCCGGGCGCGAGCGTGCCGCTGGCCTGCACCGGGGCCACGATGCTGCCGCGCCGGCTCGTGAGGTAGGTCAGGTCGCCATCCTGCAAGCCCAGGCGCGCCATGTCGGCGGCGTGCATGTCGGCGCGTGGCTCGCTGGCGTGGGCCCACAGGCTTTCGACCAGGCCGCTGCGGCTCATGCCATGCCACTGGTCGCGCAGGCGCCCGGTGATCAGCGCGAAGGGGTGGCGCGCGTCGGTGGGCTCGGCCACCGTGCCCGGCAGCTGCAGGGCAAAGCGGGCGCGGCCGTCGGCGCTGGCAAATTGCTGGTCGGTGTACAGGCGCGCGCGGCCGTGCTTCTCGCCCTCGGGGCAGGGCCATTGGCGCGGCGCGGCTTCCAGGTCGGCCCAGGTCAGGCCCGTGATGTCCAGGTCGCGCCCGCGCGTGCTCTCGCGGTGCTCGTTCCAGAGGGCCTCGGGGCCGTCGTAGGGGAACAGGCTGGGCAGAGCCGCGCGCTCGGGCAAGAGTGGCTGCAGACGGCGCGCGACCTCGGTGACGATGCGCCAGTCGGCCCAGGCGAGGTCGGGCGGTGCAATAGCGGCGCGCACGCGGGTGATGCGGCGCTCGCTGTTGGTGACGGTGCCTTCCTTCTCGCCCCAGGTGCTGGCGGGCAGCAGCAGGTCGGCAAAGCGCGCCGTGGCGCCGGTGGCGTAGGCGTCCTGCACCACCACGTACTCGGCGCGCTGCAGGGCGCGGCGCACCAGGGCCTGGTCGGGCAGGCTGTGCGCGGGGTTGGTGCAGGCAATCCACAAGAGCTTGATCTGCCCGTCAGCGGCGGCCTGGAACATCTCGACGGCGGCCTTGCCGGGTTGGGCCGGCACGCTGGGCACGCCCCACAGGGCTGCGACCTCGGCGCGGTGCTGGGCATCTGCCAGGTTGCGGTGGGCGCTGAGCTGGTTGGCCAGCGCGCCCACTTCGCGCCCGCCCATGGCGTTGGGCTGGCCGGTGAGCGACAGCGGCCCCGCGCCCGGCCGGCCGATCTGGCCGCAGGCCAGGTGCAGGTTGATGAGGGCGGTGTTGTTGTCCGTGCCGTGGGAGGACTGGTTCAGGCCCTGGCAGTACAGGCTGAGCGTGGGCCGGCGCGTGGCCTGTGTGATGTGGCCATCGTGCACGCCGGCAAACCAGCGCGCGGCCTGCAGCAGGTCGGCGGGGGCGATGCCGCAGTGCTGCGCAACGGCCTCGGGCGTGGCCTGTTCCACCAGCGCGGCCAGGGCCGTCCAGCCCTGGGTGCGGGTGGCAATGAAATGCTCGGCGAGCCAGCCTTGCGCAATCATGCAGCGCAGCATGCCGTGGTAGAGCCACACGTCGGAGCCGGGCTTGAGCGCCAGGTGCAGGTCGGCCAGCTCGGCGCTGTCGGTGCGGCGCGGGTCGCAGACGATGATCTTGAGCGCCGGGTTGGCGCGCTTGGCGTCTTCGATGCGCCTGAAAAGAATCGGGTGCGCCCAGGCCGGGTTGGCACCGCTGATGAACAGCGTGGCCGCGTGGGCGATGTCGTCGTAGCAGGCGGGCGGCGCGTCCGCGCCCAGCGTGGCCTTGTAGCCGGCCACGGCGCTGCTCATGCACAGGCGCGAGTTGGTGTCGATGTTGTTGGTGCCCAGCAGCCCCTTGGCGAACTTGTTGAAGGCGTAGTAGTCCTCGGTCAGCAGTTGGCCCGAGACGTAGATGCCCACGGCGTCCGGCCCGTGCTGCTGCACGGTGGCCGCCAGGCGCTGGGCCAGGCCGCCGAGGGCCTGGTTCCAGGACACGGGGTGCGGGCTGGCGGCGCGCGTGCTGCGCGCCTGCGGCTGCAGCAGGCGCACCTGGGCCGCGACTTCGGGCCGCGCCGTGAGGTGCAGGGTCGAGCCCTTGGAGCACAGCCGCCCCTGGTTGGCCGGGTGCTCGGGGTTGCCGCGCACGCCGGTGATGCGGCCGGCCTCGCTTTCGATCAGCACGCCGCAGCCGACGCCGCAGTAAGGACAGGTGGAGGGGGTGATCGTTTTCATGCGCGGCGCCGGTGGGTGTTCAGGTGGGGCGCAGCGCCGGGCCGGCCAGCGGGCGCGTTTGCGTCAGCGCGTGGCTGGCGAGCTCCTCGGCGTCGAGGTAGACGCCGCCGTCTTCCACCTTGACCTGGAAGGTGGGCGTGCTGCCCTCGTCGGGCGCCAGTGCCTGGCCGCTGGCCAGGCTGATGGTCCAGTTGTGCAGCGGGCAGGCGACGTTGGTGCCAAACACCATGCCTTGCGACAGCGGCCCGCCCTTGTAGGGGCTGTAGTCGAGCAGGGCGTAGACGGCGTCCGCGCCGGTGCGAAACAGCGCCACCTCCAGCCCCTGCGGCCGCGCCACGCGGCGCGCGCCTTGGCGGGGGATGTCGGTGATTTGGCAGATGTATTTCCAGTCGGTCATTTCTATTCCTTTGATAGCAGACGGCACTTGTCAGCAGGGCGTTGGAGCTGCTTTCTTCAACTCCTTCCCCCTTTGGGGGAAGGTAGGGATGGGGGCTGCTGACGGTGGGTACGGCGGTTGGCTGCACAGCGCCGCTGGCCCCCACCCCAGCCCTCCCCCAGCGGGGGAGGGAGTAAGAGCGCGGTCGTCAGGCGGCGACGGCGATCGGGATGAACTGGCGCTCGTCCACGCGGGCCTTCTCGCTCTCGAACCAGGGGTCGGGCTCGCCCTCCAGGGCAAACTGCAGCCGCGCCCACAGCGCACGGCGGTTGTCGTGGTCTTCGAGCACCTTTTGCTTGACGTGCTCCAGCCCCACGCGGGCCACGTAGTGCGTGGTGCGCTCCAGGTACCAGCCTTCCTCGCGGTACAGCTGCAGGAAGGCACCGCTGATCTCCATTACCTCCTCGGCGGTTTTCACTTTGGTGAAGAAGTGCGCCACCTCGGTCTTGATGCCGCCGTTGCCGGCGATGTGGATCTCCCAGCCCGAATCGACGCCGATGATGCCCACGTCCTTGATGCCGCTCTCGGCGCAGTTGCGCGGGCAGCCGGACACCGCCAGCTTGACCTTGTGCGGCGCGTACATGCGCCAGAGCGCGCGCTCCAGATCGCGCCCCAGGCCGCTGCTGTCTTGCGTGCCAAAGCGGCACCATTCGCTGCCCACGCAGGTCTTCACCGTTCGCAGGCTCTTGCCGTAGGCATGGCCGCAGGGCATACCGATGTCGCGCCACACGCCTTGCAGGTCTTCCTTCTTCACGCCCAAGAGGTCGATGCGCTGCCCGCCCGTGACCTTCACGCCGGGGATCTGGTACTTGTCCACCACGTCGGCAATGCGGCGCAGCTCGGCGGCGGAGGTTTCGCCGCCCCACATGCGCGGCACCACGCTGTAGGTGCCGTCCTTCTGGATGTTGGCGTGGCTGCGCTCGTTGATGGCGCGGCTTTGCGGGTCGTCCAGCGCCTCCTTGGGCCAGGTGCTGATCAGGTAGTAGTTGACGGCCGGGCGGCAACTGGGGCAGCCGTCGGGTGTCTTCCACTCCATGAAGGCAAAAACCTCCTCCTTGCTGATGAGGTGGTGCGTGCGAATCGCATCGCGCACCGCCTGGTGGCCGTGGTCTGTGCAGGCGCACACCGGCTTGGCCGCGCTGGCCGCCGCGTAGGCGCCGCCCACGGTGGCCATGAGGATTTGCTCCACCAGGCCCGTGCACGAGCCGCAGCTGGCGCTGGCCTTGGTGTGCTTGCGCACGTCGTCGATGGTGAACAGGCCTTTTTCCTTGATGGCCTTGCAGATCGTGCCCTTGGTCACGCCGTTGCAGCCGCAGACCTCGAAGTTGTCGGGCAGGCTCTCGGCCTTGTTCTGGCCGGCGTGGCCGCCTTCGCCGATGTTGCTCTCGCCAAACATCAGCTTGTCGCGCAGCTCGGCCACGCTGCGGCCCTCGCGCAGCAGCTTGAAGTACCAGCTGCCATCGACCGTGTTGCCGTACAGGCACGCGCCGACGAGCTTGTCGTCCTTGAGCACCAGCTTCTTGTACTGGCCGCTGCCGGGGTCGCTGAGCAAAATTTCTTCCGTGCCCTCGCCGCCCATGAAGTCGCCGGCGGAGAACAGGTCGATGCCCGTCACCTTGAGCTTGGTCGAGGTCTGCGAGCCCAGGTAGCGGCCAATGCCGAACTCGGCCAGGTGGTTCGCCAGCACCTTGCCTTGCTCGAACAGCGGCGCCACCAGCCCGTAGGCCACGCCCCGGTGCGCGGCGCATTCGCCCACGGCGTAGATGCGCGCGTCGGTGGTGGTCTGCATGGTGTCGTTCACCACGATGCCGCGGTTCACATGCAGGCGCATGGATTCG
>JAFECU010000069.1 GCA_018242005.1 Pseudomonadota bacterium | reverse complement strand
TGCACGACGGCCCGCCGTACGCCAACGGCCAGATCCACATCGGCCATGCGGTGAACAAGATATTGAAGGACATGATCGTCAAGGCGCGCCAGCTCGAAGGCTTCGACGCGCTCTACACCCCCGGCTGGGACTGCCACGGCCTGCCGATCGAGAACGCCATCGAAAAAAAGCACGGACGCAATCTGCCGCGCGACGAGATGCAGGCCCGTGGCCGCGCCTTTGCCACCGAGCAGATCGCGCAGCAGATGGCGGACTTCAAGCGCCTGGGCGTGCTCGGCGAATGGGACCACCCCTACAAGACCATGAACTTCGCGAGCGAGGCCGGCGAACTGCGCGCCTTGAAGAAGGTCATGGAGCGTGGCTTCGTCTACCGGGGATTGAAGCCCGTGTACTGGTGCTTTGACTGCGCCTCGTCGCTGGCCGAATTCGAGATCGAGTACCAGGACAAGCAGAGTCAGACGCTGGACGTGATGTTCCCCGCTGCCGAGCCGACGCGCCTGGCCGCGGCCTTTGGCCTGCCCAGCCTGGCCAAGGACGCGTTCATGGTCATCTGGACCACCACGGCCTGGACCATTCCCGCCAACCAGGCGCTCAACGTCAACCCGGAGCTCGAATACAGCCTGGTCGATACCGAACGCGGCCTGCTCATCGTCGCCAGCGCATTGGTCGACAAATGCCTTGAGCGCTGGAAGCTGCAGGGCCAGGTGGTGGCTACCGCGCTGGGCCAGAAGCTCGACCTGATGCCCTTCAGGCACCCGCTGGCCCATGTGGACAAGGCCTTTGACCGCCTCTCGCCCGTGTACCTGGCCGACTACGCCACGGCCGAGGACGGCACCGGCATCGTGCACAGCGCGCCGGCCTACGGCGTGGACGACTTCAACAGCTGCGTGGCCCATGGCCTCAAGTACGAGGACATCCTCAACCCCGTGCAGGGCAACGGCGTCTACGCGCCGGAGCTGGGCCTGTTCGGCGGCCAGCATATCTGGAAGGCCGTGCCCGTCATCATCGACGCGCTCAAGGTCGCGGGCCGGCTGCTCGACTCGGTCACCATCACGCACAGCTACCCGCACTGCTGGCGCCACAAATCGCCCGTGATCTACCGCGCCGCCGCGCAGTGGTTCGTGCGCATGGACGAGGGCGAGGGGGTGTTCACCGACCCGGCGCAAAAGCCCGCCAAGACCCTGCGCCAGATCGCGCTCGAAGCCATCGAGCACACCCACTTCTACCCCGAGAACGGCAAGGCCCGCCTGCGCGACATGATCGCCGGGCGCCCCGACTGGTGCATCTCGCGCCAGCGCAGCTGGGGCGTGCCCATTCCGTTCTTCCTGCACCAGGACTCGGGCGAGCTGCACCCGCGCACCATGGAGATCATCGACCAGGCGGCCGACATCGTGGAGGCGGGCGGCATCGAGGCCTGGAGCCGCATGACGGCAGAGGACATCCTGGGTGCCGAAGACGCCAAGCTCTACACCAAGAGCACCGACATCCTGGAAGTCTGGTTCGACTCCGGCTCCACCTTCTGGCACGTGCTGCGCGGCACGCACGCCGGCATGCACCACGACAGCGGCCCCGAGGCCGACCTGTACCTGGAGGGCCACGACCAGCACCGCGGCTGGTTCCACAGCTCTCTGCTGCTGGCCAGCGCCATCTTTGGACGCGCGCCCTACCGCGGCCTGCTCACGCACGGCTTCACGGTGGACGGCCAGGGCAAGAAGATGAGCAAGTCGCTGGGCAACACCGTCTCGCCACAGGAGGTCAGCGGCAAGATGGGCGCCGAGATCATCCGCCTGTGGTGCGCGGCCACCGACTACTCGGGCGACCTGGCGATCGACGACAAGATCCTGGCGCGCGTGGTCGATGCCTACCGCCGCATCCGCAACACGCTGCGCTTTCTGCTGGCCAACGTGAGCGACTTCGACCCTGCCAGGGACGCCGTGCCGTTTGCCGAAATGCTGGAGATAGACCGCTACGCCCTCACGCGCGCGGCCGAGTTGCAGCAGGACATCCTGGCGCACTACAAGGTCTATGAGTTCCACCCCGTCGTGGCAAAGCTGCAGCTGTACTGCTCGGAAGACCTGGGGGGTTTTTACCTCGACGTGCTCAAGGATCGCCTCTACACCACCGCCGCCGGAAGCCTGGCGCGCCGCAGCGCCCAGACCGCGCTCCACCAGATCACGCACGCCATGCTGCGCTGGATGGCGCCCTTCCTGTCGTTCACGGCCGAGGAGGCCTGGAAGATCTTCGGCAAGTCCGACTCCATCTACCTGGAAACCTACCAGACCATCCCCGCCGCCGACGAGGCTCTTCTGGCCAAGTGGGAGCGCCTGCGCCAGATCCGCGACGCGGTGAACAAGGAGATCGAAAACGTGCGCACGGCCGGCCAGGTGGGCTCGTCACTGCAGGCCGTGGTCACCCTCACCGCCGCGCCCGAAGACCACGCGCTGCTGTCCAGCCTGGGCGATGACCTCAAGTTCGTGTTCATTGTCTCCACTATCAACTTGGTAGCTGGTAGCGACCTGCAGATAAGCGTTACCGCCAGTTCTGATGAAAAATGCGAGCGTTGCTGGCATTACCGCGCCGACGTGGGCAGCAACAGCGCACACCCCACGCTGTGCGGGCGCTGCGACAACAACCTTCACGGTGCGGGCGAAGCCCGCCTGCACGCCTGATGGCGCGCGCGGGCAAAGGCGGTGGCGCCAGCATGTGGCCCTGGCTGGCCTGGGCGGTGCTGCTCGTCATCGCCGATCAGTTCACCAAAACGCTGATCCTGGGCTACTACCGCCTGGGTGACGCGTCCTACGTCACCAGCTTCTTCAACGTCGTGCGCGCGCACAACCAGGGCGCGGCCTTCTCCTTCCTGGCCGACGCCGGGGGCTGGCAGCGCTGGCTGTTCACGGGCATCGCGGTGGCTGTGGCGGCCTTCATCCTGTGGCAGCTGCGCGCGCACCCGGGGCAGCGGCTGTTTTCCTTCGCGCTGTCCAGCATCCTGGGCGGCGCCATCGGCAATGTGCTGGACCGCGTGCAGCACGGCTACGTGGTGGACTTTCTGGACTTCCACCTGCGCGGCTGGCATTTCCCGGCCTTCAACGTGGCCGACTGCGCCATCACCGTGGGCGCGGCCTGCCTGATCCTCGACGAGCTGCTGCGCGTGCGCAGGACCGGCTGACGGACAAGACCGCTTCGGAGTCACTCCTTTCAGGAGGTCGAGGCAGGCGAGTGTTCTGAACGCCTTCAGGCGCTTGAGGGTTGCGCATGGGAGGCCTTTCGCGTTTTCACGCGGCTCAGGTAGCGATTGCTGTTGCAGGGTAAAGCGCCGTCATCCCCGCGAATGGGGAACCACCGCGGCGACGAATCGACGGCCTGGGTAGTTGCGCCTTTCACGCTCAGCGCATCGCAGCGGCCGGCGCCAGGGTCTTCTCTAGGAGCCTGTCGGACTTGGAGCGTCGAGAGCGAAAATCGGCCCCAGCGAGACCAGTTTTTGCCGGATTTGCAGCCCAATAGCCGAGCTATTGGGCAAAAAGACGGTGAAAAATGGGCCGCTGC
>JAFECU010000068.1 GCA_018242005.1 Pseudomonadota bacterium | reverse complement strand
TGACAGCGCGCCACCGGTCTGGTACTCGATGACGCGGGTTTCAAAGAAGTTGCGCTCTTTCTTCAGGTCGATCATTTCGCTCATCCAGGGGAACGGGTTTTCCTCGTTCGGGAAAAGCGCTTCGAGGCCGATCTGCGTCGCACGCCGGTTGGCGATGTAGCGCAGGTAGCCCTTGAACATGGAGGCGTTCAGGCCCAGCACACCGCGCGGCATGGTGTCCTCGGCGTAGCGGTATTCCAACTCGACGGCCTGCTCGAACAAGCCCTTGATCTCGGCCTTGAACTCGGGTGTCCACAGTTGCGGGTTCTCGAGCTTGAGCTGGTTGATCAGGTCGATGCCGAAGTTGCAGTGCATGGACTCGTCGCGCAGGATGTACTGGTACTGCTCGGCCGCGCCGGTCATCTTGTTCTGCCGGCCCAGCGCCAGGATCTGCGTGAAGCCCACATAGAAGAACAGGCCTTCCATCAGGCATGCGAAGACGATCAGGCTCTTGAGCAGTGTCTGGTCTGCGTCAGGCGTCCCGGTCTTGAAGGCGGGATCCATGATCGCCTCGATGAAGGGGATCAGGAACTCGTCCTTTTCGCGTATGGACTGGACCTCGTTGTAGGCGTTGAAGATCTCGCCCTCGTCCAGGCCGAGGGACTCGACGATGTACTGGTAGGCGTGCGTGTGAATGGCTTCCTCGAAGGCCTGGCGCAGCAGGAACTGGCGGCACTCGGGCGCGGTGATGTGGCGGTAGGTGCCCAGCACGATGTTGTTGGCGGCCAGCGAATCGGCCGTCACGAAGAAGCCCAGATTGCGCTTGACGATGCGGCGCTCATCCTCGGTCAGGCCGTTCGGATCCTTCCACAACGCGATGTCGCGCGTCATGTTGATCTCTTGCGGCATCCAGTGGTTGGCGCAGGTGGCCAGGTATTTTTCCCAGGCCCACTTGTACTTGAACGGCACCAGTTGGTTCACATCGGTCTGGCCGTTGATGACGCGCTTGTCCTCCAAGCGGACGCGGCCGGTGCTGGTCGAGGCGTGCTTGTCGACGTCGATGTCGTGCACGGGC
>JAFECU010000067.1 GCA_018242005.1 Pseudomonadota bacterium | reverse complement strand
GCGCGGCTGGCCAAAATCAGCGGCCTGCTGCTCGATGAAATCGGCATGGGCACGGTGGACTTTCAGCCCAACTACGACGGCAGCACGCAGGAGCCCTGCCAGCTGCCGGCGCGCCTGCCGTTTGCGCTGCTCAATGGCGCCAGCGGCATTGCCGTGGGCTTGGCGACCGAAATCCCCAGCCACAACCTGCGCGAGGTGGCCGATGCCTGCGTGGCGCTGGTGAAGAACCCGCAGCTGCCGGATGACGAGCTGTTCACGCTGATTCCCGGCCCGGACTACCCCGGCGGCGGGCAGATCATCAGCGCTAGCAGCGACATCCAGGACGCCTACCAGAGCGGGCGCGGCAGCCTGAAGGTGCGCGCGCGCTGGAAGATCGAAGACCTGGCGCGCGGCCAGTGGCAACTGGTGGTGACGGAACTGCCGCCGGGCGTGTCGGCGCAGCGGGTGCTGGAGGAAATCGAGGACATCACCAACCCCAAGGTCAAGACCGGCAAGAAGGCGCTCACGCAGGAGCAAACCCAGCTCAAGGCCGCCCTGCTGGCCGTGCTCGACGGTGTGCGCGACGAGTCCAGCAAGGACGCGCCCGTGCGCCTCGTCTTCGAGCCCAAGACCGGCAAGGTGCCGCAGCAAGAACTCATTACCGCGCTGCTGGCGCACACCAGCCTGGAGACTTCCGCGCCCATCAACCTGACCCTGGTCGGCATCGACGGCAGGCCGGTGCAAAAGTCCTTGCGCCAGATGCTGGTGGAGTGGGTGCAGTTCCGCCAGCAGACCATCACGCGGCGCAGCCAGCACCGCCTGGCCAAGGTGCTGGACCGCATCCATATCCTGGAGGGGCGGCAGCTGGTGCTGCTCAATATCGACGAGGTGATCGCCATCATCCGCGCGGCGGACGAGCCCAAGGCGGCGCTGATGGCGCGCTTCAACCTGTCCGAGCGCCAGGCCGAAGATATTTTGGAAATCCGCCTGCGCCAGCTGGCGCGGCTCGAAGCCATCAAGATCGAGCAGGAGCTCTCGGAGCTGCGCAAGGAGCAGGGGCAGCTCGAAGACATTCTGGCCAACCCGGCCTCGCTGCGCCGCCTGATGGTCAAGGAGATCGAGGCCGATGCAAAACAATTTGCCGACGCGCGGCGCACGCTGATCCAGGCCGAAAAGAAGGTCGTCGCCGAAGTCAAGGTGGTGGACGAGCCGACCACCGTGGTCGTGTCGCAAAAAGGCTGGGTGCGCACGCGCCAGGGCCATGGGCACGCGGCGGACAGTTTTGCCTTCAAGGCGGGCGACGGGCTCTATGGCACCTTTGAATGCCGCACGGTGGACCAGCTCATCGTCTTTGGCAGCAATGGCCGCGTGTATTCCGTGCCCGTGGCCAGCCTGCCCGGCGGGCGCGGCGATGGCCAGCCGGTGACCACACTCATCGAGCTCGAAGCGGGCACGCAGATCGCGCACTACTTTGCCGGGCCGCTGGCGGCGCAGCTGCTGCTCTCGGGCTCGGGCGGCTATGGTTTCATCGCCAGCGTGGAGGGCATGGTCTCGCGCAACAAGGCGGGCAAGGCCTTTGTGTCGCTGGCCGAGGGCGAGGCGCTGTGCGCGCCCTCGGCCGTGGCGGGTGGCTCGGGCGGCCAGCCGCTGGCGGCAGCCACCCATGTGTGCTGCGCCTCGGCGGGTGGGCGCATCCTGACCTTTGAGATTGCCGAGCTCAAGCAGATGGACAAGGGCGGTCGTGGCCTGCTGTTGCTTGCGCTGGAGGATAAGGACAGCCTGGCCGGCGCAGCCGCCTATACGCGCAGCGTGCGCATCGCCGGCCTGGGCCGTGGCGGCAAGGAGCGCGAAGAGCAGCTCGAAATCCGTAGTCTGAACAACGCCCGTGCCCCCCGTGGGCGCAAGGGCAAGGCGGCGGACCTGGGCTTTAAGCCGGCGGCCGTGCTGCGCGTGGAATAGAGCAGGCACCGGGGCGGCGACACCGGACGCGGCCCATGCCAGCGGAGCCGCAAAGCGGCTCAGGGGGGCCGCTCACTCCAGTTCCGCGATCAACTCGATCTCCACGCAGGCGCCCAGGGGGATCTGCGCCACGCCGAAGGCGCTGCGCGCATGCTTGCCCCTGTCGCCAAACACCTCGCCCAGCAGTTCGCTGGCGCCGTTGGTTACCAGGTGTTGCTCGGTGAAGTCACCCGTGGAGTTCACCAGGCTCATGACCTTCACGATGCGCTGCACCCGGTTCAGGTCACCGCCCGTGGCGGCGTGAAGCGTGCCCAGCAGGTCGATGGCCACGGCGCGCGCGGCGGCCTTGCCCTCTTCGGTGCTGAGGTTCTTTCCCAGCTGCGCAGCCCAGGGTTTGCCGTCCTTGCGCGCGATGTGGCCGCTGAGGAACAGCAGGTTGCCGCTCTGCACATAGGGCACATAGGCGGCGGCAGGCACGGACACCGGCGGCAGGGTGATGTTGAGATCCTTCAGCTTGTCGTAAACGCTCATGGCAGTCCTTTCAAACGCAGCAATAGAAATCGATCTGGCCGGGATGGAGCCAGGCGGGCGCGTACCTTAGCATGGGCCCATGTCTGCGCTGCCGCTGCATGAGCCTGACGCCGACGCGGCCCGGACCGCGTCGGCTCACTGGCCTGCGCCGCGTCCATGGCATTTGTCAGCGGCCTTGCTCGGCGCCCTGCTGGGCGTGGCCCTGCAGCTGCAGCAGGCGGCGTTGTGGCCCTGGCAGGCCTATGCGGCACTGCTCGGTGCCGGCCTGCTGCTGTTGGCCGGGTGGGCCTGGACCGCGCGCCGCTGGCATGGCGGCGCCTTGCTGCTCGTCGCCATGGCACTGCTCTATGGCCTGTGTGGCCTGCGTGCGGCGGCTTTCCTGGCGGGGGCCCTGCAGGCAGACCTGGAGGGGCGCGACCTGCGGGTCACGGGCGTGATCTCCGCCATGCCACAGGCACGTGAAACGGGGATGCGCCTGCGGCTCGCGGTGGAGTCGGCCGAACGGGACGGCGTGGCCGTGCGCCTGCCCGGGCTCATCGACCTGTCCTGGTACGCCGGCACGATGGGCGAAGGCGCGCCGGAAGAGATGCGCCCGCCGCCCGCCTTGCATGCGGGCGAGCGCTGGCGCTTCAGCGTGCGGCTCAAGGCGCCGCATGGCGGGCTCAACCCCCACGGTTTTGACTACGAGCTGTGGCTGTGGGAGCAGAACGTGCAGGCCACGGGCTATGTGCGCACCGGCGCGCGCCTGGATGCGCTGCATGGCCCGCCCGAGCGGCTGGCCGCCACGTGGATGCACCCCGTGGAGCAGCTGCGCCAACGCGTGCGCGACGCCATCGTGCGCAGGGCCGCCGCGGCCGACATCGCCGGGCAGCGGGCCATGGGCGTGGTGGCGGCGCTGGTCACGGGCGACCAACGCGCCATAGAGCGCGCAGACTGGGACCTGTTCCGCGCCACGGGCGTGGCCCACCTCATGAGCATCTCGGGCCTGCACATCACGCTGTTTGCCTGGCTCGCCTCGGCGGCGATCGGCCGGGGTTGGCGGCGCTCGCGCCGGCTGTGTCTGGCCTGGCCCGCACCTTCGGCCGCGTTGGCGGGCGGCGTGCTGCTGGCGGCCGCCTATGCGGTGTTCAGCGGCTGGGGCGTGCCCGCGCAGCGCACCGTCATCATGCTGACCACGGTGGCGCTGCTGCGCCTGTCGGGGCGGCGCTGGCCCTGGCCGCAGATATGGCTGCTGGCCTGCGTCGTGGTGCTGCTGGCCGACCCCTGGGCGCTTTTGCAGCCGGGTTTCTGGCTCAGTTTTGTGGCCGTGGGGGTGTTGTTTGCTACTGATTCAGGAGCTTCCGACGTCCAGAGGAAGGGCGTTACAGGTCATTTTCTTGCCTTGCTGCGTGAGCAGTGGGTGGTGACGATGGCGCTCACGCCGCTCACGCTGTTGCTGTTTGGCCAGGTTTCGCTCGTCGGCCTGGTGGCCAATCTGCTGGCCATTCCGTGGACCACGCTGGTGGTCACGCCTCTGGCGCTGTTGGGCGTGCTGTGGGCACCGCTGTGGCAGGGCGCGGCCTGGTGTGTGCAGTGGCTGGTGGTATTGCTGCAATGGATGGCCGCCTGGCCCTGGGCGCAGCTCAGTCTGCCCATGGTGCCGATTTGGGCCGGCGCGGCGGCCGTGGCGGGCGCCCTGCTGCTGGTACTGCGCCTGCCCTGGGGCTGGCGCGCTCTGGGCCTGCCGCTGCTGC
Source organism: Pseudomonadota bacterium (assembly GCA_018242005.1). Lineage (GTDB taxonomy): Bacteria > Pseudomonadota > Gammaproteobacteria > Burkholderiales > Burkholderiaceae_C > Alicycliphilus. The sequence goes on along the minus strand of JAFECU010000067.1, from coordinate 963 downwards.
TGCCGGCCCTGTGGTGGCAGGCGCCGCGCCCGGCGGCAGGGCAGTTCGAGCTGCTCGCCGCCGACGTGGGCCAGGGCCAGGCCGTGCTGGTGCGCACCGCGCGCCACGCGCTGCTGTACGACGCCGGCCCGCGCTACCACCAGGACAGCGATGCCGGCGAGCGCGTGCTGGTGCCGCTGTTGCGAGCACTGGGAGAGCGCCTGGATCTGCTGGTGCTGAGCCACCGCGACAGCGACCACACGGGCGGCGCCGCCGCCGTGCTGGGCGCGCAGCCCCAGGCGCGGCTGCTGGGATCGATCGAGGCCGGGCACGCGCTGCAGGCGCTGCGCCCGGCGGAGCCCTGCCTGGCGGGGCAGGCATGGCAGTGGGACGGTGTGCGCTTCGAGGTGCTGCATCCTCCGCAGGGCCTGGCCGTTGCCCCCGGCGCCAAGGCCCCGAAGTCCAATGCCCTGAGCTGCGTGCTGCGCATCACCGCCACGGGTGGCGCGGCAGCACTGTTGGTGGGCGACATAGAGCGCGCCCAGGAGCAGGCCCTGGTGGACGCGGGCGCGCCCCTGGCAGCCGATCTGCTGCTGGTGCCGCACCATGGCAGCAAGACATCGTCCAGCCCGGCCTTCGTGGACAGTGTGCAGCCACGCCTGGCTTTGGTGCAGGCCGGCTACCGCAACCGCTTCGGTCACCCCGCGCCCGAGGTTGTGGCGCGCTATGAGGAGCGCGCCATCGCCCTGGTGCAGACGCCGCGGTGCGGCGCCGTGCGCTGGTCGTCGGGCGCACCGCATCAGCCGCAATGCGAACGCGCGACCGCGCGCCGCTACTGGCACCACGCCATGCCGTGAGCCGGCGCGCATTCCCGTGTTCGCCACTGGGTGCCGTCGGCAGGCCTATAGTTCGACGGTTCGAATACACCCGACACAGTACAAGGAGCCACAGCCTGCGTTATCCCGACACCCGCCTCTTCATCGC
>JAFECU010000066.1 GCA_018242005.1 Pseudomonadota bacterium | reverse complement strand
TGAGGTCGTTCAGATGTTCCAGGCCGACCGAGATTCGGATCAGCCCCTGACCCAGGCCGGCGGCCCGTCGCTGCTCTTCCGTCAGGCGGCCGTGCGAGGTGCTGGCCGGGTGGGTGATGGTGGTCTTGACGTCGCCCAGGTTGGCGGTGATGGAGCACACGCGCGTGCTGTCGATCACATGGAAGGCATTGGCGCGCAGCTGCTCGGCGCCCTGCCCCACCACGTCGAAGGCGAGCACGGTGCCGCCCATTCCGTTCTGCTGGCGCATGGCGAGTTCGTGCTGCGGGTGGCTCTTGAGGCCGGGGTAGTAGACGCGCGACACCTTGGGATGCTGCTCCAGCCAGCTCGCCAGTTCCAGCGCGGCGGCGCTTTCGGCCTTGACGCGCAGAGCCAGCGTCTCCAGCCCCTTGAGCACCACCCAGGCGTTGAACGGCGCCAGGTTCAGGCCGCCGCTGCGTAAAAAGGTGCCCATGACCTTGTCCACCAGCGCCACCGTGCCGCACACGGCGCCGGCCATGACGCGGCCCTGCCCATCAAGCAGCTTGGTGCCCGAATGCACGACCAGGTCGGCGCCAAAACGCGCGGGCTGCTGCAGCACGGGCGAGGCGAAGCTGTTGTCCACCGCCAGCAGCGCGCCCTGGGCGTGGGCAATGTCCGCCAGCGCGGCGATGTCGCACAGGTCGGTCAGCGGGTTGGTGGGGGTCTCGGCAAACAGCAGGCGCGTGTTGGGGCGCATTGCGGCGCGCCAGGCCTGCACATCGGTCTGAGACACGAAGCTGGTTTCGACGCCAAAGCGCGCCATCTCGGTGCCCAGCAGCTTGATGGTGGAGCCGAACATGGACTGCGAGCAGATCACATGGTCGCCCGCCTTGAGCACCGTGAGCGCCACCAGCAGGATGGCCGACATGCCGGTTGCTGTGGCCACGGAGCATTCCGTGCCCTCCATGGCCGCCAGGCGGCGCTCGAAGCTGGTCACCGTGGGGTTGGCCGTGCGGCTGTAGGTGTAGCCCGGCTCTTCGTTCGCAAAGCGCCGCGCGGCGCTGGCGCAGTCGTCCTGCACGAAGCTGCTGGTCAGGTACAGGGTCTCGCTGTGTTCGCCCCACTGGCTGCGCTCTACGGCCTCGCGCACGGCAAGGGTGTCCGGGTGCAGTCCGGCGGGCAGGGATTTTTCGGTCACGATGACGGTCCTTGTTCTAAAAACTAGAGCTGTTTTCGCTTTGTCTACAACGGTTTCACCATCGTTTATGACTGAAACACAGCAGTGGCAACTGCGCCGCGCTCATTTTTTGATGAGTGTGGCAGTCCTCACAACGCCCGCGCGTTGGGCAGGGACAGGCGTGAGGCGTCGTCGTCGTCCTCCTCCTCGCCACCGCGCTCTCGCCCTTCGTTGAGCGCCGTCACGTCCTCGTCGGAGATGTCTCCCGTGATGTAGAAGCCGTCGAAGCACGAGGCCTCGAAACCCTCCACCTGCGGGTTGATCTTGCCCACGGCCTGCTTCATGGCTTCCACGTCCTGGTAGATCAGCGCGTCGGCGCCGATGAGCTGACGGACTTCCTCCACGCTGCGGTTGTGCGCCACCAGCTCGGTGCGCGTGGGCATGTCGATGCCATAGACATTGGGGTGGCGTACCGGCGGCGCGGCCGATGCCAGGTAGACCTTCACGGCGCCAGCGTCGCGCGCCATTTGCACGATCTCTTTCGAGGTCGTGCCGCGCACGATGGAGTCGTCCACCAAAAGCACCTTGCGGCCCTTGAACTCGCTGGCAATGGCGTTGAGCTTCTGGCGTACCGACTTCTTGCGCGTGCCCTGGCCCGGCATGATGAAGGTGCGGCCCACGTAACGGTTCTTGACGAAGCCCTCGCGGTACGGAATGCCCAGCAGCTGCGCCAGCTGCATGGCGCTGGGGCGGCTCGATTCGGGGATGGGGATGATGGTGTCGATATCGCTGGGCGGCACGGTGGAGACCACGCGCTTGGCCAGCGTTTCGCCCATGTTCAGGCGCGCCTGGTAGACCGAGATGCCGTCCATGACCGAGTCCGGGCGCGCCAGGTAAACGTACTCGAATACGCAGGGGTTCAGGCGTGGATTCTCGGCGCATTGCTGCGCCTGCACGCTGCCGTCCAGGCGCACGAACACCGCCTCGCCCGGCGCCACGTCGCGCTCCAGCCTGTGCAGCGTGCCCTCCAGCGCCACGGATTCACTGGCCAGCATGACCGCGCCATCCGCGCCCCTGCCCAGGCACAGGGGCCGGATGCCAAACGGGTCGCGAAAGGCCAGCAGGCCGTAGCCGGCGATCAGCGCGATCACGGCGTAGGAGCCCTTGATGCGCTTGTGCACCGCACGCACGGCGGCGAACACATCCTCGTCCTTCAGGGCCGCGCCGCTGCTGACACGCGCCAGCTCATGCGCCAGCACGTTGAGCAGTACCTCGGAGTCGCTCTCGGTATTGGTGTGGCGGTGGTCGGTGTCGGCCAGCTCGCGGCGCAGCTGCTTGGCGTTGGTCAGGTTGCCGTTGTGCACCATGACGATGCCGAAAGGCGCGTTCACGTAGAAGGGCTGCGCCTCCTCCTCGCTGGAGGCATTGCCCGCCGTGGGGTAGCGCACCTGGCCCAGGCCGACCGGCCCCGGCAGCGCTCGCATGTTGCGCGTGCGGAACACGTCCTTGACCATGCCCTTGGCCTTGTGCATGAAGAACTTGCGCCCCTGCTGCGTGACGATGCCCGCGGCGTCCTGCCCCCGGTGCTGCAACAGCAGCAAGGCGTCATAGATCAGCTGATTGACAGGGGTCGTGCTGACGACGCCGACGATTCCACACATAGTTCACGTTCCAATAACAAGGGCGGGAGAGATCCCGCCAAAAACAATCTTTGTGCCCGGCCCGTCACGAGGGCAGGTGCCGCCCCAATTCCTCGGGCAGCACGGGCTTCAAGCCCTTGAGCGCCCCCTGCAACAGGGGGGCGCCCTGGGACTCTTTCCACCACGGCGCCTCCTGCACCGGCGTCCAGCCCGCCACCAGGGTCACGGCCAGCAGCAGCACCAGGCCGCGCAGCACGCCAAACAGCGCACCCAGTGCCCTGTCCGCGGGCCGCAATCCCACGGCCTCGACCAACTTCTTGAGCAACCAAGCCAGCAGGCCACAGGCGAACACCGCGCCCACGAACACCAGCGCAAAGCCTGCCACATGGCGCAAGCTGGCGTCGGCCTGTCCCATGGGCAGCATGGCCCCCATGTCGTCCGCGAACCACTGCGCCGCAAAGAACGCCACCACCCAGCCTGCCAGCGACAAAAGCTCGAACACCAGGCCGCGCCACGCACCCATCAGCAGCGATGCCGCCAGCACCGTCAGAAAGATCCAGTCCAGCGCCGCCATGCGCCGCGTTACAGCGTCAGCACCGATGCCGACAGGCCTGCGCCCTTGACGCGCCCTGCCGCCTTGTCGGCCTCGGCGCGGCTTTCAAACGGACCCACGCGCACACGCGTGCGCTTGCCGTCCTTGGTGTCCACCACTTGGGTATAGGTCTTGAGGCCGGAACGCTCCAGCCGATCGCGCACCTCGCGCGCCTTGTCCACATCGGCAAATGCTCCCACCTGCACGATGAAGCGCCCCTGGTCGGCTGCGGCCTGTGCCGGCGGCTGCGCACGCCCCTCCAGCAGGGCACGCGCGCGCGCCGCGTCTTCCTGGCGCGCCGCGGTCTTGGGTTCGGGCCGGGGTTCAGGCTTTGACTCGGCCTTGTGTTCGGCCTTCGGCGCCGATTTGGGTTCGGGGCGTGGATCTGGCTTGGCCTCTGGCTTGGCCTCGGCCTGGGCATGCACCTGCGGCGCCGGCGCCGGCTCGCTGCGCGGGCGCGGGCTCACGACCTCTTCACCCGCATCCAAGCCGGCCGAGGACGGCTCGTTGACGGCAGCAGGCGCGGGCAACGCCGAATCCCCACCCTTTTTCGGTACCACCAGGGGGGCGACCTTGTTGCGGTCCGGAATGTCTATGGCCATGTTCACAGCCACGGGCCGCGGCTGCGTATCGAACAGCATGGGAAAGCCCACCACGCCGGCGAGCACCAGCACGGCGGCGCCTATCAGGCGATGCCGTGCGCGGCGGCGCATGTCCTCAATGCTCTCGGCCTGGGCAGTGCCACGCGATCGCCGTGCGGGTTTGCTGCTGTCGCCCTGCGGATCCTGGCTGCCGGGCCAACGAAACTTGAAAAATGCCATGGAGTGCTGTGGACTCTTTACGCGCCCAGATGCTTGGCCTGCATGCGCGGCACACCATCCTTGAGCACGCCGCCCACCTTATAGAACGAGCCAAAGACCACGATTCTATCAGCGCGGTCAGCCGCCTCCATGGCGGCGCGCAGCGCCTCCATGGGGCTGGCGTGCAGGCTTGTGACCACCTGGCGGCGCCCGCCGGCCACCATCTGCAAGGCGTTCCATTTCTGCTGCAGCGCCGCGGCGCTCTCGGCGCGCGGCGTGGGCAGGTCGGTGAAATACCAGCGGTCAATGAGCGGGCCGATCTTGGCCAGCATGGGCGCCAGATCCTTGTCGGCCATGGCGCCGAACACCGCGTGTGTGGTCGGGAAATAGCCCATGGCGTCCAGGTTGGCCGTGAGCGCCGCCACCGCGTGGGGGTTGTGCGCCACATCAAGCACCAGCGCCGGCTGGCCCGGCACGATCTGGAAGCGCCCGGGCAGTTCCACCCGAGCCAGCCCCGCACGCACGGCCTGCGCCGTGATCGGCAGGCGGGCGCGCAGCGCCTCCAGGGCAGCCAAGGCACCCGAGGCATTGACCAACTGGTTGGCTCCGCGCAGCGCTGGGTAGGCCAGGCCCGCATAGCGGCGGTTGCGGCCGGCCCAGGCCCATTGCTGCTTGTCGCCGGAGTAGTTGAAGTCATGGCCGAAGCGCCACAGGTCTGCGCCGATCTCGCGCGCATGATCGACCACGCTCTGCGGCGGCATGGGGTCGCTGACCACCACGGGGCGGCCGGTGCGCATGATGCCTGCCTTCTCGCGCCCTATCGTCTCGCGGTCCGGGCCGAGGAATTCCACGTGGTCGATGTCCACGCTGGTGAGGACGGCGCAGTCCGCGTCGATGATGTTGGTGGCATCCAGCCGCCCGCCCAGGCCGACCTCCAGGATCGCCAGGTCCAGCCGCGCCTGGCTCATGCGCCGCAGTATGGCCAGCGTGGTGAATTCGAAGTAGGTCAGAGAGACCTCGTCGCCGTCCTGCGTCCGGGCGCGTTCCACGGCCTCGAAGTGCGGCACCAGGGAGGCCCCATCGACGGTCTCGCCATGGATGCGGCAGCGCTCCTCAAAATGCACCAGGTGCGGCGAGGTATAGACGCCCGTGCGGTAGCCGGCCTGCATGGCCACGGCCTCCAGCATGGCGCAGGTCGAGCCCTTGCCATTGGTGCCGGCCACGGTGATCACGGGGCAGTCGAAGCGCAGCCCCAGGCGGCGCGCCACTTCGGCCACACGGGCCAGGCCCATATCGATGCTTTTGGGGTGAAGTTGCTCGCAATGGCCGAGCCAGCCGTCGAGTGTCTGGGGGAATGTTTGCATGGCGGTGCGAATTGTCGCCGAGCCACGCATGGGCGATGATCACGGCCCATGAGTACCCCCACGATCATCGTCTACGGCATTCCCAACTGCGACACCGTCAGGAAGGCACGCGCCTGGCTCCAAGATCAGTGCTTGGCCTACCAGTTCCATGACTTCAAGAAACAGGGCGTGCCCGCCGAGCGCCTGTCGGCCTGGATGGCCGCGGTGGGCTGGGAGCGCCTGCTCAACCGCCGGGGCACGACCTGGCGCAGGCTGGACGCCGCCGTACAGGCCGGCGTTGACGACGCTGCCAGCGCTGCCGCGCTGATGCGGGAACAGCCCTCGGTCATCAAGCGCCCGGTCGTCGAGTGGGATGGCATGGCCACCGGCCGCGTGACGGCCGGTTTCGAGCCCGACGGCTGGAACGACCTGGCGCGGGCAGGCTCCAAGCAATAAGGC
>JAFECU010000065.1 GCA_018242005.1 Pseudomonadota bacterium | reverse complement strand
CATCTCGCGCTGGAAGCTCGCGCGCATGGCGCGGCGGGCGCCGTCGAGCAGCGTGCCGGGGTCCTGGATGCGGCGCTCGCGTAGCTTCTGGTATTCGCGCATGCCGCTGGCGAAGATGCGCTCCATGGGCCCCGCGCTCTTGGCGGTGTGCGTGGCGCTGGCGTAGAGGTCGTTCAGGCTGGTGCCGGACCAGAAGTCGCGCTCGAAGTCCTCATTGAGGGCCTTCACGCGCTTCAAGGCGAACAGCTTGCGGAAGATGGCGGCCCAGCTGGCCACCGAGACGCCGAGCAGCAGCAGCATGACCAGCTGCACCACCCAGCTGGCGTTGAGCATCAGGCTCAGTATCGACATGTTTGGGGAATTCATGATGAAGAGAGTCGTTCCAAAATCGTGCCCGGTATGCGTGCCGGGCGCAGGCTGGCGGCGTCCACCCAGCCGATCCGTATGCTGCCTTCGCACAGCAGGGCGGGGCGGGTGTCGTCGTTCATGTGCTCCGGTTTCAAGAGCGCCTGCTGCTCGATTGTGAGCGAAGCACGGCCGCATTCCTGAAGCTTGGCCGTAACAATCAGTTCATCGTCGAGCCTGGCCGGGCGCAAGTAGCGCAGGCGCGCGTCGGTTACGACAAACATGCCGCCCGTGAGTTCCCGCAGCCGCTGCTGCCCCAGGTCGAGCGAGCGCAGCCACTCGGTGCGCGAGCGCTCGAAGAACCTGAGGTAGTTGGCGTAGAACACGATGCCGCCGGCATCGGTGTCCTCCCAGTAGATGCGCACGGGCCACTCGAACGCCATGGCGGTCAACCGATCAGGCCTTTCAGGCGCGCCACTGCCTCCTGCAGCTGCGCCATCGAATTGGCCGTGGAAAAACGCACGAAGCGCGCGGTATCAAAGCTGCCGAAGTCGCGCCCCGGCGTGATGGCCAGGTGGGCGCGGCGCATGAGCTCGAAGGCGAAGTCCCAGCTGCCCGCAACGCCCAAGCGTTGCGCGGCCGCGCCGCAGTCGGCCCAGGCGTAGAAGGCGCCGTCGGGTTGCACGGGCACGGCGAGGCCCAGGTCGTTCAGCGCGGGGATGAAGAAGTCGCGCCGCGCCTTGAACTCGGCGCGGCGGCACTCGTACTCGGCAATGCTCTCGTCCTCGAAGCAGGCAAGGGCCGCGTGTTGCGAGACGGTGGAGGCGCAGATGAACAGGTTTTGCGCCAGGCGCTCGACCACCGGCACCATGGCCTCGGGCACCACCATCCAGCCCAGGCGCCAGCCGGTCATGTTGAAGTACTTGCTGAAGCTGTTGATGCTGATGATGTCCTCGCCCAGGGCCAGCGCCGTGTGGCCGTACTGCTCCTCGTAGGACAGGCCCAGGTAGATCTCGTCGATGATGGTCAGGCCGCCCTTGGCGCGCACGACGTCCACGATGCGGCGCAGCTCATCGGGTGCGATGGAGGTGCCCGTGGGGTTGGATGGCGAGGCCAGCAGCACCCCGCGTGTCCTTGCGCCCCACGAAGCCTCGACCTTGGCGGCGCTCAGTTGAAAGCGCTCCTCGGCCGTCGTCGGGATCAGCACCGCCCGGCCCTCGGCCGCGCTCACGAAGTGGCGGTTGCACGGATAGCTGGGGTCGGGCATGAGGATCTCGTCGCCCGCGTCGATCAGCGCCAGGCAGGCGAGCTGCAGCGCGGCCGAGGCGCCGGCCGTGACCACGATGCGCCGCGCCGGCACATCGACGCCAAAGCGCGTGGCATACCAGGCGCTGATGCGCTCGCGCAGGGCGTCCAGGCCCAGGGCGTTGGTGTACTGCGTGAGGCCGTCGCGCACGGCGCGGTCTGCCGCCTGCTGCACGAGGGGCGGGGCGGTGAAGTCCGGCTCGCCAATGTTCAGGAAGATCATGGGCTCGCGCGTGCCGGCCACCTCGCGTGCCATCTGCTGCGCGGCCTTGGCCACTTCCATCACGTAAAAGGGTTCGATGCGCTCGGCGCGGGTGGAAAACTTCATGGCAATGCAAACGGCTCGCGGCAAGCGGCCCGCGGGCGTGAAAACGAAACGGGGGAACGTGTGGGTGGGGTTCAGCTGGCCTTGCCAGCCGCCTTGTCGGCCGCAACCTCGGCAGCGCGCAGCTGCGGTGCCAGGCCATTGAGTACGCCGTTGACGTACTTGTGGCCGTCGGTGCCGCCGAATTCCTTGGCCAGCTCGATGCATTCGTTGATGACCACGCGCCAGGGCACGTCCTGGCAGTGCTGGAACTCGTAGACGCCAATCCACATCACCGCATGCTCGATGGGCGAGATCTCGGCCATCCTGCGGTCGAGCTGTGGCGCAATCAGCTCGTCCATGGCTTGGGCGGTGGTGATGCAGCCGTGCAGCAGCGCGTCGTAATGCACGGCGTCGGCCTTGTGAAAGCCCGACAGGTCGCGCGTGAACAGGTCGATGGCCGTGGCCTCGTTGCCACCGACCAGGTGCTGGTAGAGCGCCTGCAGAGCAAATTCGCGTGCGCGCGAACGGGCCGACTTGGAGCCCGCCTTGCGCGCGCCCGTGGCCGTGAGGCCGGTGCGCGACTGGCGCGGCGGACGTTTCGCAGCCGCGGGATTTTCAGGCGTTGGGGTTTCGCTCACGACAGCACCTCCAGCAGGTTTGCCATCTCCACGGCCACGCGGGCGGCGTCTACGCCCTTTTCGCTCTGGCGTGCAACGGCCTGTTCCAGGTTCTCGGTGGTCAGGATGGCGTTGGCAATGGGCAGTTGGTAATCGAGGCCCACGCGGGTGACGCCCGCGCCCGACTCATTGGCCACCAGCTCGAAGTGGTAGGTTTCGCCGCGGATGATGCAGCCCAGCGCGATGAGCGCGTCGAACTCGTCCTGCTCGGCCATGGCCTGCAGCGCCAGGGGCACCTCCAGCGCGCCGGGCACCAGCACATGGCGGATATGTCCCTCCTGCACGCCCAGCCTGAGCAGCTCGGCGCGGCAGGCCGTCGCCAGGGTGTTGGTGACGTTTTCGTTGAAGCGTGCCTGCACGATGCCGATGTGCAGCTTCTTGCCGTCCAGCCTGTCGGTGGTTCCGGTTCCCTTGTCTGCGCCAAACATGCTTATTCCTTTGGTATGTAGCCAGTGATTTCGAGACCGTAGCCGGTCATGCTGGGCATGCGCCGCGGCTGGCCCATGAGCTGCATGCGGGTCACGCCCACCTCGCGCAGGATCTGCGCGCCCACGCCATAGGTGCGCAGGTCCATGCGGCCGCGCTCGGGCGCCTGGGCGGCGCGGGCCGTGCCCTCGAACTGCTCCAGCAGTTGCGCGCCCGTCTCGCCGCAGTTGAGCAGCACGGCCACGCCGCGGCCTTGCTCGGCGATGTAGCGCAGGCTGGCGTCCAGGCCCCAGGAGTGCATGGAGCGGCTGACCTCCAGCGTGTCAAGAACCGACAGCGGCTCGTGCACGCGCACCGGCACGCTGTCGCCCGCATCCCACCGGCCCTGCACCAGGGCCAGGTGCACGCCCTGGCTGGGCTCGTCGAGGAAGGCGTGGGCGGTGAATTCGCCGAACGCGGTCTGCATGGGGCGCGAGCCCACCTTGTGCACCAGCGACTCGGTGCGGCTGCGATGCTCGATCAGGTCGGCGATGGTGCCGATCTTGATGCCGTGCTCGGCCGCGAACAGCTGCAGGTCGGGCAGGCGGGCCATGGTGCCGTCGTCCTTCATCACCTCGCAGATCACGGCCGTGGGACTGCAGCCGGCCATGGCGGCCAGGTCGCAGCCGGCCTCGGTGTGGCCGGCGCGCATGAGCACGCCGCCATCGACCGCCTGCAGCGGAAAGATATGGCCGGGCTGAACCAGGTCGGCGGCCTGGGCGTTGGCGGCAACGGCGGCCTGCACGGTGCGTGCGCGGTCGGCGGCGCTGATGCCGGTGGTCACGCCCTCGGCCGCCTCGATGGAGACGGTGAAGGCCGTGCCCATCTTGGTGCCGTTGCGCGCCACCATGGGCGGCAGGTTCAGGAGTTCGCAGCGCTCGCGCGTGAGAGTCAGACAGATCAGGCCGCGGCCAAAGCGTGCCATGAAGTTGATGGCCTCCGGCGTGACATGGTCGGCGGCGACGACCAGGTCGCCTTCGTTCTCGCGGTCTTCCTCGTCAACGAGGATGACGATGCGGCCGGCGGCCAGCTCGGCCACGATGTCTTGCACGGGCGAGATGGGCACTGGCGTCAGGGGGGTGTTCATGCGGGGCTTTCGATGGGCCGTGCGCGGGCGCGGCAGCAAATTCCCTGGCAGCTGGGGCCCAAAGAACCTGCGCAGCGGCCAAGGGCCGCACGGATGGGGGATGTGTCGATCCCGAAACCAGCGATTTTAGCGCGCCCGCTCGTTATATCGCCGGGACTTGCAGTGTCACGTCACTGACAGGGCGTGCCACGCAGGGCAGCACCCAGCCCTCGGCCTTTTCCTCCGCCGACAGGCCGGGCCAGTCGATCTCGTAGCGCACCTGCCCCTGTGTCAGCAGGCACATGCAGGTGCGGCAGGTACCGTTGCGGCAGGAGCTGGGCCAGTCGATTCCGCCTTGCTCCAGAGAGACCAGCAGGGGCTGATCCGGCCAGGCATCGCATTGCGTGCCATCGCTGCCCACGCGGGCAATGAAGAAGGGTGGAGTGGTAGGGCGGCTCATGGTTGGGTGGCTTTGAATCGAAATGCGGCTTTGCGCACGCTGCTGAAGCGTCAAAAGCTATAAAAAAGATAGTGAAAAAAGGCCTAGCCTGTCTGCGATGGCTTGCCTGTTTTTTGAGCATTGCAGGGCCGGTCCAT
>JAFECU010000064.1 GCA_018242005.1 Pseudomonadota bacterium | reverse complement strand
GCTCATGAGCCACACGCTGTGCAGCACCACCCTGGCGGGCGCGATGCGCGACGCCGTGGAGGCCGCCCGCGCGCTGGAGGCGAAGGGCCTGCCGGCGGTGACGGTGTTTGCCGGCTTCTCGCTGGCCGACATCACGGCGCCCTGCATGAGCGTGGTCGCCACCTGCCGCGTCGATGGCCTGGATGCGGCCCAGGCCGCGGTGGACGAACTGGCGCAACAGATCTGGCGCCAGCGCGATGCATATGTCTATCGCAGCGAGCCGCTGGCCGATGCGCTGCGCCGCGCCAAAGACCTGGCGGAGGGCGCCACGCGCCCCGTGCTGCTGCTCGACCACGGCGACAACTGCATGTCCGGGGGCACCTGCGACACCATGGACGTGCTGCAGGCCGCGCTGGACCTGGGCCTGTCGGGCATCGCCGTGGGGCCGTTGTGCGACCCCGAGGCGGTCGACCTGCTCACGAGCGCCGGCATGGGCACCGAAGTGGAGATCGCCCTGGGCAACAAGGTGGCGCTTGATCGTATCGGCCTGCACAAACAGCCCCTGCGGCTGCGCGGCGTGGTGCGCGCGGTCAGCGACGGCGAGTACACCGTCACCGGGCCGATCTACACCGGTCAGCGTTTCGGCATGGGCCGCACGGTGCTGTTCGACACGGGCGCGGCTCAGATCGTGGTCACGGAACAAACGCACGAGCCCTGGGATGTGGGGGTGTTTCACTGCGTGGGGCTGGAGCCGACGCGCTTTCGCTTTCTGCTGCTCAAGTCGCGCATGTACTGCCGGCCGGTGTTCGTGCCGCTGTCGGCCGGGCTGGTGGAGTGCGACAGCCCCGGCGCCACGACCTCGGACTACGCGCGCTTCCCGTTCACCCGCGTGCGCCGGCCGGTGTTTCCGCTCGACGCGCTGTGACGCGTTTGCATGGCGCCGAATTGGTCGCCAGCGGATCACAACTGCCTCACCTGCTGCCGTCCCCGAGGTGACGAGCCTACAATCGGCTCCCCCTAAGAACCTTGACGACGGCGCGCCTGTGCGACAGCGCGACCCTAGGTCAGCCCTTGCTGGAGACGCTTTATGCCCGAGAACCAGGCCCCCGACACCACCGACAAGCGAGCCCTGCTGCGCAAGGCCGCACTCGAATACCACGCGTTCCCCCGGCCAGGCAAGATCTCCATCGCCGCCACCAAGCAGATGATCAACCAGCATGACCTCGCGCTGGCCTACTCGCCCGGCGTGGCCGCGCCCTGCGAGGAGATCGTCAAGGACCCGGCCGCGGCCTTCAAGTACACCGCGCGCGGCAACCTCGTGGGCGTGGTCTCCAACGGCACGGCCGTGCTGGGCCTGGGCGACATCGGTGCGCTGGCCAGCAAGCCCGTGATGGAGGGCAAGGGCGTGCTGTTCAAGAAGTTCTCGGGCATCGACGTGTTCGACATCGAGATCAACGAGAAGGATCCGGAGAAGCTCGTAGAGATCATCGCCGCGCTCGAACCCACGTTCGGCGGCATCAACCTCGAAGACATCAAGGCGCCGGATTGCTTCTACGTCGAGCGCAAACTGCGCGAGCGCATGAAGATCCCGGTTTTCCACGACGACCAGCATGGCACGGCCATCGTCGTGGGCGCCGGCATCCTCAACGGCCTGAAGGTGGCGGGCAAGGACATCCGACAGGTCAAGCTCGTGACCTCGGGCGCGGGCGCCGCGGCGCTGGCCTGCCTGGGCCTGCTGGTCAAGCTGGGCCTGCCGCGCGAGAACATCTGGGTGACCGACCTGGCCGGCGTGGTCTACAAGGGCCGCACCGAGCTCATGGACGAGGACAAGGCGCTGTTTGCCCAGGACACGGCGCAGCGCACGCTGTCCGAGGTGATCGCCGGCGCCGACGTGTTCCTGGGCCTGTCGGCCGGTGGCGTGCTCAAGAAGGACATGGTGGCCAAGATGGCGCCGTGCCCCTTGATCTTTGCGCTGGCCAACCCCAACCCCGAGATCGCGCCCGAGGACGTGAAGGCCGTGCGCGACGACGCCATCATCGCCACGGGGCGCACCGACTACCCGAACCAGGTCAACAACGTCCTGTGCTTTCCCTACATCTTCCGTGGCGCGCTCGACTGTGGTGCGACCACCATCACCACGGAGATGGAGATCGCCTCGGTCCACGCCATCGCCGAGCTGGCACAGGCCGAGCAAAGCGAGGTGGTGGCCAAGGCCTATGTGGGCGAGCAGCTGTCCTTCGGTCCCGAGTATCTGATCCCCAAGCCCTTCGACCCGCGCCTGATGATGAAGATCGCGCCGGCCGTGGCCCAGGCCGCAGCCGACAGCGGCGTGGCCCTGCGCCCGATCGCCGACATGGACGCCTACCGCGACCACCTGCAGACCTTCGTCTACGCCTCGGGCACGACCATGAAGCCCATCTTCACGGCAGCCAAGCTGGCGACCAGGAAGCGCGTGGCCTACGCCGAGGGCGAGGAGGAGCGCGTGCTGCGCGCCGCGCAGATCGTCGTGGACGAGCATATTGCCCGCCCCACGCTGATCGGGCGCCCCGCGATCATCGCCGAGCGCGTGGAGAAGTTCGGCCTGCGCCTGAAGGAGGGGCAAGACTACGACGTGGTCAACGTCGAGAACGACCACCGCTACCGCGACTTCTGGCAGAGCTACCACCGCATGACCGAGCGCAAGGGGGTAACGGCGCCCATCGCCAAGATCGAGATGCGCCGGCGCCTGACGCTGATCGGCTCCATGCTGCTGCACAAGGGCGAGGTCGATGGCCTGATCGTTGGCACCTGGGGCCACACGGCGCACCACCTGCAGTACATCGACCAGGTCTTGGGAAAACGCGCCGGCGTGCACACCTATGCCTGCATGAATGCCCTGATGCTGCCCGACCGCCAGCTCTTCCTGGTGGATACCCACGTCAACTACGACCCCACGGCCGAGCAGCTGGCCGAAATCACCATCATGGCAGCCGAGGAGCTGATGCGCTTTGGCCTCAAACCCAAGGCGGCCCTGCTGTCGCACTCCAACTTCGGCCTCAGCAGCCAGCCCAGCGCCGTGAAGATGCGCGAGACGCTGGGGCTGCTGCGCGTGCAGGCGCCCTGGCTGGAGGTGGACGGCGAGATGCATGGCGACCTGGCGCTCGACGGCAAGGCGCGCATGGCGCTCATGCCCCACAGCACCCTGGCGGGCGACGCCAATCTGTTGGTCATGCCCAACATCGATGCCGCCAACATCTCCTACAACCTGCTCAAGACGGCCGCGGGCGGCAATATTGCCATCGGCCCGGTGCTGCTGGGCGCCAGCGCACCCGTGCACATTCTCACCCCCAGCACCACCGTGCGACGCATCGTGAACATGACGGCGCTCACGGTGGCGGACGCCAACGCGGCGCGATAACACCCCCGGTAACACCATTAACCCTCTAGCACCTGCCCAATTTTTGGGCAGGTGCTTGCCTTTTTGCGGTCTTTTTGTCACACTACCGGGTCGAAATTTCGGGTTAACCCGAGGTTTTCCGAAAGGTGTAGTGGATGTTGAAGGCTGTCGCCATCCGGGCGTACAAGGCAGTTGTGGCGTGTGCTCTGGGTGCTGCGGTCGTACTTGCGCCGGTTGGCGTGTCCGCCCGGCAGACACCGGAGACAGCCGCCACCTCTCCGATAGCGCTGGCCGACCTCCCTCCCCAGGGACGCGCCACTTATGCGCTGATTCGTGAGGGCGGCCCGTTTCCCTACGACAAGGACGGTTCGGTTTTCGGCAATCGCGAGCGGCAGCTGCCCGCGCACAAGCGCGGCTACTACCGTGAATACACGGTGCGCACGCCGGGCGTGGGCCATCGCGGTGCGCGGCGCATCGTCTGCGGCGGCGCCCCGCGCACTCCGGACGCCTGCTACTACAGCGGCGACCACTACACGAGTTTTCGAGAGATCAGGCAATGAACCCGGTAGCGCCCCTTGAGGCAGATTTCATGGCGGAACCCGATGACGGGTCGCGTCACTCCCTATTTCATCCGCAGGTCCAGGGCTATGGGCTTGAGGATAAGTCAATTCGTGGACCTCTAAGAGAAAGTGCAACGGAGATGGAAACGCCACTTCGTAAAGACCAGGAAACGCTGTTGCGCGGCGTGCGCCCCAACATCGTGCAGGCTATTCGCGCCTACCGCGTGCACGACCTGCAGGAGACGGCGCGTGTCCTGGGCCACCATTTCCTGTACGCCAACCTGGCACATGCGCAGACCAAGCAGGACATTCTGGAGCTCATCGCCACGCAATTCACCTTCCCGGCGCATTTCGGCAAGAACTTCGACGCGCTCTACGATTGCATGACAGACCCGTTGCACAAGTCGGGTCCGCAACCGGGCTTCATCGTGGTGCTGGAGCAGATTCCGACCACGGCCAAGTTCGACAAGGAAGTGCGCGAGCAGCTGCTCGACATCTTCCGCGACGCTGC
>JAFECU010000063.1 GCA_018242005.1 Pseudomonadota bacterium | reverse complement strand
TTTGAGGAGAAGAAGGACTACGACCTCAAAGATGCCATTGCAGATGGTGTCGATGAGCTCTGGCAAGGCGGCGCGGGCGGCGACATCCTGATCTTCCTGCCCGGCGAGCGCGAGATCCGCGAGGCCGCAGACCATCTGCGCAAGCATTTGCAGCATTCGCCGGTGCTGCGCAGCGCCGAGGTGCTGCCGCTGTTCTCGCGCCTGTCGCAGGCCGAGCAGGATCGGATTTTTGATAGCCACACGGGCCGGCGCATCGTGCTGGCCACCAACGTGGCCGAGACCTCGCTCACCGTGCCAGGCATAAAATATGTCATTGACGCAGGTACGGCGCGCGTCAAGCGCTATTCCTTCCGTAGCAAGGTGGAGCAGCTGCTGGTCGAGCCCATCAGCCAGGCCGCCGCCAACCAGCGCGCCGGCCGCTGCGGGCGCGTGGCCAACGGCATCTGCATACGCCTGTACGCCGAGGCGGACTTCCACCAGCGCGACCGCTTTACCGACCCCGAAATCCTGCGCTCGTCGCTTGCCGGCGTCATCCTGCGCATGAAGAGCCTGGGCTTGGGCGACGTGGTCAACTTCCCCTTCCTCGAAGCCCCCTCGGGCCGGGCGATTGCCGATGGCTACCAGCTCTTGCAGGAGCTGGGCGCGGTCGATGAACGCGGCAACTTGCAGCCCATGGGCCGCGAGCTCGCCAAGCTGCCGCTGGACCCGCGCGTGGGCCGCATGATTGTGGAGGCGCGCGGGCGCGGGGCGCTGGCCGAGGTGCTCATCATCGCCGCCGCCCTCTCGGTGCAGGACGTGCGCGACCGGCCCCTGGAAGCGCAGGCCCAGGCCGACCAGGCGCACGCCAAGTTCGACGACGAGAAAAGCGAGTTCAGCGGCTACGTGCGCCTGTGGAACTGGCTGCATGACGCGCGTGGCGGCAAGGTGGTGGCCAGCAGCCGCAAGGAGATGGCGGCGCAGGCGGCGCCTGCGGGGCGGGGCAGGAACCAGGCGTTTTTGCCTGTGGCGCAGCGCACCAGCGGGGCGCAGCCCACGCCGGTCGCAGAGAGCGCCAGCGACACGCACAAGCTCAGCAACCGCCAATGGGAGCAGCTGCTGCGCCAGAACTACCTGAACATCCGCCGCGTGCGCGAGTGGCGCGACATCCATTCGCAGCTGCTCACCGTGGTGCGCGAGCACCAGTGGCCGCTCAACCCCCAGCCCGCGGGCTACGAGGCGGTGCACCTGTCCATGCTCTCGGGCCTCTTGGGCAACATTGGCTACAAGGGCGAGGAGAGCGAGGCCTACCTGGGCGCCCACGCCATCAAGTTCCACCCGCACCCGGGCGCGCACCTGTCCAAGAAGCCCGGGCGCTGGATCGTCGCGGCCGAGCAGGTGGAAACGTCGCGCCTGTACGGCCGGGGCATTGCCGCCATCGAGCCGCAGTGGCTCGAAGAGGTCGGCGGCCATCTGCTCAGAAAACAGCTTTTAGACCCGCATTGGAGCAAGAAGCAGGCGGATGTCGTGGCCTACGAGCGCGCCACGCTCTACGGCCTGGTGGTCTACAACCAGCGCGGCGTCAGCTACGGCCGCGTCGATCCCATAGAGGCGCGGCAAATGTTCATCCGCCGCGCGCTGGTCGAGGGCGAGTGGGAGACGCATTGGCCCTTCCTGGCCGCCAACCACAAGACCATCCGCAAGGTGG
>JAFECU010000062.1 GCA_018242005.1 Pseudomonadota bacterium | reverse complement strand
GGCTGCGCACCTGGGCGATGACTTTCTGAGCATCTACGTGCCCACCACGCCCAACCCGACCTCGGGGTTTTTCCTGATCGTGCCGCGCGCCGACGTGGTTGAACTGCGCATGAGCGTGGATGAGGCGCTGAAATACATCATCTCCATGGGCGTGGTCGCGCCGCCGCCCACGCGTGATTCATCGCAGCCGCTGGCGCTGCCCCCGTCCACCCAACCGGTGCCGCTGCCCGACAGCGTGCAGTCCCCCGATCACTGACGATTTCCTGAAGGCAACGATTCCCATGTCCATGCGTACCCATTACTGCGGCCTCGTCACCGAGGCCTTGATCGGCCAGAGCGTGACCCTGTGCGGCTGGGTCAACCGCCGGCGCGACCACGGCGGCGTGATCTTCGTCGATTTGCGCGACCGCGAGGGCTATGTGCAGGTGGTGTGCGATCCGGACCGCCCCGAGATGTTCAAGACCGCCGAGGACTTGCGCAACGAGTTCTGCATCCAGATCCAGGGCCTGGTGCGCGCGCGCCCCGAGGGCACGACCAACGACAACCTCAAGAGCGGCAAGATCGAGGTGCTGTGCCAGCAACTCACCGTGCTCAACCCCTCCGTCACCCCGCCGTTCCAGCCCGACGACGACAACCTGTCGGAAACCACGCGCCTGACGCACCGCGTGCTCGATCTGCGCCGCCCCGCCATGCAGCGCAACATGATGCTGCGCTATCGTGTCGCCATCCAGGTGCGCAACTTCCTCGACAAAGAGGGTTTCATCGACATCGAAACCCCCATGCTGGGCAAGAGCACGCCCGAGGGCGCGCGCGACTACCTGGTGCCCAGCCGCGTGCACGACGGCCAGTTCTTCGCCCTGCCGCAGTCGCCCCAGCTGTACAAGCAGATGCTGATGGTGGCCGGCTACGACCGCTACTACCAGATCACCAAGTGCTTCCGTGACGAGGACCTGCGCGCCGACCGCCAGCCCGAGTTCACGCAGATCGACTGCGAGACCTCGTTCCTCGGTGAGGAAGAAATCCGCGCCATCTTCCAGCGCATGATCAAGGAAGTGTTCCAGACCCAGCTGAACGTGGACCTGGGCGAATTCCCCACCATGACCTATCAGGAGGCCATGCACCGCTTTGGCTCCGACAAGCCCGACCTGCGCGTCAAGCTGGAGTTCACGGAAATCACCGAGGTGATGAAGGACGTGGATTTCAAGGTCTTCAGTGGCCCCGCCACCACCCCCGGCGGCCGTGTGGTGGCATTGCGCGTGCCCGGCGGTGCGCAGATCTCGCGCGGCGAAATCGACGGCTATACCGATTTCGTGAAAATATATGGTGCCAAGGGCCTGGCCTGGATCAAGGTCAACGAAGTCGCCAAGGGCCGTGATGGACTGCAATCGCCCATCGTCAAGAACATCCACGACGCCGCGCTGACTGAAATCTTGAAGCGCACCGGCGCGCAGGACGGCGACCTGCTGTTCTTCGGCGCCGACAAGGCCAAGGTGGTCAACGACAGCATAGGCGCGCTGCGCCTCAAAATCGGCCACAGCGAATTCGGCAGGAAGAACGGCCTGTTCGAAGACCGCTGGGCGCCCCTGTGGGTGGTGGACTTCCCCATGTTCGAGCATGACGAGGAAGAGGACCGCTGGGTGGCCGTGCACCACCCCTTCACGAGCCCGAAGGACGGCCACGAAGACCTCATGGACACCGACCCCGGCGCCTGCATCGCCAAGGCCTACGACATGGTCCTGAACGGCTGGGAACTCGGCGGCGGCTCGGTGCGTATCCACCGCGCCGACGTGCAGGCCAAGGTGTTCGCCGCGCTCAACATCGGCCCCGAGGACCAGCGCGCCAAGTTCGGCTACCTGCTCGACGCCCTGCAGTACGGCGCGCCTCCGCACGGCGGCCTGGCCTTTGGCCTGGACCGCCTCATCACGCTGATGACCGGCGCCGAGTCCATCCGCGACGTGATCGCCTTCCCCAAGACCCAGCGTGCGCAGGACCTGCTGACCATGGCGCCGTCGCCGGTGGACGAGAAGCAGCTGCGCGAGCTGCATATTCGCCTGCGCAATCCGGTGGCGGCGGCCTGAGGGCAGTCTTCACGCACAATCGAAGGGCGTCGCATGGCGCCCTTTTTTATTTTTGTGAGAGATGAATGGCTGTACCGGATTTTCAGTCGCTGATGCTGCCTCTGCTGCGCTTGGCTGGTGATGGACTGGAGCATGCATTTAAAGACGCAGTTGGGGTGATTGCTGATGAGTTCCAACTCACACCACAGGAGCGTGCAGAGTTGCTGCCAAGCAGCAGCCGTACGACCTTGTTTTACAACCGCCTGGCTTGGGCAAAGACGCATATGACGATGGCTGGTCTGCTTGAATCGCCGCGTCGGGGTGTGTTTTGCATTGCTGCGCGAGGTAAGGAACTATTGGCGAAAAATCCACAACGCGTGGACATGAAAACCTTGCAACAGTACCCAGAGTATGAGCAGGCGCGGCGAGGTGAGAGCGTGGACACGGAGGTCGCCAACGTGCCGACAGTATCAGTCAGTGAAAAGTTGACACCTGAAGAGGCCATGGAGCAGGCTCACCTGAATTTGCGTAGCGGACTGGCACGAGAGCTGTTGGAAACCATCTTGCAATGTAGCCCGGCATTTTTCGAGCTGCTGATTGTCAAGCTCATGATCAAAATGGGCTACGGCGGCAGCCGCGAGGAAGCGGGCCGCGCCGTGGGCCGTAGCGGTGATGGCGGCATCGACGGCGTCATCAACGAAGACCGCCTGGGGCTCGATGCCATCTACCTGCAGGCCAAGCGCTGGAGCAACGTGGTGGGGCGCCCCGATATACAGCAGTTCGTCGGTGCCCTGGCGGGCCAGCGGGCGAGCAAGGGCGTGTTTATCATCACCTCGCGCTTTACGCAGGAGGCGCGCGACTACGCGGCCAGCAACAGTAATTACAAGGTGGTGCTGATCGACGGCGAGCGTCTGGCCGACCTGATGATCGAGCATGACCTGGGCGTCTCGGTGGCGGCGAGCTACCAGCTCAAGCGCATCGACTCGGATTTCTTCTCCGAGGAGTGAAGCGATGGCGCGGCAGGGTGGGCAATACAAGATTCCCCAATCGGTGCTGGTGGTGATCCACACCACCGACCTGCAGGTGCTGCTGATCCGCCGCGCCGATGCGTCCGATGATTTTTGGCAGTCGGTCACCGGCAGCAAGGACAGCCTGGCAGAAGACTTCGCCGCCACTGCGGCGCGCGAGGTGCGCGAAGAAACCGGCATTGACGCGGCCGCCCCTGGCTGCCGGTTGCGCGACTGGGGGCTGGAGAATGTCTACGCCATTTACCCACAGTGGCGACATCGCTATGCGCCGGGTGTATACCTCAATACTGAGCATGTGTTCGGTCTGCTTGTGCCGTCAGGG
>JAFECU010000061.1 GCA_018242005.1 Pseudomonadota bacterium | reverse complement strand
TGGCAATCGATAGTCAGAATGCGAACCATTCTTATTATTGATTCACACAGGATTTTCTATGCGCACCCTACGCCGCTGGGCCGCCGGCCTTGCCGTGCTCGGCCTCTCGTTCGCCGCGTCTGCCCTCGAATACCCCATTGGCGCGCCACAGCAGATGCATGGCATGGAGATTGCCGCCGTCTACCTTCAGGCTGTGGAGATGGAGCCCGACGGCCATATGCGCAAGGCGGCGGAGTCCGACGTGCATCTGGAGGCCGACATCCACGCCATGGCCAACAACCCCAATGGTTTCAAGGAGGGCGACTGGATCCCCTACCTGATGGTCAAGTACGAACTGACCAAGCTGCCGTCGGGCGAGGTCATCAAGGGCGACATGATGCCCATGGTGGCCAACGACGGATCGCACTATGGCGACAACGTCAAGCTCAAGGGTCCGGGCAAGTACAAGGTGCGCTTCGTCGTGCTGCCGCCCAGCAGCAAGGACAACCCGCAGGGCAACCATTTTGGCCGCCACACCGACCGTCTGACGGGCGTTCGACCCTGGTTCAAGCCTTTTGAGATGGAGTGGGAGTTCACCTTTGCCGGTGTGGGCAAGAAGGGGAGCTACTGAGCATGTGCCGACTGACCCCGACAGCCACGGCCGCGGCCCTGCTGGCCCTGGCCTGTGCCGCACCCGGCGCGGCCCTGGCGGCCGACGACGCCACCACCGCCGCCCTGCTGGCGCAGATCGAACGCCTGACGGCGCGCATCGAGGCTCTGGAGCAGCAGAACAAGGCCGTGGACAAGGCCCTGGACAGTGAGCGCATCAGCGAGAAGGAACCCGAGCTGGTCACGCGCCTCAAGGCCGTGGAGCTGCAGTCGCTGGGCATGCTGAAGTCGGCACGCACGGTGGAGGCGCTCGACGGCATACAGGTGGGTTTTGCGCTCTCCACCGTCGCACAGCGCCCTTCTGCGGCCGTCCGGATGCCCGGCACGGATCTGGACGGCAAGTTCGGCAACAGCCAGCTCAACTACCGCGGCGACGCCTTCATCAGCGTGCCCCTGGATAGGCTCGGGGACGTGGAAAGCAAAGTCTTTGCCCACCTGCGCTTCGGCCAGGGCTCGGGGCTCAACGACATGTACTCGTTCTCCAAGCCCAACGCCACCGCGTTTCGCGTGACCTCGACCGCGCCCGACGACTCGGTCGCCATCCTCGGCCAGGCTTGGTACCAGGCCACCATCGCGCTGCCCTGGGGTGGCTTCAAACCGCAGTCCAAGGAAACGCTGGAGGTCAACTTCGGCAAGATGGACCCGTTCCTGTTCTTCGACCAGAACGCCGCCGCCAACGACGAAACGCGCCAGTTCCTCAACACCGCCTTCGTGCACAACCCGCTTTTGGACGCGGGCGGCGACATCGGCGTGGACCGCAACGGTTTCACGCCGGGCTTTCGCGTGTCCTACCTGAACAGGATGGACAAGCGCGAGCCCTGGCGCCTGTCGCTGGGGGTGTTCGGCGCGGGCAACGGCGCCAACTATTCGCGCTTCTTCTCCTCGCCGCTGGTTCTGGCCCAGGCCGAAACCCAGCTGCGCCTGATGGGCGGCCTGCCCGGCAACTACCGCCTGTACTACTGGCGCACGGGTCAGGCGCCGGCCTTCGCCGGCGCCAGCACGCAGCGCGCGGGCTGGGGCCTGTCGGTAGACCAGCGCGTGGGCGATGCCTGGACGGTGTTTGGCCGCTACGGCCAGCACACCCAGGGCGCGGGGGCACGCTTTGACAAAGCTTTGACCGGCGGTTTTGAGCTTGCAGGCTACGGCTGGCAACGCGGAGGGGATTCGCTGGGCCTGGCCTTCGGCTGGCTGCAATCCTCACCCAGCTGGCGTGCCGACTCGCTCGCCCTGACGGGACCCGATGGCCTGCCCGCCTACGGCTACGCCGCCCGAGGCGCCGAGCACGTGGCCGAGGCCTACTACCGCTGGCGCCTGAACAAGCAGTTCGAGCTCACGCCCTCGCTGCAGTACATGGGTCGGCCCGGAGCGAACCCCGACGCCAAGGCCTATTACCTGCTGTCGCTGCGCGCGCAGCTGACCTACTGATCCCGGAATGCACCATGCACCGCCGCATTGCCCTGTTGCTCTGCCTGTGCGCCCTCACCGCCCAGGCTGAGGAACTGCCAACCTTTGCCATCGTCGCCAAAGATGGGCGCCTGGAGCCAGCGCGGCTCGAAGTGCCTGCCGGGCGGCGCGTCAAGCTCACCCTCAAGAACGCGGGCAACAGCCCTGTGGAGTTCGAGAACCTGAGCCTGCGCGTGGAAAAGGTACTCGCTCCGGGTGCCAGCTCCTTCGTCGTCACGCCGCCGCTCAAGCCCGGCGCGCACGAGTTCATCGACGAATTCCACCCCGAGACCGGGAAGATGCAGCTCATCGCCAAGTAAGCCAAGGCCCACCATGCTCAATGCCTTCATCATCGTCTGGCGCGAAAGCCTCGAAGCGCTGCTCGTCATCAGTGTGCTGCTGTCATGGATAGCGCGCCAGCAGCAGCCCGCCGGTGCGCTGCGCCACGGCCTGTGGCTCGGCACGTGCGGCGGCGTGACCCTGGCCGTGGGCCTGGGCTATGCCAGCTTTGCCGTGCAAAGCGAGTTTGCCGGCAGTTCGCTGGAAATATTTCAACTCGTCATGGTGCTCGCGGCCGCCGCACTCATCTTGCACATGGTGCTGTGGATGCACCGCCATGGCCGCGACATGAGGCGCCAGCTCGAGGGCCAGGCCGCGCAGGCCGCCAGCGCCTGGGGCATTGCCGCGATTGCCGCGCTGGCCGTGGCGCGCGAGGGGGCGGAAACCGTGGTCTTCCTCTACGGGCTGGGCATGGAGAGCAGCGGCGCAGCACTCGCCAGCGTGCTCGGCTCCGCTGCCGCAGGCCTGGCCGCCGCCGTGGTCAGCGCCTGGCTGGCAGCCCGCGGCGCGCGGCTGCTCAACTACCGCACGCTGTTTCGCATCAGTGAAATTTTGCTGCTCCTGATTGCCAACGCGCTGCTGGTCAGTGGGGTGGACCGCATGATCTCGCTCGACTGGCTGCCCGCGCTGATCGACCCGGTGTGGGATCTCTCGGCGCTGCTGGCCGACGGACAAGGAGCGGGGCGCCTGCTTGCCGACTTCACAGGCTACCGCGCGCGCCCAGCGGCCATGGTGCTGCTGGCCAGCGCCTGTTTCTGGGCCTTTGCCTTGTGGCGCATGCGCCGACCCGCGGCCCACGCTCTCCCCGCCAAGGCCTGAACCTGCCATGCCCCCCCTTGCCAAACGCCGCACCATCGTCATCCACCCACCCCGGCGCGCGCCCTGGCTGGCACGCCTGGGCAACGCCATGGCACGCCACCGCCGCCTGATCCTTGGCGTGCAATGGGCCATCGTGCTGCTCTACGCCGTGCTGGTGGTGCTGCCGGCCTTTCTGCCCCACCCCAACGCCGAAGCGCGACTGTTCTCGGGAGACTGGGGCTCCGCGCACAGCTTGGCCGCGGACGGCGCCGCACTGACCGACAAGGCAGCCTATGTGGCTCATTGGCATGAGCGCCTGGTGTTGCTGGCGCAGTACCTGTTCTGGGGCGTGTGGTGGCCGTTCGTTGTCCTCTCCATCATGCTCATGGGTCGGGTCTGGTGTGGCGTGCTGTGCCCCGAGGGCGCGCTCTCCGAATGGGCCAGCCGCCATGGCCGCGGCGGCGCCATTCCGCGCTGGCTGCGCTGGGGCGGCTGGCCGGTGCTGGCCTTCATTCTGACCACGGTATACGGCCAGCTCATCAGCGTCTACGAGTACCCGCAGGCGGCGCTGCTCATCCTGGGCGGCTCCACTGTTGCCGCCATGGTCGTGGGCGGCATGTATGGCCGCGGCAAGCGCGTGTGGTGCCGCTACCTGTGCCCGGTGTCGGGCGTTTTTGCGCTGCTGGCGCGCGTGGCGCCCGTGCATTTCCGCGTCGATCGCGCGGCCTGGCTGGCGCACTCCGAACGCAGCCCGGCGGTGGACTGCGCGCCGCTGCTGCAAGTCGGGCAACTGAACAGCATGGCGCAATGCCATGCCTGCGGGCGCTGCAGCGGCCACAAGGATGCCGTGGCGCTGCAGGCGCGCTCGCCCGCGGCCGAGATTCTGTCGGCGCGGGCGGCCTCCTGGCCCGAAACCCTGCTCTTGCTGTTTGGCCTGCTCGGCGTGGCAATAGGCGCCTTCCAGTGGACGGTGAGCCCCTGGTTCGTGCGCGGCAAGCAGTGGGCGGCCGAGTGGCTGGTGAACCACGACCTGTTTTGGCCGCTCGAGGCCAACGCCCCCTGGTGGCTGTTGACCAATCACCCCGAAAGCGGTGACGCGTTCTCGTGGCTCGACGGCGCGGCCGTGCTGGCCTACATGCTGGCCACGGCACTGTTGCTGGGCGGCGCCGTGGCTCTGGGCAGCTGGCTGGCCGCGCGCCTGGCGCGCCAGCAGCCGCGCGCGCTGGTGCTGGCGCTGGTGCCGCTGGCGGGCCTGGGCCTGTTCCTGGGGCTGTCGATGATGAGCGTGACCCATTTGCGTGCCGAGGGCGTGCCCCTGGCCTGGCTGCCCTGGGCGCGCGGCGCGCTGCTGCTGCTGGGCGCCACCTGGTCGTGGTGGCTGGGCCTGCGGCTGCTGGCTCGCCCTGCGCCGGGGGCGCTGCGCTGGCTGGCCGCCAGCGCCGTCTGGACGCTGCCCGTGGCCCTGGTCAGCGGTGCCTGGGTGCTCGTGTTCTACGTCTGGTGAGCGCGCCGTCGGCGAACGCAAAGCCTGTCACGCCGCAATGGCGTCGAGCGGCCAGCGCGGCTTGACATCAAACGCATAGTCACGGTTGGCCTGCTGCCGGCCGGACTGCAGGCGCATGGCCGCGGCCATGGCAATCATGGCGCCGTTGTCGGTGCACAGGTGCAGCTCGGGGTAGTGCACGCGCACGCGGCGCGCGGCACAGGCGGCATCGAGCTGCGCGCGCAGCAGGCGGTTGGCGCCCACGCCACCGGCCACCACAACGCGACTCAACCCACTCTGTTGCAGGGCCGCCAGAGTCTTTCTGACCAGCACCTCGACGATGGCAGCCTGTGTGCTGGCGGCCAGATCTTCCTTGCGCGCCTCCAGCTCGCCGCCGAGCTTCCTGGCCTGGGTGAGCACGGCGGTCTTGAGACCGGCAAACGAAAAGTCCAGGTCCCCGCTGTGCAGCAGCGGCCGGGGCAGCTTGAAGGCCTTGGCGTCGCCCTGCTCGGCCAACCGCGACAGCGCCGGCCCACCGGGGTAGCCCAGGCCCATGAGCTTGGCCGACTTGTCGAAGGCCTCGCCGGCGGCGTCGTCTATGGTCTCGCCCAGGATCTCATAGCGACCCACACCTTCCACGCGCATGAGCTGGGTGTGGCCGCCCGAGACCAGAAGCGCGACGAAGGGAAACTCGGGTGGGTCGCTGCTCAGGAAGGGCGACAGCAGGTGCCCCTCCAGGTGGTGCACGCCCAGCACCGGCTTGTCGAGTGCGGCCCCCAGCGCGCAGGCAACGCCCGCGCCTACCAGCAGTGCGCCGGCCAGGCCCGGGCCACGGGTGTAGGCCACCACGTCCACGGCGGACAGCTCCTCGCCGGCCTGCTTGAGCACCGCCTTGGTCAACGGCAGAACGCGGCGGATATGGTCGCGGCTGGCCAGCTCGGGCACCACGCCGCCATAGGCCTGGTGCATCTCGATCTGGCTGTGCAGTGCATGGGACAGCAGCGTCGGCAAGGGGGCGCCGTCGACGGCGCGCACCAGGGCCACGCCGGTTTCGTCACAGGAGGATTCGATGCCCAGGATCAACAGACTCATGCCTGCGAGTGTAGGGCCGCCCAGGCGCCCGGGCGGCCACGGGGGCTTTGCTCAGCGCGCCCCGGTGATGTAACGCTCCATCTCCGTGATGATGAATTGCTGCTCGGAAATCACGCTCTTGACCAGGTCGCCGATGGACACCAGGCCCACCACACTCTCCCCGTCCAGCACCGGCAGGTGGCGCAGGCGGTTTTCGGTCATCAGTGCCATGCACTGCTCGGCACTGTTGGAGGGATGGACGAAGCGCACGGCGCGCGTCATCACCTCGCTCACGGGTGTGTCGATCGAGGCGCGGCCCAACAACACCACCTTGCGCGCGTAGTCGCGCTCGGTGAAGATCCCCGCGATCGTGTCGCCCTCCATGACCAGCAGAGCGCCAATGCGCTTGTCGGCCATGAGCTTCAGCGCGGAGAGCACGGAGTCCGAAGGCGCGACCGAATGCACCTTGGCTTCAGGCTTGGACTTGAGGATTTCAGCAACGGTTGTCATGACGGCCTCCCAGGCAGTGAAATGAAGCGAAAGCTTAGCCGAAAGTGTCCACTCAACCGATGCCGGGATGCAACTAGGAGCTGTTAACGCTATGCAAGGAGATAGC
>JAFECU010000060.1 GCA_018242005.1 Pseudomonadota bacterium | reverse complement strand
GCCCTCCACGGGTACGCCGCGCGTGAGCAGCTCGCAGCCGTCCGCGGTGATGACGTCGTCGTCCTCGATGCGGATGCCGATGTCGTGGAACTGCTCGGGCACGCCGGGCGCGGGGCGCACGTAGATCCCGGGCTCCACCGTCAGCACCATGCCCGGGCGCAGGATGCGGCTGGGCCGGTTCTTGATGGTCTCGCCCGAGAGCGGGTCCTGGCGCTCGCTGACCTGGCCGAGCTCGGACGGCTCCACGTAGCTGCCGCAGTCATGCACGTCCATGCCCATCCAGTGGCCCGTGCGGTGCATGTAGAACTGGAAGTAGGCGCGCTTGTCGATCACGTCCTGCACGCTGCCGACCTGGTTGCCGTCGAGCAGCTTGAGGTCGAGCATGCCCTGCGCCAGCACGGCCACGGCGGCGTCGTGCGGGTCGTTGAAGCGCGCGCCGGCGCGGATGCTGGCAATGGCCGCCTTCTGGCTCTCGAGCACCAGGTCGTAGAGCGCGCGCTGCGGCCCTGTGAAGCGCCCGTCGGCCGGGAAGGTGCGCGTGATGTCGCTCGCATAGCCGTCGAGCTCGCAGGCGGCGTCGATCAGCACCAGCTCGCCCGCGCGCACGGGCGCCTTGTCGGCACGGTAGTGCAGCACGCAGGCGTTGGCGCCCGCGGCGACGATGGAGCCGTAGGCCGGGTATTGCGAGCCCTGCTCGCGAAACGCGTGCAGCAGCTCGGCGTCCAGGTGGTATTCGCGCACGTCCTCGCCGGCGCGCAGCATGCGGCTGCTGCGCTGCATGGCGCGCACATGGGCCTGGGCGCTGATGGCGCCCGCGCGGCGCAGGATGGCGAGCTCGTGCGCGTCCTTGACCAGGCGCATCTCGTCGAGCAGCAGGCACAGGTCGCCCTGCTGCTCGGGGCACAGCGCGCCGTAGCGCACGCGTGTACGCACCTGATTGAGCCAGCCCTCCACGCGCGCGGCCAGCCCGCTGTGCGTGGCGAACGGAAACCAGACCCGGCCGCGGTTTTCCAACAGGCGCGGCAGGCGCGCATCGAGCTCGGCCACCGAATGCGCGGCCGCGACACCGAGCGTCGCCACGGCGGCCTCGGGGCCGAGGCGGTAGCCGTCCCAGATCTCGCGCTCCAGGTCCTTGGGCTGGCACAGCAGCGTGGCCTCGCCCTCGGCGGTGAGCACCAGCCAGGCCCCGGGCTCGGCAAAGCCGGTCAGGTAGTAGAAGTAGCTGTCGTGGCGGTACAGGTAGTCGCTGTCGCGGTTGCGCTGACGCTCGGGGGCCGTGGGGATGATGGCGATGCCGCCCGCGCCCAGCTGGGCCGCCAGGCGCGCGCGGCGTTCGGTGTAGATGGAGCTCATGCGGCTATCGTACTGCCGCCACACGCCCCGCACGGCGCGCGCAGCCGCCACCCCACCGGCAGCGGGGCCGATCGGGAAGGCAGGCCTGGCATGGCCCAGGCCACAGTCGGCTCAGGCCTCACGCCGCCGCGTGGGCATTGAGCGCCGCGAGCCGCTCGGGCGTGCCCACGTCGGTCCACCGCCCGCGGTACAGCTCGGCCGTGACGCGCCCCGCATCCATGGCGCGGCGCAACAGCGGCGCCAGGGCGGCGGCCACGCCCTCGGGGTTGCCCGCGGGGATGTCGCACCAGGGCGCGGCGAACAACTCGGCGCGCAGCAGGGCGATGGTGCTGTAGGTGTAGCGCGGCCGGGGGTCGTCGGCCGACAGGTTCAGCGCCAGCCCCTGGTCGGACAGGCCGAAGTCGCCGCGCGCGTTGTGCGCGGGGTTTTCCACCAGCCACAGGTGGGCCAGCGCGTCGCCCTCGATGAAGCGCCGTGCGGCCTCGGCCTCGAAGCGGAAATCGGGGGCGAACACGTCGCCCGCGGCAAGCCAGAACACGGGTCCGAGCCGCGGCAACGCGCGCACGATGCCGCCGGCCGTCTCCAGCGCCCGGCCAAAGTCCCGACCCTCGTGCGAATACAGAATCGATAGCTGCTCACGCTTATCCTGCGCGCCTTGGAGGCCAAAATGACTCGAAAACCGCGCCTCGATCTGCTCGCCCAGCCAGGCAGTGTTGATCACCACGCGCTCGACGCCGGCCTGGGCCAGCGCGCGCAGATGCCATTCGAGCAGCGGCCGGCCCTGCACGCTCAGCAGGGGCTTGGGCTGGTGGTCGGTCAGGG
>JAFECU010000005.1 GCA_018242005.1 Pseudomonadota bacterium | reverse complement strand
TAAGAGAGCTATAACTGAACGGCCACAACAGAGATGGGGGTCAGAAAAATGGGTGTCAGATTCCAATTAATCGGCGGTTAATTGGAATCTGACCCCCATTTTTCTGCCCCCCCTTTTCCCCCCCCTTCTTTTTGTAGTAGCGCCATCGCCGCGGGCTACTCCTTCTGCAGTGTGCCAACCACTCCACCGGGGTATGGGAAAACCCTTGGTTGCGAGCGACGATGACGGCCATACAGCAAGAGAGGAATATCTGTATGGCAAGCGCGTCGCAACCTGCGGCAAACGATCCCCGCCGCAATCGTCAGGCCTGGTCTGTGCTCATCGTCAGCACCCTGGCCTTCACCGTCTGTTTCATGGTCTGGATGATGTTCGGCATCATCGGCATCCCCATCAAGAAGATGCTGGACCTGAACTCCACGCAGTTCGGCCTGCTCACGGCCATGCCCGTGCTCACGGGCTCGCTGGTGCGCGTGCCGCTGGGCATCTGGACCGACAAATTCGGCGGGCGCATCGTCATGGCGGTGCTGCTGGCCATCACCGTGCCCGCCATCTGGATGATGGGTTACGCCACGCAGTATTGGCACTTCCTCGTGATCGGTCTGTTCGTGGGCCTGGCCGGGGGCGCGTTCTCGGTCGGAACGCCCTATGTGGCGCGCTGGTTCCCCAAGAGCCGCCAGGGCATGGCCATGGGTGTGTATGGCGCGGGCAACTCGGGCGCGGCCGTCAACAAGTTCGTCGCACCGGTGATCCTCGTGGCCTTTGGCTGGCAGGCCGTGCCCCATGTGTATGCGGCCATCATGCTGGGCACCTTGGTGCTGTTCTGGCTGTTCAGCCACAGCGACCCGGCGCATCTGGTGCCGAGCAACGTCAGGTTCAGCGATCAGCTCAAGGCGCTCAAGGACCCCAAGGTGCTCAAGTACTGCCAGTACTACAGCATCGTGTTCGGCGGCTACGTGGCGCTGGCGCTGTGGATGGTGCAGTACTACGTGGGCGAGTACGGCCTGGACATCCGCGTCGCGGCGCTGCTCGCGGCCTGCTTCTCGCTGCCCGGCGGCGTGCTGCGCGCGATTGGCGGCGTATTGAGTGACAAATACGGCGCCCACAGCGTCACCTGGTGGGTGATGTGGGTGAGCTGGATCTGCCTGTTCCTGCTGTCCTACCCACAGACCGACTTCACCATCCTGACCGTGGACGGCCCCAAGACCTTCCACATCGGCCTGAACGTCTACCTGTTCACTGCGCTGCTGGCCGTGCTGGGTGTGGCCTGGGCCTTTGGCAAGGCCAGCGTGTTCAAGTACATCAGCGACGACTACGGCGGCAACATCGGCGCCATCAGCGGCATCGTCGGCCTGGCCGGCGGCCTGGGCGGCTTCATCCTGCCCATCATGTTCGGTGTGCTCATGGACTGGACGGGCATCCGCTCCAGCGCCTTCATGCTGATGTACGGCGTGGTCTGGGTGTCGCTCATCTGGATGTACTGGACCGAGGTGCGCCGCACCGATGTCATGACCGGTGCCGAAGGCGTTACCGCCTCGGCCTCCCGTTGATTCCCCCTGTGGAGAAAGACCCATGTCCGCCCCTACCGCAACACAAGGCAGCGCCCGCCAGGGCCGCATGCTGACCCTCTGGACCCCCGAGGACAGGCATTTCTGGGAGCAAGAGGGCGAGGCCGTCGCCAAGCTCAATCTGTGGATCTCGGTGCCCGCGCTGTTCCTGGCCTTTGCCATCTGGCAGGTCTGGAGCGTGGTCGCCGTGAATCTGCCGGCGCTGGGCTTCAAGTACTCGACCAACCAGCTCTTTTGGCTGGCGGCGGCGCCCGCGCTCTCGGGCGCGACGCTGCGCATCTTCTACTCCTTCATGGTGCCGGTGTTCGGCGGGCGTCGCTGGACGGCGCTGTCCACCGCATCGCTGCTCATTCCCGCCATCGGCATCGGCTATGCGGTGCAGGACAACACCACGGGCTACCCGACGATGCTGATCCTGGCGCTCCTGTGCGGCCTGGGCGGGGGCAACTTCAGCTCCAGCATGGCCAACATCAGCTTTTTCTTCCCGAAGGAGCGCAAGGGATCGGCCCTGGGCGTGAATGCGGGCCTGGGCAACCTGGGCGTGTCGGTGGTGCAGTTCCTGAGCCCGCTGGTCATCACGGCCGGCATCTTCGGCATCTTTGGCGGCGATCCGCAGACCATCGTGAAGAACGGCGAGCATGTGCAGGTGTGGGCGCAGAACGCGGCCTTCATCTGGGTGCCCTGGATCGCCATTGCCTCGGTGGCCGCCTGGTTCGGCATGCATGACATTGCCGACGCCAAGGCCAGCTTTGCCGCTCAGGCCGCGATCTTCCGTGCCAAGCACAACTGGATCATGTGCTGGCTGTACCTGGGCACCTTCGGCTCCTTCATCGGCTTTGCCGCGGGCTTTCCGCTCTTGATCAAGGCGCTGTTCCCGGCCGTGAACCCGCTGGCCTATGCCTGGCTTGGGCCGCTGCTGGGCGCCCTGATCCGGCCCTTCGGCGGCTGGCTGTCGGACAAGGTGGGCGGCGGAGTCGTCACCTTCTGGAACTTCATCGTCATGGTGCTGGGCGTGTTGGGCGTGCTGTTCTTCCTGCCCAAGGGCATGAGCGCCTACGCCTTTCCCTTCGGCCCGGCCGAGGGCAGTTTCACGGGCTTCTTTCTCATGTTCCTGGTGCTGTTCTGCACCACGGGCATAGGCAACGGATCGACCTTCCGCATGATCCCCGTGATCTTCCTGAACCAGAAGCTGAACGCCCTGCGCGGCAACGACGAGGCCGCCCAGGCCCAGGCCATCAAGGACGGCAACACCGAGGGCGCGGCCGCCGTCGGCTTTGCCGGTGCACTGGGCGCCTATGGCGGCTTCTTCATTCCCAAGAGCTATGGCAGTTCCATCGCGGCCACGGGCGGCCCCGAGTTCGCGCTGTGGATGTTCATCGTGTTCTATGTGCTGTGCGTCCTCATCACCTGGTGGTACTACGCACGCAAGAACGCCGAAATGCCCTGCTGAGCCGCATTACTACAAAGACCTCAAAGATTTCCAAGGAGTCCCACGATGAGTCACTTTCTCGACCGTCTCTCGTACTTCGCGCAGCCGCGTGAAGAGTTTTCGAATGGCCATGGCCAGACCAACGGCGAAGACCGCACCTGGGAGGACGCCTACCGCGACCGCTGGGCGCATGACAAGATTGCACGCTCCACCCATGGCGTGAATTGCACGGGCTCCTGCTCGTGGAAGATCTATGTCAAGGGCGGCATCGTCACCTGGGAAACCCAGCAGACCGACTACCCGCGCACGCGTCCCGACCTGCCCAACCACGAGCCGCGTGGCTGCGCGCGCGGCGCCTCGTATTCCTGGTATCTCTACAGCGCCAACCGTGTGAAATACCCGCTGGTGCGAGGACGCCTCCTCAAGCACTGGCGCGCGGCACTGGCCGTGGCCAAGAGCCCCGTCGATGCCTGGGCCGCCATCGTGCAGAACGACGAGGCGCGCCGCGAATGGCAGAAGCAGCGCGGCCTGGGCGGCTTCGTGCGCTCGAGCTGGGACGAGGTCAACCAGATGATCGCCGCGGCCAACGTCTACACCATCAAGCAGTACGGGCCGGACCGCATCATCGGCTTCTCGCCGATCCCGGCCATGTCCATGATCTCGTATGCCGCGGGCAGCCGCTACCTGAACCTGATCGGCGGCGTGCCGATGAGCTTCTATGACTGGTACTGCGACCTGCCGCCCTCCAGCCCCCAGGTCTGGGGCGAGCAGACCGACGTGCCCGAGTCGGCCGACTGGTACAACAGCAACTTCATCATCGCCTGGGGCTCGAACGTGCCGCAGACGCGCACCCCTGACGCCCACTTCTTCACCGAGGTGCGTTACAAGGGCGCAAAAATCGTCTCCGTCACCCCCGACTATTCCGAGGTCGCCAAACTGGCCGACCTGTGGCTGCACCCCAAGCAGGGCACGGACGCGGCCGTGGCCATGGCCATGGGCCATGTGATCTTGAAGGAGTTCTACTTCAAGGATGGCGGCAAGGGACGCTCGCAGTATTTCGACGACTACGCGCGCCGCTACACCGACCTGCCGCTGCTCGTGGTGCTCAAGGAGAAGCAGCTGCCCGACGGCCGCACGGCCATGGTGCCCGACCGCTATGTGCGCGCCAGCGACTTCGAAGGTCAGCTGGGCCAGGCCAATCACCCGGACTGGAAGACCGTGGCCTACGACGTCGATGGCAAGGTGGCCCTGCCCAATGGCTCCATTGGCTTTCGCTGGGGCAAGGAAGGCCGCCCCGACCAGGGCCTGTGGAACCTGGAGGACAAGGACGCGCGCACCGGCAACGACGCAAAGCTCAAGCTCTCGGTGCTCGAAGACGGCGCGCAGGCGCACGAAGTCGCTGACGTCGCCTTCCCGTATTTCGGCGGCATCGACACGCCCAACTTCAACGCCAACGATCAGGGCAGCGACGTCGTCGTGCGCCGCGTGCCCATCACCCACCTCGATCTGAACGGCGAGGGTGTGAGCGGCCGCGTGGCCGTGGCCACCGTGTTCGACCTGCAGGTGGCCAACTACGGCGTGCTGCGCGGCCTGCCCGGCGAGGGCGAGGACGGTGGCTACGACGCCAACCAGCCCTACACCCCGGCCTGGCAGGAGAGAATCACCGGCGTGCCGCGCGACCATGTGATCACCGTGGCGCGCCAGTTCGCCGACAACGCCGACAAGACGCATGGCAGGAGCATGGTCATCATCGGCGCGGCCATGAACCACTGGTACCACTGCGACATGAACTACCGCGGCATCATCAACATGCTGATGATGTGCGGCTGCATAGGCCAGTCCGGCGGTGGCTGGTCGCACTACGTGGGCCAGGAAAAGCTGCGCCCGCAGACCGGCTGGACGGCGCTGGCGTTTGCGCTCGACTGGATCCGCCCGCCGCGCCAGCAGAACTCCACGAGCTTCTTCTACGCCCACACCGACCAGTGGCGCTACGAGAAGCTCGGTGTCGAAGAGGTGCTGTCGCCGCTGGCCGACAAGGCCGCCTACCAAGGGGCAATGATCGACTTCAACGTGCGTTCCGAGCGCATGGGCTGGCTGCCGAGCGCGCCGCAGCTTCAGGCCAACCCGCTGCAGGTGGTCAAGGATGCGCAGGCGTGCGGTCTGGACCCCAAGGACTACGTGGTGCAGTCGCTCAAGAACGGCTCGCTCGCCATGAGCTGCGAAGACCCCGACAACCCGCTGAACTGGCCGCGCAACATGTTCGTGTGGCGCTCCAACCTGCTGGGCAGCTCGGGCAAGGGGCATGAGTATTTCCTCAAGCACCTGCTGGGCACGACCAACGGCGTGCAGGGCAAGGACCTGGGCAGGGACGAGGCCAAGCCCGGCGAGGTGAAGTGGCACGACAAGGCGCCCGAAGGCAAGCTGGACCTGCTGGTCACGCTGGACTTCCGCATGAGCACCACCTGCCTGTACTCCGACATCGTGCTGCCCACGGCCACCTGGTACGAGAAGAACGACTTGAACACTTCGGACATGCACCCCTTCATCCACCCGCTGTCGGCAGCCGTGGATCCGGCCTGGCAGGCCAGGAGCGACTGGGAGATCTACAAGGGCTTTGCCAAGGCCTTCAGTGAGGTCTGCGTCGGCCACCTGGGGCTGGAGAAGGAGGTGGTGCTCACGCCCATCATGCACGACACGGCGGCCGAGCTGGCCCAGCCCTTTGGCGTGAAGGACTGGAAGCGCGGCGAGACCGATCTGATCCCCGGCGTCACCGCGCCGCAGATCACCGTGGTCGAGCGCGACTACCCCAACACCTTCGCGCGCTTCACCTCGCTCGGCCCCTTGATGGACCGCATTGGCAATGGCGGCAAGGGCATTGCCTGGAACACCGAGACCGAGGTGGCGCAGCTCGGCGACCTCAACGGCCGCGTACGCGAGGAGGGCTCCACCCAGGGCCGTCCGAAGATCGTGACCGACATCGACGCCACCGAGGTGGTGATGATGCTCGCGCCCGAGACCAACGGCCATGTGGCCTGCAAGGCCTGGGAGGCTCTGGGCAAGCAGACCGGGCGCGACCATGTGCACCTGGCGCTGCACCGCGAGGACGAGAAGATTCGCTTTCGCGACATCCAGGCGCAGCCGCGCAAGATCATCTCTTCGCCCACCTGGTCGGGGCTGGAGAGCGAGAAGGTCAGCTACAACGC
>JAFECU010000059.1 GCA_018242005.1 Pseudomonadota bacterium | reverse complement strand
CTCCGCGTTGGTAGCTGCTTTGCGATTCTTGCGAATCCAAGCGCAGCCAAACTTGGCGACCCTACGGGGATTCGAACCCCGGTACTCACCGTGAAAGGGTGATGTCCTAGGCCTCTAGACGATAGGGTCAAAACCTAGAAATTTTTCAGTTTGGTGGAGGTAAACGGGATCGAACCGATGACCTCTTGCATGCCATGCAAGCGCTCTCCCAGCTGAGCTATACCCCCAACAACGACTCAAGCCTTTCGGCCGTCATCTGCTGAGCCTTGAATTATAGACAGGTTTTTAACGACTTTTCAAACGCGCAAGAATTTTTTCGCGTCCTAGCAGTTCGAGTACCGCGTCGACCGATGGCGTGTGCGCCGTGCCCACGGTGAGCACGCGCACGGGCATGGCCAGCTGCGGCATCTTGGCACCCTGCTCCTTCAGCACCTCCTTGATGGCCGCGGCAATCGCTTCCCTGTTCCACTCCACTTTTGCCATCGCGGCGGCGAAGGAGTCCAGCAACGGTCCAGCGGCCGCGGTGACATGCTTGGCGTAGTCCTCGGCATTGCGTTCCACCACGTCGGCATAGAACACGGCGATCCAGCGCGCCAGATCGACCAGGGTTTCGCAGCGGTCCTTGAACAGCGCGCAGATGCGCGGCAGGCGTTCGTCGAGTTGCCCCTCCGCCACGCCGCATTGAAGGACAAAGGGCTTGACGGCGTCGGCCAGCGCTGCGTCGTCCATGGCCTTCATGTGCTGGGCGTTGACCCAGCGCAGCTTGGCCTCGTCGAACTGGCCGGCGCTCCTGCCCAGGTGGTCGAGGTTGAACCACGCCAGAAACTGCGCACGACTGAAGATCTCATCGTCGCCGTGGCTCCAGCCCAGGCGAGCCAGGTAGTTGACCATGGCGTCGGGCAGGTAGCCCTCGTCACGGTACTGGGTCACGGCCTTGGCGCCGTTTCTCTTGCTCATCTTCTCGCCCTGCTCGTTCAGGACGGTCGGCAGATGGGCAAACACGGGCACCTGCGCTCCAAGAGCTTCGAAGATGTGGATCTGGCGCGGCGTGTTGTTGACATGGTCGTCGCCCCGGATCACGTGGGTGATGCGCATGTCCATGTCGTCCACACAGACGCAGAAGTTGTAGGTGGGCGTGCCGTCGGGGCGGGCGATGACCAGGTCGTCGAGCTCGCTGTTCTGGAACTCGATGCGGCCCTTGCACTTGTCGTCCCAGGCGACCACGCCGGTTTGCGGTGTCTTGAAGCGCAGCACGGGCTGTACGCCCTCGGGCACGGGCGGCAGCTGTTTGCCCGGCTCGGGGCGCCAGGTGCCGTCGTAGCGCGGCTTTTCCTTGGCGGCCATCTGGCGCTCGCGCAGGGCGTCGAGCTCGGCCACGCTCATGTAGCAGGGGTAGACATGGCCGCTGGCCTTGAGGTTTTCCAGCACCGCGCGGTAGCGGTCCATGCGCTGCATCTGGTAGAACGGGCCTTCGTCGTGCGTGAGCTGCAGCCAGGCCATGCCTTCGAGGATGACGTCGACCGAGGCCTGCGTGGAGCGCTCCAGGTCCGTGTCCTCGATGCGCAGGATGAAGTCGCCGCCGTTGGCGCGCGCAAAGGCCCAGGGGTAGAGCGCCGAGCGGATGTTGCCCAGGTGGATGAAGCCCGTGGGCGATGGGGCGAATCGGGTGCGTACCTTTTGTGTCATTTCTATCAATCTTCCATAGCGCCGTGCGTCACCCGCATGGCTTCAAACCGGCGCACACCAGACG
This sequence comes from Pseudomonadota bacterium, assembly GCA_018242005.1. Taxonomy (GTDB): domain Bacteria; phylum Pseudomonadota; class Gammaproteobacteria; order Burkholderiales; family Burkholderiaceae_C; genus Alicycliphilus. The sequence continues at coordinate 106 of JAFECU010000059.1, read as the reverse complement.
CGGGCAGCCGCGCAAGGGCCGCCCCGCCGCGCTGGCTGCGTCCCCCTTCCCCAGCGCGCAGCGCGTAGAGAGAAGGGGGAAGCCGCAAAGCGGCTCAGGGGGTTGT
>JAFECU010000058.1 GCA_018242005.1 Pseudomonadota bacterium | reverse complement strand
TTCCCCGCCGGCCTCACCCCGCGCGACACCGCCCACCAGCGCACCGAGGCGCTCGCCAGCGGCGCGCTGATCCCGGCCGGCCTGGCTGATGATTTCAAGCCAAATCAGCGTCAAGCGCAGGAGGTGCAAGCGCCAGCAGCTATCGGATCAGAAGCACCCTGGCCCCTGCGCACGCACGCCAGCGCCATTGCCGAGGCGGCGCACCGGCTCGACGCGCTGCGCCGCAACTGGCTCAACCCGCCCGAGTGGACGCTGCAGGTGCCCGAGGTCGTGCCCCTGGGCATGGCCGCATCCCCCTACCCCGACCGCATCGAGCCGCGCCCCGGCCTGAGCGAGCCCGACGCCAAGGCGCTGCAAAAGCGCACGCTGACCAACCTGTACAACCAGCGCCCCGCCTGGCTGGCCCAGGCGCACGCCCAGCTGGACGCGGCCGTGGCGGCGGCCTACGGCTGGCAGGACTACGCGGCGGACATGGCGGACGACGAGATCCTGCGCCGCCTGCTGCAGCTCAACCACGCGCGCGCCTTGTGAGCCGGGAGCATCGGCAACACGGGATTTTTCACGGTGTTAAACTAAATATCAGACAAATTTTTGTTTGTTATTTAGATTAAAATCATGCTGCACCGCTTCGCATTCGCCAACTTCCAGTCCTTCCGCGAGCGTGCCGAGGTCGATTGGCTGCTGGACGGCAAGGTGCCCGAGGCCGTGTGGTCCACACGCGCGCCCACGGGCGAGCGCGCCAGCGCGGTCATGGCGGTGATTGGCGCCAATGCCAGCGGCAAGACGGCGCTGCTCAAGCCCATTCTGTTTCTGGACTGGTTCGTGCGTGATTCCTTCGCCGCACCGCCTGCGGCCGATCTGCCGTTCGAGCCGCACTTCGCGGCGCAGGATGAGCCCACGGAGTTCGAGCTGGAGCTGACGGCCGACGGCCAGCTCTGGCGCTACACGCTGCGCTGCACGCCCCGGCGCGTGCTGGAGGAGGCGCTTTACGTGAGGCGCACGCGCATGGGCTATGTCTTCATCCGGCAGTGGGATGAGGCCAGCCAGTCTTACCAGGTCAAGCAGCAGGACTTTGGCTTTCAGGCAGCCGAGGCGCGCAAGGTGCGGCAAAACGCCTCGCTGCTGTCTACCGCCGCGCAATACGGCGTGCCGCTGGCGCAGCGGCTGGTGCGCGCCATGGTGTCGAGCAATGTGCACCGCTGGGGCCGCCGGGTGGGCGACGACCAGATGCTGCAGGCTGCGGCCTATTTTGCCGAACACCCCCAGTCGTGCGCGCAGGCGGTGCGATGGCTGCGGCGCTGGGACCTGGGCCTGAGCGATGTGGAGGTGCGCGAGGTCGAGGCCGACGCCCCCGATGGCGGCAAGAAGAAGTTCTGGATTCCTTTTGGTGCGCATCGCCTGGCCGATGGCACGACCGCCCGCCTGCCGTTTGCACTGGAATCGAGCGGCACGCAGAGTGTCTTTGTGCTGTTGCACCGGCTGCTGCCGGTGCTGGAGCAGGGCGGCCTGGCGGTGATCGACGAGTTCGAGAACGATCTGCACCCGCACATGCTGGAGCCCATCCTGGTCCTGTTTGCCGACGAGAAGACCAACCCCCATGGCGCGCAGTTGCTGTTCACCTGCCACGCCATGGAGGTGCTGAACGTCCTGCACAAGTCGCAGGTGATGCTGGTCGAGAAGGATGAGCACAACGAAAGCACGGCCTGGCGCCTGGACAGCGTGGAAGGCATTCGCAGCGACGACAACTTCTACGCCAAGTACATGGCGGGCGCCTATGGCGCCGTGCCGCAGCTATGAGCGCGTCCCAACCTCGTGGACATGCGCGCCGGCAGTTGGTCACCATGCTGCTGGTGGGCGAGGGGCATGCGGAGGAGGCGCTGCTGCGCCACCTCAGGGGCCTCTACATCGCCAGGGGCAGCGGGGTCACGGCAGCAATCCGCAACGCACGCGGCAAGGGCGCGGCCCATGTGGTGGACTACGCCATGGGGCAGACGCGCAACGCCGCCTATGACCGCATGCTGGTGCTGCTGGACACGGATACCGACTGGACGGACGCCGTGAGGAAGAAGGCGGCGCAGGCGCGCATCGACGTGATTGCCTGCGAGCCCTGCCTGGAGGCGCTGCTGCTGCGCGCGCATGGCGCGCCCCTGCGCGATGGCCTCGCGTCCAGACAGCTCAAGCAGCAGTTTGCCGCGCGTTTCGGCTGCGCAGCGGATGAGCCGCAGGTGTATGAGGCGCACTTCGGCCGTGAGCGGCTGGAGCAGGCCCGGCAGCGGCTGCCTGAGATGGACAGACTGCTGCGCGCATTGCTGCCCTGAACCCCAGGCGGGATGCAGGCGCCCCCGTCAGCGGCGCGCGGCGGGCTGGCCCAGCCGGCACAGCTGCAGCGCCAGGCGCGAGAGGGCCTGCCAGCCGTCCTGGGGCCAGTCGGGGGTTTTGAGGCCTTTGACGATGCCGTCCACGATGTGGGCCGATTGCAGCAGGCGCGCCAGTTGCGCGTCGCCGGCCTGGGGCAGCAGGCGCTCGTACAGCCGTTCCTTGGCGCCCCAGATGCGGTTTTCGCGCAGCGCCATGGGCAGGGGCTTGCCGGCGTTCATGGCGTCCTTGCAGCGCTTCAAGGCCCGTATGTCTTCGGCCAGCGCCCAGTGCACGAGCACCTCGGCCTCGCCCTCGGCCTGCAGGCCGTCGAGCATGCGCTGGGTGCGCGCCACCTGGCCGGACAGGACGGCCTCGGACAGTTTGAACACGTCGTAGCGCGCGACGTTGAGCACGGCGGATTCGACCTGCGCCCAGGTCAGCTCGCCCTGGGGGTGCAGCAGGGCGAGCTTCTGGATCTCCTGGTGCGCGGCGAGCAGGTTGCCCTCGACGCGGTCGGCAAAGAATTGCAGGGTGCGCTGGCCCTCCTCGCCCGGTGCCACGCGCTGGCCCTGGGCGGCCAGGCGTTGGGCGATCCAGGCGGGCAGCTGGGCGCGCTCCACGGGGTCGATCTGCACGGTGGCGCCGTGGGCTTCGAGCGCCGAGAACCACGCGCCCGTCCTGGTGGCCTTGTCCAGGCGCGGCAGCAGCACGATGGCAAGCAGGCTGTCGTTGCCGTCGGCCGCGGCGGCGATCTGCTGCAGGGCCGCGCTACCGTCCTTGCCGGGCTTGCCCGAGGGGATGCGAACCTCGAGGATCTGCCGGTCAGCAAACAGGCTCAAGCTGCCGCCCGCGGCGAGCACGGCGCTCCAGTCGAAGTGCGCGCCGGACACGGTGTGGCTGCTGCGCTCGGTGTAGCCCTGGGCGCGCGCGGCGGCGCGTATGGCGTCGTGCGCCTCCTGCTGCAGCAGCGGCTCGTCGCCATGCAGGGTGTAGAGCGGGCGCAGGCCTTTTTGCAGCTGGGCGGCGAGCTGGTTCAGGGGGATTTGCATGGGGCCAGAAGTTTCTGCCGGCTCCTTCCCCCTCTGGGGGAAGGTGGGGATGGGGGCCGGGAGCGCCGGCATCTTGCCGGCATCAAAGCATCAGCGCCGCTGGCCCCCACGCCTGCCCTCCCCCAGAGGGGGAGGGCGTAGAGGCGATGCCGCACAGGCTGCATCACTGCGGCTTGGCCGCGGCCAGGCGGCGCATGATCTGCTGCACCAGGTCGCTGCGCATGTTGCGGTAGAGCATGGCCTCCTCGCCCTCTTTGGACAGGGCCAGGGTTTCGTTGTAACTGATGTCGCGCTGCTGTAGCAGTTCGGTCTCGGCGATCCATTCCTGGCCCTGCTGGTCACGCAGGCGAAACCTGATGCGCAGGCGCAGTTGCAGCTCGCGCACCTGGCCGGCGGTGCTCAGGCCCACGGCGACGCGCTCCTGCTGCTCGGAGATGAGCTCCAGAATCACTTCGGCCTTGGACATCTGGGCGGGCTCGGTCAGCACGGTGAGCGCGCCGCCACCGCCCTGCAGGGTGCGTACGAGTTCGCGCGCCAGCGCCGAGCCGGCCGGTGCCTGCACGTACAGGCTGTGAAAGGCAAACTGCGGCACTCCGCGCAGGCGAAAGCCACAGGCGGCCAGGGGGGTGGCCGCCAGGGCCATGAGCAGGCTGCGCTTGCGCATCAGATCACCACATTGACCAGGCGGCCGGGCACGACGATGACCTTCTTGGGCGCCTTGCCCTCGGCAAACTTCTGGAAGTCTGCGCTGGCGATGGCCGCCTGCTCGATGGCGGCCCTGTCGGCCGTGGCCGGCACGCGGATGGCGCCGCGCAGCTTGCCGTTCACCTGGAGCATGAGCTCGACTTCGTCCTGCACGAGCGCGGCCGGGTCCACCTGGGGCCAGGCGGCGTCGAGCAGGTCGCCCAGCGCGCTGGCGTAACCCAGCTCGCTCCACAGGGCGTGGGCGATGTGCGGCGTGGCC